>JAMCRV010000035.1 GCA_023381555.1 Chloroflexota bacterium | reverse complement strand
CTAAGTAAGTAGGAGCGTTGTCATGGATTGTCCGCCATATGAGGAGCTCTCCGCTTTTGTTGACGGAGAGGTAAGTGAAGACGACAGCCGCCGGATACATGCCCATCTGGAGTCTTGCCGAGCGTGTGCGGAGGAGGTCGCACAACTGTGCGCCATGAGCTCAGCGCTGCGGACCACGCCTTCGATGCCGGAGTCGGACAAATGGAAGAGCGAGTGGCGTGAGCGCATCGATGGGCGGGATTGGTGGGCGCGCTGGCATGTCTACAGGATCGCGGGCGTCGCCGCTGCCGTCATCCTCTTCATAGGCTCGATCGCCATGGTGCTGTATGCCGATCGAGCAGCCCCAACTCCCACTGTAGTGAAACGTGTGCAGGCCAACGGCATTGTGTATGAGGTCAGCACTGACAAAGTACGCTATGCATGGGGCGAGCCTGTGTTTGTCCAGGTAAAAGTGTCGAGCCTGGACAAGGAGCGCGGCACGCCCATAGCATCCGAATTACCTGGTTGGTGGGTTCAAGTAACCCGGGCAGGCACCCCGACCTGGGATTCGAGGCGCCATCTGACGCTGGCGCAGCGCGATCTGGTGGCGACCTTGGAGCCGGGCCGCTCGCGAGGCATCAGTAGCGCCTGGGATCAGGAGGATGATGCTGGCCGGCCCGTACCTGCGGGTCAGTACGAGGTTGTCGTCAGAATGGGCGACCCGCCGGTGGAGCTGGCGAGGATCCCCATTGAGGTGCGGCCCGGCGGGGAGTGAGTTGCGATGACGCATGCGCCCTTGCCCAGAAGTTCCCCTTGTGTTGTTTGCAGCCTGTTCGGCACGTCCATGATGCGCACCGTTGCTGCTCCGGCACGGTGAGATAGCCAAATACCAGCTCTCGGAGGTACGTCATGGCCAAGTGGGGAGACAAAGCCCTGGTATGCAAGAAATGTGGGAAAGACTACGTGTTCACGTCCGCCGAGCGGCAGGAGTACGGGGAGAAGGGATGGTTCTACGAGCCGTCTCGCTGCCCGGACTGTCGTGGCAAGAACGGGTCGGCACCGGAGATTGCCCCGCCCCACAAGATCGTTTGTGCGAGCTGCCAGGCTGAGGTGTCCGTTGGCAACGGGCAACCCGTCTACTGCAAGTCCTGTCTACAGTTCACAACCAACCAACACGAGGCTACTGCCAGGCGTCTTGAGGAGCAGGCGCGGGATCTCGAGTCGCAGCTGCGTATAGCGCAGAGCGAACTGGCGGAGAAGAATCGGGCGATCACGGCGAGTGAGGCCTTGAACAAGAAACACGCGGTGCACGTGCAGGCGTTGGAGAAGGAACTGCACCTGGCGCAGGAGACCAATCAGGCCCATCAGGAAACCATTCGGCGGCTGGAGCTGCGCATCGAGAATCTGGAGTTGCGTGAGCGGCTTGCCACACTGCAGGAGACAAAAGCATTTGCCGACCGTTTTGAGCACATGTTGAGACGGATTGAGCTCGACACGCAGAAAGGCCAGCAGCGCTCGATAGAGCGAATGAATGCCATCGAGCAACAGATGGATCAGCTGAAGAATCGCAGCCTGCTGGACGTATTGTTTAGCCGCCAAAGGACGCTTCGCCAGGCTAGCGATTCCTAGCCTCTGCTGGCCACGGCAAATGGATTGAAGTCGGTGCCGACATCGTAGACGTCGGATTGCTCACGCCGCTTGAGGAAGCCCACCACGAGGTAGGTGAACGGGGTCGCCGCGACCTCGAAACCGACCTTGAACGCGTAGTTTGACAAGATGACCGTCAGCAGCAATGCAGAGGGTACGGTGCCGAGGAAGGCGATCGTTACGAACAGAAGGGTGTCGATGCCCTCGCCAACGAGGGTCGAGCCGATGGTGCGACTCCAAAGGAATCGTCCATTGGTGAAGATCTTCATCTTCGCCAGCACGAACGAGTTGGAGAACTCGCCCGCACAGTACGCCACCAGGCTGGCTCCGACAATACGCGGCGTGGTGCCGAGAATCCTCGTGTACGCATCCTGGTTCGTCCAGCCTGGGGCGGGTGGCAGCGCCCCGACGGCCGCGAAGACAGCGGACATCAAGAGCGCCGCACCGAAACCGGTCCAGATGACCTGCCTCGATCGCCTGTAGCCATACACTTCCGTGAGCAGATCGCCGAAGATGTAGCTCAAGGGAAACAGGATCGTCCCACCGTCGAACGTGAAAGGGCCGAGCAATAGAATCTTGCTCGAAGCCACATTGGAGATGAGCAGGACTGCCACGAACGCGGCCATGACCATCGCGAAGTAGCGGTGGCCTGGAGAGGGCCTGGATGCCATCAATTGCTACCCCGCCGCTTGAATAACGATCTCAGTGCTGCGCGTGCGCCCAGAACAATGCCGCCCAATCGAGCCACTGGCGTGATCACAAGGGCCGAGACAAACGATGCCGTGACATCGGTGGTGGCAACGGTCGCATGGAGCGAGTGGAGTATTCCCCGCGCGTCGTCACCCGTGGTGAGGAGCAGATGACTCAGGCGGACGAGTACCGCCATGCCCACCAGGAGGACCAGACTCGCGGAAACGCAGAACAGGAAGATGACGACATCCCGTGCTAAAGCCCATCCGCCCACCTTGTCACTCCTTTCGGACGATCCAGTTCAAGGTTCAACGTTCAAAGTTCAAAGTCACGGGGAGGTGAACGTTGAACGTTGAACCTTGAACTATTGTATCAGGTTGCCGGCCAATGGCAAAACTAGATGCAGTTGCCCGCCCAACGGTCTTCACCTATAATGGTGCATCAGGGAAGACGGCATGCCAGCCTAGCTTATCTCAGTGCACGGGCATCCAGCCAGTTCCTCCCAGTGATGGCGCATCCCAGGGGATGGCCGAAACTGAGTTCGCGGAGGAATCGAATGTTCGTGGCAGGTGTGCGTCGGGCCACGCGTCTGCGGAGCCCGCTGGTCAGAGAGATTGACTGCTCTTTCGCCGCGATCTCCAGGCATTC
>JAMCRV010000070.1 GCA_023381555.1 Chloroflexota bacterium | reverse complement strand
CAGCGAGGAGCGCACGAAGCTCACTGCGTGCGCGAGGATCAAGCCCCGATGCGGGCTCGTCGAGAATGAGCAACGATGGATCGTGCAGCAGACAGCGCGCTAACGCGATGCGCTGGGCGGTGCCGCGTGACAGGTGCTGTACATAGCGATCACGAAGGGTGCTGATATCCAGAAGTTCAAGCATGTCGCGAATGGCCGCGTTCCTCGCTGCTGTCTGCATGCCGTACAGCCGGCCGTAGAAGTCGAGGTATTCCCACACTCTCAGTTCTCCGTACACGCCGAACTCATCTGGCATGTAGCCGATCTGCCTGCGGATGCTCGCCGGTGAGCGCCGGACAGACCGCCCAAGCACCTCGATCTCTCCAGCGGAGGGTGCAAGGAGTGTGCTGATGCTACGCAACACCGTGGTCTTCCCTGCACCATTAGGACCGACGAGCCCAAAGATGCTGCCTTGAGGCACAGTGAAGCTCAGCTGGTCAACTGCGACGATTGGGCCGAAATGCTGGGTGAGGTCAGAGACGACGATGACGCTCATTGCCCAGCTACCGCACCTTCAATGTCAGAGGAGAAGAGCTCGATCTGCCCATTCGCTCCGGTGATGCGCAAGCGAAGGTAGCCGCGTGGGTCGACGTAGGTGCCGGGCGAGGCAATTGTGTTGAGTCCAGCACTCCAAGTGCGCTGACGGTCCCACTGTCCTGTCGACCAGTTATAGAGCTCGAACTGGACCTGGGGAGTGGTCTTCACCGGCCCAAAGTTGAGACGGAGCCGGAGCGTCGTGATGTGGGTCGCGAGAATCTCTACAGGGATGCGGAATTGCAGCGTCGTGACGGTACCGAGCGGAAGTGTAAAGCTCAATGGGGTGGTAACGCCGCTGTTTTGGAGCAGGGATAAGTTGGTGAGCCCAGCCGGGAAGACCGCGCTCTTGCTCTTGATCTGCACAGGCAGTCGTATGTCGTACAGTGTCAGGGCGTGCACGGACACAGTGTGCCCGGCAACTGCCGTCGTAAAGGGCGTTCCCTGAGTGAAAGCATAGACGTGGACTCCTCCGGGCATCTGATCGGCGGTGGGCCCGACTGGATATGATCCAGGGTACTGTAGTAAGGCATCCAGAAGGCTCGTGCGCAGTTGCTGCTCAGGTGTGGGCCGGCTCTGTGGGCCAGAGAACCGGCTCGGTATGGGTGCTTGGATCGACCCCTCATCCACGATGAGGTGCACCGTAGTGCTTGCTCCCGGCTCCAGTGTGGGCAGGTTGAAGATATGGCCCACGAAGACCACGATCGGACCAAGGAGTGCCGTCTTCCCTGTGTTGGTGATGGTTCCTGATAGCTGGCCTGCCGTCGCTGTGCTCGACGAGTAGGTCAGATTCGTCTCGAGTGAGGGAAGGGCTGACGCGTTGATTTCGCCACTCACTGCGAACACACGGAGACTCCACTGTCGCAGCGGTATCCGGGGCAGAAAGACCCCGGTCGGCGTCGCGAGCACTTGCGTGGACGAGTCTGCCGTTCCGAAGCCTTGCCGTACGGGATAGGCTCCATCGACGCGGTCCAGAGACACGTCGTAGTGTGCTGGCCCAGGGGAAAAGATGCCGACTGCACCAGCGTAGACGCCATCAACCGCTCGACTTGTCTCCGCATCGACGTGGACGATCGCTACTTCGTTAACGAGGACCGAGGTCCCCTTGGATTCAACCGCGGCCGCATAGGCGACTCCGGTGCTCAAGAGGCTGATCACGGGGATCGTCATCCACAACCATTCGCGATGGTCTAATCGCCCCAGGACCCAGAAATTCAGAGGACCAACGATGAGGATGTAGGCGAGGAAAAAGAGAAAGAAAGCACGGCTCGAAGGAAGTGCGGCTTGAGGCAAGAGATACGCAGCCTTGATGAGCCCATTGGTCTGTCCCACCTGCGCATCGACCGGTGGCAAGCTCAGTACGTGAGGGTGCTCCCCCGATAGTAAGCGTTCCCAAAAGGAAGAGGCAGCCGTAGTAGTGAGCAGTGACTCGTGCGCACTCGGCCCGAGCAGTGTCACCCATCCCTGACCAACCGGAATGTCAGTGACGAGCGGAAGCGACTCACTGGTGAGGCGGACGATTGCTGATTTCGGAACTGCGTAGCGAGCAACCACCTCATCTGTTGGTGCCACTCCTGACTGGCTGCTTAGCCACGGATGGAGAGCCGTAGCAAGGTTGACCGTCTCCAATCCTGTGACGGAGGTGCTGGTCAACTGCCGGAAACGCAGCAGTGTCTCGGTGGCCCTCGCCCCACCACCAAGAATAAGCTGACCTCCAGAATTGATCCAAGCAGTGAGGGCCTGGATGGCAGCGGGCGAGAACCAGGAGCTTGGGGTGTCGTCGAGCACGAGGGCATCGAGGCTCTGCAAGGCAGAGACACTCGTCGAGAGACTTGCCGGACTCACCGATGCCACACTCACTGTGTGCCCGAACAGCCGTTGCTGTGCTAGCGGTGGTCGCAACCCCGTGGCCGACATCACGCCGATCAGGTAATCACGACTCCCTATCGGAATGGTGCGGACCTCGGTCGAAGCGATCTCCCGCCCGTTAGCTTGATAAGTGATTATCCAGTGGCCAGCTGGCGTGAGAGGGGCTGGCGCTGCAAAGCTCACTGCCTTGCGACTGTTGGTTGGCAACGACACGACTGCACCAGAGGTCACTGATCTCTTCGCAAAGTCGGGTTGTTGGGGCACGACCGTCAGGGTTCCGTCTACCGGGGTACCGACATTGGACAGTGTGGCAGCAACGGCTACCCAGCTTCCTGCTCGATAGAAGCCATCAAATCCAACCGTGGCAGAGAGGGTGACGGCCGGCTGGGCGGCAGGTGTTGGTGAGTCGGCCGTGGCGCTGTCCAGAGCGACCAGTGACAGTAGTACAGTGACGACGATGAGGCAGAGCCTCAGGCGGTGCAGAGATTTTCTCCTTCGTGGGCGTACTGTGCTCACAGTGTACTGAACCGGCACCGCACTGTCGCTGAATATCGACGCGGTTGAGCGGTTGATAGGTTAGCGCCGCCGGGCGTCATTCGCCGGCGATCGGCAATGCCGTGACTCGGCGATAGAGCAAGACGTGCGCCTGACACAGCACGATAGAGCGCGGACTGCTAGAATGTCGCAGTCCATGAAGGGACGGTGGGAGGAGATAGGACGGCGACTCATCACTTTCCGCGATGGCTCGCGTGGTGGCCACGCCACCACTTCGTCGAGGTTCTCGTGCTCATCCGGCTCATAGCTGGAGGGCTTGCTGCTGCTGGACTGATCTGCATCGCGTCGGTCACCCAGCGAGAGCGACTCTTCATTATGGCAGCGGTGCTCGTTGCCGCGCTCGTGATCAACCTCATGGTGGCCTGGCCGCGCACGCGCCGCCGCTTACAGCAGCGGCTTGTTCCCCTTGCGGTGTTGGACGAGATCACGATCGCTATCTTACTCGCGTTGTCGGGCGGAGTGGTGAGCCCACTCGTGCTCTTCTTCCTCTTCCCTATCGGTCAGGTTGCGATCGGTGTCTCAACCGAGAGCGCATTTGTCCTTGCAGCGCTGAGCGCGGTGCTCTATTCAGTATTTGCCCTTCCTTGGCAGTGGCAGCCTGGCTTAGTGTTGGCACCCACGGTGGAACACTGGCGTCTATTCAATCTCGTAGGTGCAGATGTGGCCTTCTTCACATTTGCCTGGGCTGCGGGGCAAGTGGGACAGGCGTTACGATTGCAAGAGGATCGCCTATTGCAACGTAGCACGCGTTTGCGCCGCGAAGTGGCAACACTAGCACGCCTCGCTCGGATGACGGCGCGCCAGAGCGATCTCATCAGCAATCTGTCCAGTGTTCTGGGTACAGCTGTGGAGGAGCTTGGGGTGGAGCGAGCGGCGGTGCTTCTCAAAGATACGCAGCAAGGACTCCGAGTAGCAGTGACACGAGGATTTGCCGTACTCTCTACGTCACTGACTGAGGAGCGCCTGCCTGAACATCCTGTGCCACGCCAAGCCATTGTAGAGTGCCGAACGGTGACCGCACATCGTCTTCTCCGCCGGCAGATGCAGAGGCCCGACCGCGTGATACAGCAGACCCCAGGAAGTATTGCGTCCCCCCTACTGGCGGGTGATGTGTGTCTGGGCTGTCTCTACGCCGATGCCGGCGGTCGTAGCAGACACTGGTCCGATGATTCTGTGCAGCTTCTGGAAGCGCTCGCTGACATCGCTGCTGTGTCACTCGAGAACAGCAGGCTCTACTCTTCGGCGCTTGCTGAGAAGTCCAAGCTTGAAGCCACAATGGGTGCAGTCAACGATGCTCTCCTGATCTATGAGCCGAATGGACGGATCGTTCTGGCCAATGAGTCATTCCGCGCACTCTTTGAAGTGGGAGTGAATATCGATGATCTCACGATTGGTGACCTGCTGCAGTCCGTCGAGGAGCAGCGACGCCTCGGCCTCTTCACGAGCCCGGAGGTGGAACGGCAGTTGTTCCAGCCAGATCCGGCGGAGCTGGAAATCGGTCTCCCTGCGCGAACCGTGCAACGGCGTGGACAAACTGTTTATGACGAGTCGGGGAATCCCCTGGTCTATGTGCTCACATTCCACGATGTGACTGAGGAGCGGCAAGCGGAGCGCGTTCGCTCGGAGATTTTGGCGTCTGTGTCCCATGAGCTTCGCACTCCTCTGACGTCAATCAAGGGGTTTATGCAGATCTTTGAGCGCCGGTTCCAACGTAATGAGGTTCTCGCCAGTGGCCAGGAACTCCAGTTGGTGTTGCAGCAAGTTGATCGTCTGGCGGGTCTGGTTGATGACCTACTGGATGTTGCCGGACTGCCGGGTAGTCACGTGCCTCTGCAGCGCTCGCTCGTTCAGGTGTCCCAGCTCTGCGCGGAGAGTGCTGCACAGTGTGCTCGGGAGACGGGCAGGGTCATCAAGATTGCAGACCGTGCCGCTCATGCCGTCGGCTATTGGGACCGTGAGAAAGTCCAACATGCGCTCGATAGCCTACTGAGCAATGCTATCAAGTACTCGGACCCTGACACCCCAATCGAGCTCTGGTGCGATTTGACGAGTGACATCGCGCGCATGGGTGTCCGTGATCAGGGTGTTGGCTTGAGCTCTGAACAAGCGGGCCACGTGTTCGACGCGTTCTATCGTGTGGACAACGGCACGACACGCCGTACCAACGGGCTTGGCTTGGGGCTCTATCTGTGTCGCCGGATGGCAGAGGCCCATGGTGGCTCAGTGGCAGTGCACAGCACGCCAGGCCAGGGAAGCGAGTTCATTCTGGCATTGCCGGCCGCGCGCTTCCCTACTCATTTGCAAGCGATGCCCACGCTTCCTCGCGAGCGGGATGCGCTCTAGGGAATAAAGCTTACACCCCAGTGTGCGTGTTCCCAACGGTACATCTTCGGACTAGAGCATCGCTTCCCCGGATCAATGACCTGGAACCAGCCGTTGTTATCGACTTCAACAACGTAGCCTGTGGAGCCACTCGGACCGGCACTGTCGACTCCAGGTTGCATCACGACGAGGGCACCAAGTGAAGGCTGATTGGAGATCATGAAGCCTTCCTGGAACGCTTCCAATGGCCAGGTCGCGGGAGGGCCGCTAAGGAACCCTGCGAGGTCTGGGCGTACATTGGAGACCCAGTCTGCACAACTCGCTGGTCCCAGCACATCCGCCCGGGCAACGTGAGGAAGAGCTGCAAAGCCGACGAGGGCTGCAAGGCTCACGGTAGCCAAAGTGTGAACGATACGCCTGCAGCCGTTTTGAGTCTGGCTGCTTGCTTTCATCAACCGCCGCTCCTTCAGTACGGCCGCCCCTATAGATAGAGACCTGCTGCCGACCTAATCACATCGGCAGTGCCGGGGCCCTTACGCACTGCAACGCGCGAACGTTGTGCGATGGTAAAAACTTTAGGCAATCTCCACCGCATTTTCCATGATTTCGGTACAGATTGGTGGTGTACATCCCCTGTTTGTACCACTTTAGGTGAGCTAGCCGGCGTACCCGCGCTTTGCGAGGAGCTCTGCCGTGAGCACGGCTCCTCGAGCCGCACCCATGCGCGTGTTATGGGATACGAGGATCCACTTCAGGCCATTGGGCAGTGCTTCGTGCGTTTCGATCCGGCCCACCACCGTGGCCATCCCTTGCTCTGTGTCACGATCCAGCCGCGGCTGGGGCCGGTACGGATCATCGCGTACCACAATGGTGTGCTCCGGCGCAGAAGGGAGATCGAGCCCTGCGGTGTCGCCCGCAAACTCAGCGAAGGCCGCACGCGCGGCCACTACCGAAGCCGCACGCTCTGTGCTTACGAACACGGCTTCTGTATGCCCATCGCGCACGTTGACTCGGGTACAGATAGCCCCCAGAGGTATCGTGGCCGGACTGACGGCTTCCCCGTGAAGTATGCCCAGGATCTTCCCGGTCTCGCGGCATACTTTCTCCTCCTCACGGGGAATATAGGGAATGACGTTGTCCAGAATGTCGATCGCACTGACGCCGGGGCTTCGCCCGGCTCCAGAGAGTGCTTGCAAAGACACCATGAGAGCTGAGCGCAGGCCAAATGTGCGGATGATAGGAGCCAGGGTGATGGCGAGGCCTGTCGTGGTGCAGTTGGGGATAGGCACGATATAGCCTTTCCATCCTCGTTGCCGGCACTGCACGTCGAGAAGAGGAAGGTGTGCGGCGTTGAGAAAGGGGATGAGGAGTGGCACGTCGGACTCCATACGGAACGCAGACGCAGTGCTGACCACCGGAACGTGCTGCGCGAGGCGCGGTTCCAACTGCCGCGCAACTTCACCTTCTTCCACCCCGGTGAACACGAGTCCCAGCCCCCGTGGATCGAACTCGCTCGCGTCCTCCACCACAATGTCTGCAAACTCCGCGGGCAGTGGCTCGTCGCATAACCAGCGAGAGGCGCCGGTATGAGGATCATGAATTGCTTCCTCATAACGCTTGCCGGCAGAGCGCGCTGAAGCTGCGAAACGGACGACGGTGAACCAAGGATGCCCTGCCAGGGCAACCAAGAACTGCTGCCCTACTACCCCTGTTGCACCGATGACACCAACCCGGATGGCCATGGTCTGCCTCCGCCTCATTAGTACGTTTGCCCCGCAGTGTGCGAGAGTTTAACGCACGAAGACCCGTAGGGAGGTAAAAAGTGGAAACGTCGTCGCTCAGTGAGCTTGTCAGCGTGCTTACGGGGCTCTCTGGACCGAGCGGAGAAGAAGGACCTGTGCTAGCTGTGCTCGCGGAGTTGTGGCAGCGTGAGGGCGTCACTCTCGAGCACACAGCGATAGGGAACCTGGTGGGGCGTGCTGGTGGTGCTGGCCCTTCGTTGCTGTTCATCGCTCACGCTGATGAGCTGTGCTACTTCGTGCGCGCCATTGATTCCGGTGGCTTCCTCTGGCTTGCGAATGGTCAGGCGTGGATGCGCACAGTGAGCGTACACCATCGCTTCATTGGTGCTCCTGTTCGCGTACTCACTCCGACTGGGCCACTCCCTGGGTTCGTGGCTGCGGTTACAGGGCATCTCACGACCTTTTTGCGTGAGCCGTCTGAATCGACCTGGAATGATTTGTGGGTTGACACAGGGCTCTCAAAGCGAGAACTCCAAGAGCGCGGGGTACAGCCCGGAACACGGGTGGTTTGGGATGTACAGACGCGTCAAGTTGGCCATCACCTCACGGGCAAGGCTTTTGACGACCGGGCTGGTCTTGCCATTATCACTGAGGTGCTCCGCCGGGCACCCCAATCAGAGCGGCACTGGAATCTCTCCGTCGCGGCCACGATACAAGAGGAGATTGGCCTCGTCGGGGCAACCGCCCTGGCTACTCAAGAGCACCCTAAGGCAGCGATCATCCTGGAGAGTGGGCTCGCCGGCGATATACCAGAGGTGGGGGAGCTCTTGATGCCAGCGCGCCTTGGCGCTGGTCCGATACTCGTTCACAAGGATGCTATGGTGCACTACCACTACGATCTGACGCTGCATCTCGAGCAGACCGCGGTGGCAAGCAGTGTGCCGGTGCAGCGGGCCGTATTCGGGGGCTACGGCAGCGATGGGACAGCCTTCGCGAAGGCAGATGTTCCCCCTGCCCTCGTTGCATTCCCAACGCGCTATACCCATTCACCATTCGAGACCGTGCATCTGCGTGACTTGGAGGCGACGACGCAGCTCCTGTGCACACTGCTCCGGAGCGAGCCACCACGATGGCTGCGAGGCTGAGGTGACAGCCGGGGATGGTAACGCTACTCTCTGTCGGAACCGGTGTTGAGCGATCATTCGAAACCAGATGAGAAGGGAGACGAGTGTTGGCTGCACAGCCCAACGTTGTTCTAATCTGTGTTGATCAGTGGCGCGGCGATTGCCTTGGAAGCGCGGGGCACCCCATCGTCTCGACTCCCTACCTGGACCAGCTCAGTCTGGGCGGCGTGCGTTTCACACGGGCGTACACTGCAACTCCGTCTTGCATTCCGGCACGCGCCTCACTCTACACTGGGCTTTCCCCCCGCACCCACGGTCGTGTCGGCTACCAAGACGGTGTGCCGTGGGATTATCCTGTCACTGTAGCGAGCGAGTTCACCCGCCATGGATACCAGACCGAAGCCATTGGAAAGTTGCACGTCTACCCAGAGCGCTCGCAGATCGGGTTCCAGCATGTCGTCCTCCATGACGGCTACCTGCATTTTGCGCGATCACGACCGCGCAATCATGCGCTCATCGATGACTACCTCCCCTGGCTGCAACAACAGGTTGGGATAGGGGCGGACTATTTCGATCACGGCTTGAACTGCAACTCATATGTCACACGGCCCTGGGATAAAGCAGAGCATCTCCATCCGACCAACTTCATCGTGACGAAAGCCATCGAATTCCTGCATCGTCGCGATCCACGGAAACCGTTCTTTCTCTATCTTGGCTTCCACCGACCGCATCCTCCCCTGGATCCGCCGGCGTGGGCGTTTGAGCACTACGCGTCGCTGCCACTGCCGCTGCCTCCTGTAGGCGACTGGGCTCACCTCTTTGCTCCGTACTACACCCCGCGCAATCCTGCCTTGCTGGCAGGCGAGCTGCCGCCGCATCAACTGCAGCGTGCACGTGCCGCCTACTACGGCCTCATTACTCACATTGACCATCAGATCAACCGCTTCTGGGAGACGCTCACTGAGTTCGGAGAGGCGAACAACACCGTGCTCTGCTTCGTATCTGACCACGGAGACATGCTTGGTGACCATCACTTGTTCCGGAAGTCCCTTGGCTACGAAGGGTCTGCGCACGTACCATTCCTGTTGCGAGGTCCGCGGAACAGCGCAATTCCCGCTGGTGCGACGTGCGATGCCGTGGTGGAGCTTCGCGACGTCATGCCGACATTGCTGGACTGCGCTGGGCTCCCCATCCCGGACCACATCGAAGGAATGAGCCTGCTCCCCGTCATCCGTGGTGATGTAGAGCGTGTCCGACCGTATCTCCACGGTGAACACACAGTGCTTGGTCAGTCTTTTCAATGGATCACCGATGGCCACTGGAAGTACGTCTGGTTCAGTGGATCAGGACGAGAGCAGCTGTTTGATCTCAAGACAGATCCGAACGAGCTGCACGACCTGGCCCAGGATCCCCGGCATAGGAACGAGGTCGAGGCGTGGAGAGCATGCCTCATTCGCGAGCTTGTAGGCCGGGAGGAAGGATTCGCCGACGGCGTGCAGTTGCTACCCGGACAGCAAGTGATGCCGGTGCTACAGCATCTGCGGGAAGCAACCCGCGCTCGCTAGATGGCAGGACACAGAGAAAGAGCTGGTGAAGTGGACACGCTGCACGCCACTGTCGGGGATGCGATCGGCAGAGGACTCGCGGAAGGCCGTATGCCTGGAGCGGTCGTACTGGTGTGGCACGCCGGGGAGATACGCCTCCGCGAGGCCTATGGTTGGCGATCACGCTGGGAAGACACAACCCACGAGCTTTCGGACCCGGAGCCGATGACGACGGACACCGTGTTCGACATCGCTTCGCTCACCAAGTTGTTCACGGCGACCCGCATCATGCAGCTCGTGGAGCAGCGACTTGTGCAGCTAGACACTCCGGTTGCGCATTTTGTCCCTGAATTTGAGCTGAATGGCAAGGATGGGGTGACAGTGCGACAGCTCTTGAGCCATACAGGTGGCCTTCTATCTGGTCTGCCTCTGTGGCAGTTGGAGCCGTCGATAGAGGCGCGCTTACAGCGAGCGCTGCGAGAGCCGGCTACTGATCCTCCAGCAACGCTGTTTCGCTACAGCGACTTTAGCTTCATCACCCTGGGAGAGCTTGCCCAGCGCGTAGATGGGCGCTTGCTTGCTGTACAGATACGGGAACACATCATCGATCCGCTCGACATGCGGGCGACCACCTTCAATCCGGGCCAGGAGCTGCGCCTGCGCATCGCACCAACGGAGTGGAGTGCGGAACGTGGTGGCATTGTCCGCGGCATTGTTCACGATGAGAACGCATGGTCTCTGGGCGGTGTCGCCGGACACGCCGGCCTCTTCAGCACCGCAGACGACCTCTTGCAGTTCGCGCTGGCCCATCTCCAGCACGGTGCCCGGAAAGGCATACCGCTTCTGCATGAGACGAGTGCCGTGGAGATGCAGCGCCTGCAGACGGGATATCTCGCCTCAGGTGCCAACCGTGGTCTCGGGTGGGAGCTCAACCAGCGCTACTACATGGGGGCCTTCCAATCGCTCGCCACGTTTGGACACACGGGATTCACCGGTACAAGCGTGGTGATTCATCCGCCGAGCGAGACAATCGTGCTTGTGCTCGCCAATCGAGTGCACCCGACTCGTAACGGACCGCCATTCAATCCCGTGCGCGAGGCTACGGCAATGGCGGTGGCGGAAGCTGTGGGTGTGTACTGAGGGTGCAGAAGGGCTGCAGAGGCGATGATGCGGCAAGCGAAGAGGATGCTGAGGAGGGGGCGATGAGGATCTGCAGGGTGACAACGCTGAGTAACTCGATGCGTATTGCGGTGGAAGCCGAGGGGCAATGCTACCTCACGGATGAAGATTCGCTGACCGCAGTTCTCAGTGCGCTCGAGGTCGACCCTGAGGCAACGCGAACTCTGCTCGTAGAGGCCACGCACGGCCGGCCGTTGGCCACGTGGAGTGATCTCGAGGAAGGTATTGCATCTGAGGCTCAGCTCCTGGCACCGCTCGATGAGCAGGAAGTCTGGGCCTCGGGGGTGACTTATGAGCGCAGTATGCAGGCGCGCGAGGATGAATCGCAGGGCAGTGGCATTTACGATAGAGTGTACGTTGCCCCTCGTCCCGAGCTTTTCTTCAAGGCGGGGGCGACCAGGGTCGTCGGAACGAACGACGTGCTGTACATCCGCAGTGATGCGAGCTGGAGCGTTCCCGAGCCAGAGCTTGCCCTCGCAATCGGACCGCGTGGCACGATCCTCGGGTACACCATCGGAAATGACGTGAGCTCGCGTGATATCGAGGGGGAGAATCCACTGTATCTCCCTCAGGCAAAAGTGTACGCGCGCTGCTGCGGCCTGGGGCCAGCGATCACCCTGGCCGCGAGCGACCTCAACGCGCACGACCTCCCTATTGCGCTCACGATCACGCGCGGTGGTGTGCCAGTGTTCCGCGGAGAGACCAGCACAAACCGCATCCGGCGTACGTTCGAAGATCTCGCGCGCTACCTCTTCCGAGATAACCTCTTCCCGAATGGCGTGGTGCTGTTGACAGGCACGGGTATCGTCCCACCCGATAATTTCACCCTGGGGCCGCGCGACAGCGTCGAGATCATGATTCCGCACATCGGCCGGCTCCGGCATCGTATTGAGCGCGGTCCTGGTGATCACGGTGCGGCATAGCAAGCCCGTCTACGATCCGGTCGCGCGCTTCTACGATCTCGACCACGAGGGTTTCGACGATGATCTCGCGCTCTACCGCGACTTCGCACGCACCGTTTCAGGGCCGATTCTCGATGTCGGCGTGGGAACGGGGCGCGTTGCGTTGGCACTTGCCAGCGAAGGGGCTACTGTGACGGGCATCGATGTGTCACCCGCGATGCTGGCATTGGCGGCAACGCGTGTCCGCCTACATCGCCTAGAGAATCGCGTAACGCTCGTCCTGACCGATGTGCGCACGCTTGATATGGCGAATCGCTTCGGCTTGAGCTACTTCGCGCTGAATACCTTTGCGCACCTGCTCGCTCCGTCCGATCAGCTGGCGGCCCTTCGCGCTGTGCGCAGACACCTGCTGCCGGGCGGCCGGTTGCTCGTCGACCAGTGGAACCCGCTGAACTCGAGCGCTCCCGACAGTAGTGGCCAGTGGGTACTGGGGTACCGGCGCCAGGGTCGTTCTGGGAGTTGGGTGACTCAGTCCGTTGCGACAGTCGCTGATCCTGCTGAGCAGCTTCTCTCCACGACTATCGTCTATGATGAAGAGGTGCTGCGCTCTCGCCCCACACCACATCGTAGAGCAACGAGTGGAACAGAGCTGCCCGTCCGGTTAGCACGGACGGCAGTTTCCTTTAAATTGCGGTATCATTACCGTTTCGAGGTAGAATGGTTGTTGCTATCGGCAGGCTTTGAGGTTGAGGCGACCTTCGGGGATTATGATCTCAGCCAGTACAGTGGGATATCACCCCGGCTCATTTCTCTCGCCCGAAGAGTGGATCCCTAAGCCGCCGTCTTTCCGGGGAAGAGAGGGGGTAACGGTAGCTCCCGATCACACAGAGTTTCAGCCATTGTCAGTTTTAGGGCTACAGAGACGGGCTCGCTCCGCGAGCCTTGACGTGTCTCTATAGAGGGCTGCGAAGGAAGGCGTGAGACGTTGGCAGAGCGCATCCGGTTTGGTAAAGCGCCAGAGATTCTCCCCGTTCCGGATCTTATCCGGACTCAGCTCGAGTCGTTTGGCGATTTTACAGGTGAAAACTGGAGGAGGGCGGAGGCTGCACGTCGTGAGGCAATTGCGAAAGGGCTTCCAGATCCAGGGAACAGCCGTCCTTATGGATTGAGGGAGCTCTTCCGAGAGATTTCTCCGATTACTGATTTCAATGGGCGCAATTATGAACTGAGCTTTGAGGTTCCTGACGAGCCTTTTGCTAAGCCCAAGTACACGCCAGAAGAGTGCCGGAAGCAAGACCGTACCTACTCGGCCCAGCTTCGGGTGCGCGCTCGCTTGTTGATCAAGAGCACCGGCGATGTCAAGGAACAGGAGGTCTACTTCGGGGAGTTCCCGATGATGACCCCCCAGGGCACGTTCATCATTGTAGGCACCGAGCGGGTTGTGGTGTCGCAGCTGGTGCGCTCAGAAGGCGCATACTTCACACTCGACACGGATCAAACGACTGGTCGGTTGCTCTGCCAGGGTAAGGTCATTCCGAGTCGCGGCGCTTGGCTGGAGTTTGAGACTTCCAATCGCGACGTCCTCTCGGTCAAGATTGATCGCAAGCGGAAGATTCCTGTCACAACCTTTCTGCGGGCCATCGGCTTCGGTGGTACGGAGACGATCCAGAACCTCTTTGCCGATGTCGATGCCCATCCCGATCACAAGTACATTGCCGCGACACTTGCGAAGGACACTGCAGCAGACGAGGCTAAGGGTCTCGAAGAAGTCTACAGGCGTATGCGACCTGGTGAATCGCCAACGACTGATGCTGCGCGAAACCTCGTGCTCAACACGTTCTTCAATGAGCGCCGCTATGACCTGGGCCGTGTTGGACGCTACAAGCTGAACAAGCGGCTGGGTTTCCCTCTCACGAAAGAAGTGCGGACGCTGGATGAGCAAGACATCGCCGGCATGATCAAGGTGATGATCCGTCTCAACAACGGTGAAGGACGGCCGGACGACATTGACCATTTGGGGAACCGCCGTGTGCGTGCCGTTGGCGAGCTGATCGAAAAGCAGTTTCGCATCGGCCTGGCTCGTATGGAGCGGGTCGTCAAAGACAAGATGTCGACGCAAGCCGATGACAAGGCGGCGACTCCTGGCAGTCTGATCAACACCCGGCCAGTCAGTGCGGCGCTCAAGGAATTCTTCGGCGGGAGCCAGTTGAGCCAGTTCATGGACCAGACAAACCCACTGTCGGAAATCTCCCACAAGCGTCGTCTCTCAGCGATGGGCCCCGGTGGCTTGAACCGTGACCGGGCTGGCTTCGATGTGCGCGATGTGCATCACTCGCACTATGGCCGCATCTGTCCTATCGAGACACCAGAAGGCCCGAGTATCGGCCTGATTGGTCAGCTTGCCACCTATGCCCGGATCAATGACTTCGGATTTATCGAGACTCCGTATCGACGGGTCAGTCGCTCGATGTCGAGTGATAGCCCAGATCTTCTCCAGCGGAAGCTCGATGAAGATGTGTTCGATGGGGTAGGCAAGCTCATCGCAGCACAGGGGACACGTGTCGACCCCGTGCTGTGTGGACAGATCGCTACGCTACCGCAGCGTGACTTGGCCGTCGTCCCGTTTGTGGCGCAGGGGATTGATCTCGAGCGCGATTACCTGACGGCCGACACTGAAGAGTTGTTCGTCATCGCACAGGCTAACGCTCCGCTCAACGAGTTCAACGAGTTTGTAGAAGAACGGGTCGCCTGTCGTCATGGTGAGGACTTCTTACAGGAGTCCCCTGATCGCATCGACTATATGGATATCTCGCCGCGGCAGATCGTGTCCGTGGGCGCTGGTCTCATTCCTTTCCTGGAGCATGACGATGCCAACCGTGCGTTGATGGGGTCCAACATGCAACGGCAGGCTGTGCCGCTCGTGCGTCCTGCTGCACCGCTCGTTGGAACGGGCATGGAACTGCAGGCCGCTCAGGACTCTGGGCACGTAGTGCTCGCGCGAGCCGATGGTGTCGTGACGAAGGTCACTGCCCAGGCCGTTACGGTTCTCGAGGATAATGGCACTGAACAAACGTACCCACTGGTCAAGTTTCTGCGCTCGAACGCTCAGACGTGTATCAACCAGCGACCAATCGTCGACAAAGGCGATCGCATCACTTGCGGTCAGACTATTGCTGATAGCTTGTCAACGGAGGATGGTGAGCTGGCGCTCGGCGACAACGTCCTTGTTGCCTTCATGTTCTGGGAAGGAGGCAACTACGAGGATGCCATCGTACTGAGCGAGCGCCTCGTGCAGGAGGACAAATTCACGTCCATCCACATCGAGGAATATGAGATTGACGCGCGCG
>JAMCRV010000008.1 GCA_023381555.1 Chloroflexota bacterium | reverse complement strand
CGAGACTGACCGCTGACCCGGTGAGCAGATACACGAGCCAGCCGAGAGCAATCGCCTGCATCTGAAAGCCCAGGACGCCGGTGATTGTACTGAGCAGCAACCACCGGAACGGCGCGATCTCCAGAGCAACGAAAGTGGCCGTATGCCGCGGCAGTGGCATCGCTGGGCGCGCTTCGTGCGCCGGAGCCAGCCGCTCGGCTCCGGCTGTCTCGACCACCTCGGTCCCGGTCTGGCCTCGCGTGTCGGGCTTGCCAATGTTGACGGCGGGCAGCTGGTCTAAAGAGAGACCGGTCCGGCGGGGTCGTCGCGGCAATGGCTTCGCTATACTCGGACTCCTCTACCCGAGTATAGCGTTGCGCGTACGGGTGTGCTCGGCACTGTAGCAGCCTCCGCTCTGGCAACTGTGCCGGCAGACCGCGTGCTTGGAATGCCGGCGTACGTGCATCTTGACAGACCAGACACAGCACTGTAGACTCGCCATGATAATAATACTCAATCGACAAAGTAAACATTAAGGAGAGCAGAATGCCCGAGGCTCCAACCTGGGACCTCGTCCTTCGACGCAACTCGATCGAGCGTCTCAAGCGTGAGAAAGCGCCGCTTGCAGTGCTCAACGATTTGCCAGTGCTCATCACCAGGGGCTATGAGGACGTCGCCGAGGATGACATTGTCCGGTTGCAGTGGTACGGCCTGTATCACGACCGCCCGAAGACCGGCTACTTCATGATGCGGGTGAAGATCCCGAGTGGCCTCCTCACTCCTACAAAGCTACGCACGCTTGGGGAGCTGTCAGAGCGGTTCGGGCGCAATGAAGGCGAGCTTACCACCCGGCAGAACGTTCAGCTTCACTGGATCCGTCTCGACTCGTTGCCTGGCATCTTTGCCACACTTGCGGAGAACGGGTTGACTACCGCGGGTGGCTGCGGCGATTGCGTGCGAAACATTACGGGCTGCGCTGTCGCAGGCATTGATGTGGATGAACTCTTTGACTGCACGCCAATTATCGAAGGAGCAGCACAGTACTTCTCCGGTAACCCGGAGTATTCGAACCTGCCCCGCAAGCACAAGATCACGATCTCGACGTGTGGCTATCACTGCAACGCTCCAGCCATCAACTGCATCTCGCTTATCGGCACGGTGCAGGATGGTATGCAGGGCTTCAGTGTTCGCGTTGGCGGGGGACTGTCGACGGTACCGCGGCTGGCCTGTGACCTTGATGTCTTCGTACCGGCTCCGGAAGCCCTGTCGGTACTGCGAGCGGCGCTCGATGCCTGGCGGACCAATCTCCAGTACCGCGTCTCCCGTGTCAAGGCCCGTCTCAAGTTCATGATCGATGATGTAGGCGCTGAAGGCTTCAGAGCTCAGATGGAAGAGCGATTAGGACGCCGGCTCGCAGATCTCACGGAACCGGTGCAGCCGATCGGGGAAACGGCGCATCTCGGCATTCACGCGCAGAAGCAGCCAGGGCTCTACTATATCGGCTTTCCGGTCTACCTCGGCATCGTCACTGGCACGAAACTTAAGGCGATTGCAGACATCGCCGGACGAGTTGGAGCAGACATTCGGCTTACCCGTCAACAGAACTTCATCCTCGGCAACGTTCCAGAGACCGCTATCGAACAGGTCGTGCGAGAGGTTGCCGCTGTCGGATTCTCTCTCGCGGTCAATAGGCTGCGAGGCACGTCGGTGGGCTGCACGGGCTCGCCTCTCTGCAACTATGCCGTGGCCGAAACCAAAGTGAGGCTCGATGAGATCGTCCAGCATCTCGAGACGACTTTCGGGCGGCGGGCGGAGGGCATCACCGTCAACGTCGACGGCTGCCCTCACTCCTGCGCTCATCACTGGACTGCCGATATCGGGCTGCAAGGGAGCACATTGCGGGAGCGTGGTGATGCAGGTGAGAAGCTCGAGGCCTATGAGATCTACCTCCGCGGAGGCCTTGGTGGTGATGCAGCGATCGGCAGGCCTGTGGTGCGCCGCGTTCCTGCGGGGGATGTGAAGTACTACGTCGAGCGCCTCGTTGGCGCCTACCTGGCAGAGCGCCAGGATGACGAGCGGTTCAAGGACTTTAGCGAGCGTAAGACCGATGAGGAACTCATCGCCATTGCTAGTGGCCGCACCGTGACTGAAGTCGAGGCGGAACTGAGCGCCAAGGCACGACCACGGCACAGGGCAGTAGTTGCAGAGGTGGGAGTTTCCTAGGGTCACCTGCGTAGTAGCAAAACGATGTGATGCGAGGAGAGAGGAAGAGATCGTGAGCGCAGTACCGTTCCAGGACACTGTCGAGCGAGACCTGCTTGATGAGTTCGAAGCTGGCGAGCTTGCCGTCGCGCTCGATGACCGAGAACCCCAGGAGGTCATCTGCTGGGCTCTCGAGCGCTTCCAACGGCGTATCGCCGTGTGTACGAGCTTTCAAGTCGATGGGATGGCAATCCTGGATATGGCTTGGCGGGTTGACCCGAAGGTGCGCGTCTTCGCAGTGGATACCGGTCGGTTCCATCCGGAGACGTACGAGCTGATCGAGCGCGTGCGCGAGCGCTACGGCATGAACATTGAGATGTACTATCCCGATGCTACTGAACTCTCGCAGTTCGTCACGAATTTCGGCATTAACGCTTTTTATCGCGGTGTTCCCTTGCGCCTGCGCTGTTGTGATCTTCGTAAGGTGCGGCCGCTCATCCGCGTCCTCGATGATCTCGATGGCTGGGTCACCGGACTGCGTCGGGATCAGTGGGCAAGTCGCTCCAACATCCGCAAAGTCGAGATCGATCACGACCACGGTGGCATTGCCAAAGTGAATCCTCTTGCTGACTGGACAGAGGAAGAAGTGTGGGCGTACGTCCGCGCGAACGATGTGCCTTACAACACACTTTATGACAAGGGCTATACCAGCATTGGCTGCGCACCCTGCACGCGAGCCACACAGGTCGGTGAAGACAAACGGGCCGGGCGCTGGTGGTGGGAGCAGAATGCTCCGAAAGAGTGCGGGATGCATTGCCCTATCGAGACCGGAGGCTTCGAGCATGAGGCAGAGAGCATTCTCGGTC
>JAMCRV010000001.1 GCA_023381555.1 Chloroflexota bacterium | reverse complement strand
GTGAGGCCATTCAGGAAGCCCAGATCCTCCATCCGGACGTCGTGCTGATGGACCTCACGATGCCGGAGGGGGGCGGGATCGAGGCAACCCAGAAGATCAAACAGGATCTTCCGAATACGCAGGTGCTCGTGCTGACCATGCACGACACGCAGGAGTATTTCTTCCGAGTTCTCCAGGCGGGGGCTTCGGGTTATGTGGTGAAGGGGGCGCAGAAGAGTGACCTTCTCTCCGCGGTGCGAGCCGTGGCCTCGGGTGGGGTGTACCTCTTTCCGACTGTAGCGAAGCGTCTGGTGGGTGACTATCTCCGGCAGGCTCATCAAGGCGAAGGAGCGGAGCCGATCGAAAAGCTCACCGAACGAGAACAAGAAGTCTTGCGACTCCTCGTGGATGGGATGACAGGGCGAGAGATCGCCGAGCATCTCTTCCTCAGCCCGGCGACCGTTGACCGTCACCGGGCAAACATCATGGCGAAGCTTGGCTTGCACAGTCGTGCGGAGCTCATCAAGTATGCACTACAGCGTGGCCTCATCCAGATGGATTCCTAATCACGAGCGCACGCAATTGACGGTGCGATTCTGTGTCCGGTGCGCGCTGTTCTGACGCGCTCCGCTCAGATGGCCATGCGCCTCGCAGTCAGGCGGCAGCGGTAGTCAGGCGGCGGAGAAGCGCATCGAGAGATACGTCCGCGAGCGAGGAGATGCGCAGATCAGCACCTCCCAAAGGTAGATGCTGGCTGAGCGGACCAGGCACAGCAACGCAGCGCAGACCAGCAGCTTTCGCTGCCACGATTCCGTTGGGAGAGTCTTCGAGGGCCACTGCGGCGTGAGGTGCCGTTCCGAGCGCCGCCACAGCCTGAGCATAGAGGGCGGGGTGAGGCTTCACGTGCTCGACATCTTCGGCGCAGAGCAAGCAATCGAAGTAGTCGAGCAAGCCCAGCCGCTCCAGGTGCCCCTCGACCCAGGCGTGCGGGGAGCTTGAGGCGAGCCCAATAGCGAGTCCCTGAAGCCGAGCGTCACGGAGGTAGTCGCGCACGCCTGGGAGGGCCTCCTGCTGCGCTGAAAGCGCTTCCTTCCGCCGCTGGCGCTCGCGCGTGAGCGCTTCCGCATCGACTGGATGGCCGAGCTTGCGCTGAAGGTCGGCGAACACGTCGAAGGCGCTGCTGACGGTCCCAAGACACACGACCCACTCCTCGATAGTGAGGATCGCGCCAAGCTCGCGGTAAATCTCCGCCCACGACAGGAACGCCGGGGTCTCGGTATCAACTATGAGGCCGTCGAAGTCAAACACCATGGCATCTACTGCCCGCACTTTGCCCTCCTCTGGAGAGATCCAGGACCGTCCTGAGTGTCACCGGCGCTCAACGCTGTGTAGCGCGATCATCGTGGCGCCAGGGTGAGCTCGCTGAGTAGTTGCGCCATTGCTCTACCAACTCAGTGCTAAGGATTGAGATCTCTTGCTTTGTTCGGGCTACCATTAGCTAGCGCACCTCCTCGCGTGTTCCCAACAAGCTTTTCCCAGTGTACGTGAGCGACTGTGCGCTCCTGCGGCTTCAGCGCGCGCTGGTAGCGCTAGGAGTTGCGGGAAGGATGATGAGGTATAGGAAGAACTCTATCTTGTACCGTATCGTCTGTACCGTATCCGCCGTGGGGGCGAGTGGTGAAGTGGAAGGGAATCACAGCGTGAACAGTGGCGTTGTCCTCATCGTCATCGGCATCATTGTCGCACTCCTCGGTATCGTGCGACACTTCTCGCAGATCGCCGTCGTGTATGTTCCCCACCTGAGCTCAATCTTGGTCGTCCTGGGCGTTATCGTCCTCATCATCGGTATCGCTGTGAATACCCAAACCACCCGCCGGTGATATCGACGGGAGGCTGACATCCGGAGAGAGCGGCTGCTCCAGGCGACTGCACGAAGTGCGGCCTGAATTATCGCTATGGTGCTCCGGCGGCAGCGAGCCGTACAGAGTAATTACGCACAGGAGGGTCCGGGCTGGCGCCCTGTGCGGCGACAGCCAGCTGGCTCAATCAACGTCTTGCTGCTGGCTGCCGCATGCAGGGTCACCGCGAAGAGAAGGACGGGAAGACTTTCGCTGTGACGGCAGCGTGGTTTCGGTGGACCAGCTTCGTGAGCCCCAGGCTGAAGAACGCCAGCGAGCCGAGCAGGAGGATCTCACTGCTCGGCCACGTGGTGCTACCGCCAGCGCCTGTGGGGGGAACGTTGGGCATACGGTGGCTGTTGAGCCACGTGATGAGCGCCTGCAGCGGAGCCTGGGCAATCGGCGCGAAGTCGTCCATTACCTTGCTACTGGCCGGCCCCAGGCTGTGACCCAGACCAGGAAACAGCTTCAGCGTCTTGTCGGTGGTGCCTGTCAGCGCGTTGTAGAGCACGGTGGCACCACTGGGAGGTACGTTTGCGTCGTTCTCTCCCTGAAGGATAAGAACTGGCAGATGGAGCTGTGGCGCCTGCTGTGTCACGTCAGGCAGTGCCCTATCCGCGGCGTAGATGCCGAGAGGGCCGCGGGGGCTCAGCAAGATCTGGAGGAAGGCATTGAGCTTGGGGAGGAACTGCTTGTCAATGTTGATGACCCCTGCGTGGGTTGGATCAAAGAACGGGTTGAGTCCATTCTCTGCCCTTTGCGCATCGAGGTTGCGCATGAAGAGCGCCCCTTCCTCTGCCACGAGGCCTCCGGGGCCGGCAACCGCCTGCTGGACAGTGTGCAAAGTCACATTGCCATCTGGGGCAAACTGGCGAAGATAGGGCACGCCGACAGCGGTGATCTGATAGCGGAAGAGCTGGAGCCACGGCTCAGTGACAGCGCCCTGGACGATCAGCCCGGCGAGTTCCGGGTGCTGCACGGCAAGCGCAGCGGCTACTGTGCTCCCCTCGCTCCATCCATAGAGAAAGATGCTATGAGGGTCGATGTGAGAGTTGGACTCAGCAGCCGCGAGCACGGTGCCAGCATCTACCAGCATCTGTTGCAGGGTGAGCTTCGTATGGAACGCACGCGTGTCGGCCTGCGTGGCGCTGACCACGTAGTGCTTGTTGTAGCGCACGACGGCGT
>JAMCRV010000029.1 GCA_023381555.1 Chloroflexota bacterium | reverse complement strand
GTCCGGCCAGTACGACGGACTGTTGAATCGCCCGGGGGGCCGCTGAGGCCCCTGCAACGGCAAGCGGTTGGACCCGTGGTTGACGATAGGCGCTCACTGGTAGAAGACCCAACGCCGCTGCCCCCACAACTGGAGCAAAGTCATGCCGAGCACGAGTACGAGGAGTACCCAGGCCTGTGCCGCAGCGTAGCCCATATGAAACCACTGGAAGGCATTATTGTAGATGTAGTAGACGAGGGTCGTCGTGGCATAGCCCGGCCCCCCCTGGGTCATGATGTACGCCTGATCAAAGACTTGAAAAGAGCCAATGACGGACACGACTAGGACAAAGAACGTCGTCGGTGTGAGGAGGGGGAAGGTGATGTGCTGAAAGAGATTCCAGCGATTTGCTCCATCGATCCTGGCTGCTTCGTAGAGATGCTCGGGAATGCTCTGCAGGCCGGCAAGATATAGGATCATATCATAGCCCACCGTCTTCCAGATGCTCATGATGATGATAGCAGGCATGGCCCAGCGCGTGCTGGAGAGCCAGGCGGGCTGCGGGAGATGCACAAGCGCCAGCGCGTAGTTGATCAGGCCGTCCTGCGGGCTGTAGAGCCAGCTCCAGACAAGCGCCACCGCGACCAGCATCGAGACGACCGGTAAGAAGTAGATGGTGCGGTACAGGTTTCGGGCACGCATCTTCCGGTTGAGCGCGAGGGCGAGAAGGAGGGCAAGAACGAGCCTTGGCAGCACGGTCCCTGCCGTAAAGTAGGCGGTGTTGCCGACGGCCGTCCAGAATGCGCTATCGTGCAGCAGGTGCTGGTACTGTCCCAAACCAGCCCAACGCGGTGGAGACAGCAAGCTCCAATGCATGAGGCTGATAAGAAACGAGGCAACGAGTGGACCAGCCATGAAGACGAGGAACAGCACGATAGTGGGGAACAGCAGTGCATAGGCCCAGAGGGCCTCGCGACGACGCAAAGTCCCCATTTGCTAGTGGCCTTTGAGTGCGGCAGCCTCCGTCGCCAGCACCGCGTTCGCTTGCTGTGTTGCCGCCTGGCACGCGGTCTGGACGGACTGCTTACCCAGCCAGGCGAGGTCCAGCTGCTTCGTCACTTTGTCCATCCACTCGTTCGTGTAGAGTGTCGCCGGGTACTCGTGAGAGTAGGCGATGGCGTCGCTGAATACTTTGCGATTGCTCGGCGGGGTCGCTGCCGCCCACTCCTTTGCTCCCCAAGTAGTCCCCGGCGTGATGTCGCTCACCATCATCTTGTTCGCTGTCTTGGAGGTCGCCATCCAATCGATGAACTGGAAAGTCTGCTCCGGATACTTCGTCGTCGCGCCGATACAGTAGGCCGACCCGTGAATCACACAGGCGCGTTGCTTGCCCTTGGGCAAGGGCGCGATATCCCACTGGAAGTGCTTGATCGGTTCGAAGATCCCCACGTTCCAGGGCCCGCCCGGCATCATGGCGAGCTTCCCTGCCATGAACAGCTGCGTCTCGCTCTGCTGAGCCATGGTGCTCGGCAGGGGCGCGACTTTATACTTCTGGACAAGGTCAACAAGGTACTGGATTGCCTGGATTGCTGCCGGTTGGTCAAGGAGTAAGTGCTGTTTCTTGGCATCAAGCACGTGCCCTTTATTCTGGAATACCCAGTTGAACCAATCCTCCTGCGCATCATCGGCCGATGATACCGTTCCATATTGCACAGGAGCGCCATTGGAGCCGGTCTTCGTCAGCTTCTGCGCTGCGTCAAGATAGGTCTGCCAGGTCCAGGTGTTGTCGGGCGTTTTCACGCCAATGGCGTCAAAGAGCGACTTGTTATAGAAGAGGGCAATCGTGGCCTGGCGCTCCGGAAGACCGTAGAGATGCCCCTGGTACGTATAGAGCGTTCGGAGCCATCGCGGAAACTGATCGACATTGAGTTTCGATGCGGCGACGTAGGAGCTCAGGTCGAGGATGCCGTGACGTGTCGCATTGATCAAGAAGTTGGGACCGTTCATGAGCTCAACGTCATAACCAGTCCCGGATGCCATCATGGTTTCGAGCTTCGTCCAATACTGGGCAAACGGCACAAGGTCTACCGTCACCTGAGTGCTGGGAACGTGCTGGTGGTAGATGGCAATCATCTTCTTCTTGAGTGGCAGGTCGGCGGCGGAGTACCAGATCATGCGCAGCTTGGCGGGTGCCGTCGTGCCGGAGGTTGCCGGAGCGACAATACTGGTCGTGGTATGCCCTTCGGCTGAAGTAGATGCCGCCTGAGCGGTACCACGCGACGAGGAAGCAGCCGCCGCGCTGCTGCCCGCAGCATGGCCGCAGCCGGTGAGCAGCACGCCGCCCGCGCCCATGACAATGAGGCGCAGTAAGGCACGGCGAGAAGTCAGATATTGTGCGTGCAAATTCTCCCCCTTTAAAACACGCGGGTGAACTACACACGGAGTAGCCATCAGCGCTACAAGAAGATTCTACAATCGTCGGATCAGCACATCAAGTAATAGCCGCAAGGTAGGGTGGGGGAACACATCTGCGTGGCCTGCCACGCTCGGGCGATGGCTTTGCTTTGGTCACTCAGGCACTCCGCCGGCGCGTCGAGAGGAGCCACAGGGTGAGCGCAGCCGCTACGCCAATGACGAGCTTCCGGTGGTGGGTCCAGAGGTGATTGACTAGGTCATCCACCGCGTACCCAACGGCCACATTGCAGCCGGGTAGTGGGCAGACCAACATCCCCTGGATGTCGGTGGCCAGGACAGCCTTGGTGAGCTGCTCCAGCAAACGATCCGACGAAGCCTGTGGTCGAATAGTTCCCATTTCGACATTCTTTCTCGTTCCCGTTAGAACAAGGACATTGCTCATTTACTGATGCTCGATGATGGCGGCCAGAGCCACGGTGACTTCCTCGAGTTGGTCCGCCCGCAGCGCGCCTCGGTAGGTCTTGAACCTGCCCAAAGCGGCAACGCGCGTCTGTAGCACGTCCACTGCCGAGGGTTTGCTCAGACCGTTTCTCGCGTCGGGGTCGATCCGCACGCGCCAGAAATAGCGAGCGTGCTTCTCCTGCCACTCCGTGATCGGGACGACCAGCCGCACCGGGAAGCGCGCCAGCGCGTCCGAACTGAGGATGACCGCAGGACGGAGCTTGCCCGTCTCTGAGCCCTGAATCGGCTCGAAGTCGACCTCCCACACTTCGCCG
>JAMCRV010000049.1 GCA_023381555.1 Chloroflexota bacterium | reverse complement strand
CACGAGCGAGGGATCAGCAAGCACCCGGCCCATAGGTAAAGCCACGTAGTACGCACCGTACATTGCGGTCAGACGCAAGATGACTTCTGTGAGCTCCTGCTTGCGCCTGCGGACGTAATCGACCGGCGTACTTAGGGGAATCAGCCACGTGGGAAGTGAGATAATCGCCGGGGTTAGGCTGAGGTCGGGGATCGAGCCGACGAAGACGTGACAGTTACAGGCGTAGAGCGCACGGAGGAAGAATTGGAGCGCGCCGGCAAACTGATCGGTCTCCACCCCTTGAAGGATGTCGTTGGCACCAACCCAGATCGTCGCGATGTCGGCGCACACAGTAGACAGCCGGGGAGCAAGCTCGCGGGCAAGCTCTGGAGTGGTCAGCCCGGGGATCCCGTAGTTCAGTGAGACGAACTCGCGCTGAGGAGCGAAGTACGCACGGAGCAGCGTCGAGAGCAGCTGAACATAACCAAGATCCGGTGCAGATGCGCCAACACCAACTGCGTCACTTGCACCGACAGCAACGTAGGTCACCGGACGGCTATCGTTGGCATTGAGACGCCGACACTTCGACTTCCCGTCGAGGTCTTTCTGCAACTGGTGGAGGTGCTCTGCGATTTCTTCGCGGCTTCGTTCTGGCCTGGCCATGCGCTTCCTCCGTAGGTTCTACCGCGGATGGCGAAACTAGGCTATAGTAGTCTACGTTGAATAACCTTGTAGGAGTGCTTCGTTGCCCTATTTCACGTTGGAGTTGCCGCTCTTGTTCCCGATCGAAGAGGAGTTGGAGCTGTCGGATGGTGACGAGGTCAACGGCCGCATCCTCGCGGGCGCAGGGCTCATGATTGCCCAGCGCTTCTACGACACCGGCGTGATCGTTGACGAGCTGACCGATCGAGGCTGGACAATCCGGATGGTGCCAGAGGCCGATACCATCGTTCTCGTTCGCCAGGCCCCACGCCAGGTGATAGACGAGGACGTCAGCGAAGTGCTGGAGCGCCACGATGGACTTCTCATCTCTGTGAGCGACTATCCGGAGCCGCGCGACAGCGATCTCTTATGGGAGACCCGAGAAGGACACTTGATTCCTCATCGTCATGAACCAGGAGGGTCGCAGATCAGCATCGGCGAAGAGGGTCGTCACTAGCGCGTCAAGAAGGAGTGATTCTATGACTCTTACTACTCCTTCGGGCGCTGGTGCACTGAGTGGTATGCGGTTTCTCATCGTCGATGACAATGTAGGGACGGCGACACTCCTTAGTGGTGTGTTGAGAGATGCCGGTGGCACAGTCGACGTTCTCCACAGTATCGATGCGGCAGTAGTGCAGGCGGGCCGGAAGCGGCCTGCTGCGGTTGTCGTTCATCTTCCTGCTCCGCGCGACGCGGCGGATGCCATTACGCAGCGCCTGCGCAAGAATGACGCGCTTGCAGGGACAAGAATCGTGGTCATTGCCTCTGAAGTCGGTGCCGGCACCGAAGCGCTGGCCGGAGCGGACCTCGTCCTTCCGAGGCCATTCTCCCCTGAGCACGTCCTCGACGCCGTAGGGCGACTTGTCACCGGCGCCAAACCGTAAGAAAAGTGGCATACGACCTCTCCCAGTGAATCCTGTGCCTATGACTTGATGGTCCCGGCTCTTAGAGGTTGCGGTATAGTTTCTGCTCGACTATGTGAGTGCCGGTTAGGCGGTGAGAGGGGAGTACGCCAAATGGCTGCTCCGACAGCACGCAAGCTTCACTACGTCATCTGGACTGTAGGTTGCCAGATGAACAAGGCGGACTCGGAGCGCATCGAGAACTTTCTCGATCGCCAGGGCTATGTTCCGACAGCCGAGGTGCAACAGGCTGATCTCGTCATCCTCAACACGTGCGCAGTGCGGCGCAGTGCTGAAGAGCACACGGAAGGTCAGCTGGGTCAGCTCGCTGGACTGAAAAAGCGCCAGCCGAATCTTGCGGTGGCAATGACAGGGTGCATGGTGGTCAGTGACGTACAAGTCATGCAGCGGCGCTATCCTATGGTGGACCTCTTCTTTAGCTCGCTCACACCGGAGTCCCTGCAACCGCTTGTCGAGCGTCCGCCCGATGAGCCTGTGGCCGCCGTCTTCGATCCGACGCCGATAGAAGTTGGGCCGGAGACGGCGTCATCACTTCTACAAGCACAGCGCGCGCAGGAAGTCATGCGCTACATCCCGATCATCTATGGCTGTGATGAGCACTGCACCTACTGCATCGTGCCTGCGCGTCGCGGCAGAGAGCAGAGCCGTCCAGTTGACGAGATTGTTACGCACGTAGAAGAAGTGGTGAGCGAAGGAGCGCGGGAAGTCACGCTCTTAGGACAAATCGTCGATCGCTATGGTCACGATCTTCCCGAGAAGCCTGATCTTGCCCTGCTCCTGGAGCGCCTAAACGGCGTTCGCGGCCTAGAGAGAATACGCTTCCTGACGTCTCATCCGCGGTATATCGACGAGCGTCTCATCGAGGCGATGCGTGACCTACCAAAAGTCTGCGAGTACATGCATTTGCCCGTTCAACACGGCGATGACGCGATGCTTCGCCGGATGGGCCGCCCCTATCGTATTACCGATTATGAGCGACTTGTCGAGCGTATTCGTACGAAGCTGCCCGACTGCAGTGTGAGCACAGACGTCATCGTGGGTTTCTGTGGCGAGACGGAGGAGCAGTTCAATGCGCTCCTCCGCTTCCTAGAGCGTATCCGCTTCGACGTCGTGCACGTTGCTGCCTACTCACCCCGGCCTGGAACAGCATCGGAAAGGCACTGGGCTGATGACGTTGCCGGGCAGATCAAGAAGGAGCGACTGTGGGCAGTCGAGGCGCTGCAAGAGCAAATCGCCCGAGAAATCAACACCGCGTTGATTGGCACATCGCAGGAAGTGCTGGTTGAAGGCCAAGAGCGGGATAGTGGAAGCCGCTGGAAGGGACGTACGCGGACGAACAAAATCACGTTCTTCTCCGTCCAGGAAGAGTCGCCACAGGCAGGAGCTGGCCTCAATTTCACCGGCCGGCTCCTCAGAGTACAGATCGTGCACGCGAGTGCCCGCGCATTGCAGGGTCGAGCGGTGCTTTGCAGTCTTCCGGAGGCTTAGAGACAATGATTGACAGTGTGCAACTGGCAGGGGGAAAGGCACCCAACAAGCGCCAGCTCACTGAGCAAGCCATCGCGCTTGCTATG
>JAMCRV010000045.1 GCA_023381555.1 Chloroflexota bacterium | reverse complement strand
ACCGGGACTTCAACGACTTCGAACGCGCGCTTCCCGGAGTGCAGCGACTGCCACGGTGGGAATCCGCCGTGCAGACCTTCTTCCTCACCCCCTGGCATGATGCTGTACCGCAAGCGTACGATCTTGTTGAGGCCGGGGCGCACTGGGGGGCAGACATCTTCGTCAACGACGGTGTCGCACTCGGCGCGGCACTGGCCAGTGGATTGCTGCGTCGCCGCTGGGCGAGTATCCCTCCCTTTCCATTCTGTACAATGCCCCACGATACGCTTCCGCCTCCTCACTTCGCCGTTCCCTACCGAGCTATACTGCAGCCACTCTACCAACTGCTCAACAGCGCCTTGGAGCTCCGCCTCGCTGCAGCAACGTTCGCGTGGCGGCAGGCGCGCGCTGCCTGGAAGGCCTGGGGCACAGCCGAGAAACTTACACACGCCGGGCTATCTCCCTTTCTCGTCGCCTACCCAGGAGTCCGTCAGCTCGAATATCCCCGGCCTTGGCCCGCCAATATCCAACCGATCGGGCCACTCGATGCTCCACTACCGAACGGTGACGCTGTACCGCGATCGGACCAGGTCACGTCGTGGTTACAGAAGGCACCACGCATCGGGATGCGCATCTTCTGCGAGCCGTTATAGCCGGTCTGAGCGAGGTGCAGCGTGACGTGCTCGTGCTCACTGGAGCGCCTGCGCCCGTGCTACCGCAAGCTCCTGCCCACATCACCATTGTGGACTATGTACCCTACCGTCTAGCCCTTCGGGGCGCAGCAGCTTTCGTGACAAACGGAGGTGCTGGATCGGTCACAGCTGCGATCGCGGCAGGTGTCCCGCTCATCGTGGTGCCCGCTGCGCTCGACAAATACGAGACGGCCCGGCGGGTGGCATGGGCAAAGATTGGCGTAGCACTTCCGGATATTCGTCACGTGGCTCCAGATGCCATACGTCGCGCCGTCGGGACTGTAACGCGAAGCTCGACTATTTCGAGAGCAGTTGCCAGTGCACAGCGCGCCGGACAGGCAGGGGGCGGGGCCAATGCTGCTGCTGTCGCACTCATGCGTCTGCTGGAGGATCGATCCTAACCCCTGCGCCCTGAAGTGAGACACTCCGGCTCCGCGACGGTTACCCGCAGCAGCTGGCCGCACCGTTAGCGTCGACAAGGGCCAGCGGGAGGATGGCAAGAGGAACAGTAGTGTCATTGGCGCGTTGTGCGATAGATGCGTCCTCCATCCCCCATCGCAAGGAATCAGATAGCCCTTCTGGCAGGCGTGCCTGAGTGGACCTCCCGTGTGCAGACTTACAGCACACGAGCAATCGTCACTGCGCTGCCCCAGAGCTCCTCGAGGTCATAGAAGCGGCGGTCAGCAGGAGTGAACACGTGCACGACAACATCTCCAAAGTCGAGCACGACCCATCGCGCGTCGCTGAGACCCTCGATGCGTCTCGGCTTAATCTGCTCTTCGGCAAGCTTCTCGATGACGCGGCTGGCCAAAGCACGTACTTGCCGATCTGAAGTGCCAGAGGTGACGATGAAAAAGTCAGCGATGATGGACAAGCCTGAGATGTCCAGCAAAACGGTATCTTCAGCCTTACCATCGATCAGAATGTCCACGATGCGTTGTGCGAAGCCACGAGCTGCCGTGCGAGCTCGTGCCTCCGCTGGCGTTCCAGTTGTCCCCAACGTTTTCCTTGCCTCCATCACGTAGAGTGTCTCTCCCCGTGCTACTTGGTGCTGCTAGCGAGTTGTTGCAAGTCTCGTTCCATCGCCTGTAATTCAGCCCCGTATCCTGCCCAATCACCACTCTTGAGATCCTGCTGGGCGCGAGCATAGTGGGCGAGAGCATCCTGCGCGAGCTGTTGCGCCGTCGAGCTTGCCCCTCCCACTGCAGGAAGCGGAGTTGGCGTTGCACTCGGATTGGTCACCGTTGCAGGCGTTCCTGACCCGGAAGCACCGGCCGGAGCGGCCCCGGAGAAGAGGGCTGTCAACGCTTCTCCAAGCGTCTTCTGCATCGTGACATCCGTGCTATCTGCCAGAATGACCCGCTTCAGCTCTGGGATCTGGCCTTGACTGGCCTGAAGAAACAACGGTTCCACGTAGAGAAATGCGTTTCCAAGCGGAATCACGAGGAGATTGCCGCGAATGACACGCGAGCCTTGCTGGTTCCAAAGGGTAAGACTACTGGAAATGGCTGGATCCTGGTCAATACGTGCTTCGATCTGCTGAGGACCGTAAATGAGCGAGTCCTTCGAGAATTCATAGAGCAACGCCTGCCCGTAGTGTGCAGGATCCGAACGCGCGGCAAGCCACCCAATCATGTTGTCTTTGCCACGCGGCACAAACGGCTCGATCAACACGAACTCAGCCTTCTGCTCGCCGGGGAGGCGGATCTCAACGTAGTACGGCTGCAGAGGGGAACGCGTGTTACCCACCTGCTCGGTCGGCAACGACCACACATCCTCACGATTGTAGAACACCGTAGGATCGGTCATGTGATAGAGCGTGAGTGTCTGCGCCTGCGCAGCGAAGAGATCCTCCGGATAGCGCAGATGCGCGCGGAAATCCGCGGGCATGCTCGACAGTGGCTGAAAGAGGCCAGGAAAGACCTCACTGTACGCCTGGATCAGCGGCTCAGGGTGTTGCGGGCTGTCAGTTCGATAGAACGTAACAGTGCCGTTGTACGCATCGACAACGATCTTGACACTATTGCGGATGTAGTTGACGCCAGAGCTGAGTGGCGTCGAATAGGGATAGGTGCTGCTCGTAGTATAGGCATCCTGGAACCAGTAGAGATGCCCGTGAACAATCACGATATACGGATCGTGATCCAGACGAAGGTACGGGGCGATCTTCTGGATGAGATCGCTGAGCTGACGGTGGATCAAGATCTTGCTGTTAGCCTGTAGGTAACTCGTGTAGAGAAGATTGGGATCGCCCATAGTGAAGGCAAAGAGGAGGCGCCGCGGAAATGACCCTATTGAGATACCAGCCTTCCCCTGGTATTGCGTGCTGGCATTCTCCGATCCCGTGGGATAGTCAAATTCTTGCGCTTTGGTATCAACGAGCACCCAGTCAGAGGGAGTGCCGCCAGAAGTGAAGTAGATGCGCGGCTGGGTGATCGTGAGCAACGGATTGGTGGTCACCGGCGGAATGTCTCGCAGGTTGAAGTCCGGAGTGCCCTGCGCGGTCACCCCTTGGGCGGGCG
>JAMCRV010000004.1 GCA_023381555.1 Chloroflexota bacterium | reverse complement strand
CCTTGATGAAGGCCGTGGGCGACATTGGAGAAGATCTGTGCAATCGGTGGCCTTCTGTTCGGACCACCAACAGCGAATCCTCCGAGTGCGACCACCACGGCCCGTCCGATGACCGCGAGAACAACTGCGGCTCCCGCAGCAGCAAGCGCGGACAACCCAGCTCGCAAATCCCTGGTTCGCATCATCGCCACCAGCCCCGCACCGACGATAGGCGCAATAGCGAGCGGCACGATCATGAGATCGCCAAGAAGTCCGGCGGTCAAGACGAGCACCGCGACCACCCAGGCCCACCCGAAAACACGCTTTCGCAACCCAAGAAAAGCAATCAGGGCAAGCATGGCAGTCGTCACATGCCACCCGCCATGAACAAAGAATATGGAAAGCACGTGGCCAGGTAGCCCCAAAATGGCCACTACAGTTGCCCCAGCTGCTACAGCAGCTGCGCCTTGGCGCTTCTCGCATGCCATGAAGACGCCAATGCAAATGATCACAACGGCGATAGCGGCCGGAACTGCAAAGATGAGCGAGCCTCGAATGCCACTAAGTGCCGTGGCTACAAGATAGAACGGCGCGTCTACCGACCAGAACGAGTCAAGAGACAGTTCCCAGCCATGAAGAAGAAGGTTGCCATGTGCCATCGCCTGGCCCTCGAGCACCACGCTCGCGCTGTCCGAGTCGCCGGGGTACGCGTGGACAGCTGCTATGAACAGGACCGCGAACAGACCAGCCGCGGCGATCAATAACCCCACCAAGACAGCGGACCGCTTCACAATCCCGGTTGGCACATCCGAACGATAGCTGCTGAGGCCGAGGCAGCGGTAACCAACGCTACCGCTGCCTCGGCCTCACATAGCGGGCGCCTAAGAGCAAGAACGCGCTGTTAGATGTCGTAGTAGAGCATGAACTCCCACGGATGCGGGCGGAGCCGTACCTCGTCGATCTCATGCAGCCTCTTGTAACTGATCCAGGTTTCGATGAGGTCGTCCGTGAAAACCCCACCCGCCTTCAAGAAATCCTGGTCCTCCTCGAGGGCACACAAAGCAGCTTCCAGCGACACTGGCACCTGCGGGACATCGGCCAGTTCCTCAGGGGCAAGATCGTAAAGGTCCCGGTCCACCGGGTCCGGCGGCTCGATGCGGTTCTGTACTCCGTCAAGGCCCGCCATCAACATCGCAGAGAACGCGATGTAGGGATTACATGCTGGGTCCGGGCAGCGGAACTCGATACGCTTCGCCTTGGGGCTCTTGGAGTACAGCGGCACGCGGCACGCGGCAGATCGATTCCGTTGCGAATACACGAGGTTCACCGGCGCTTCGTAACCAGGCACCAGACGCTTGTACGAGTTGGTCGTAGGCGCGGCAAACGCGAGGATCGCGCTGGCATGCTTCAGCAGGCCTCCCACGTACCAGCGGCCGATGTCAGAGAGTCCCGCATAGCCTGTCTCTCCATAAAACAGGGGCTCGCCGCCCAACCACAAAGATTGATGGGTGTGCATACCAGAGCCATTGTCCTGGAACAGCGGCTTCGGCATGAACGTAGCGGTATGACCCGCGGCGCGGGCAACACTTTTCACCACGTACTTGTAAAGCATCAACTTGTCCGCCATCCGAAGCAGGGTATCGAAACGCATGTCAATCTCAGCCTGACCGCCCGTGCCAACCTCGTGGTGCTGAACTTCGATCTCGATTCCGAGTTGCTCCATCACGAGGATCATCTCAGAGCGCAGATCCTGAAAGTGATCCATCGGGGGAACAGGGAAGTAGCCCTCCTTGTACCTGGGCTTGAAGGCAAGGTTCGGCTGCTCATCGCGAGCCGAGTTCCAGATGCCCTCAACAGAGTCCACCTGGTAAAACGCTGAGTGCTGATCCTGGGAGAACCGGGCGTCATCGAAGATGAAGAACTCGGCCTCGGGGCCGAAGTAGGCCTTGTCCGCTATGCCGGTCGAGACCAGGTACCGCTCTGCCTTGAGCGCGACGTAACGCGGATCGCGGCTGTAGCTCTCACCGGTCACCGGGTCACGAACAAAGCAGTTGAGGTTCAGGGTCTTGTGCTGGCGAAAAGGATCCAGAACGGCGGTTGCCGGGTCAGGCATCAGCAGCATGTCGGACTCCTGAATCTCCTGGAACCCGCGAATGGAAGAGCCGTCAAACCCGAACCCTTCCTCGAATGACCCAGCGTCAAGCACGTGGGCTGGAACCGAGAAGTGCTGCATCAGTCCTGGTAAATCGCAAAAACGGAGATCGACGATCTCGACCCCGCTATCAGATATGAGGCTTAGCACCTCAGCTGCCGTTTGTTCCTGCACATCTCCTCCTTCGACTTCAATCCTGGTCTTCGTTCGACCTCAATCCTGGTCGACCGTCCAGGTGCCCGAACGTACGCGGCTGCGTGCGCGTGTTGCGTAAGCTTGCCACATGGCAGGGTAGTGCCGTCCAGTTTCGCAATCGTTGCAGCTATGTGAACGCCGTGTGAACATAGGTGCGCGGGCGAGTCCTTGAGTCTGCGTTGCTGCAATAATGTTCCCAACGCGCAACTCACGAGACTCGGATGCCATCGTAGGGGTGGTTGGGAGCAGGCGAGCATTGACCGGGGATGCAGGGAAGTAGTGGGCGCTGCTGCGTCGGGACGGACCAGAATAGCTAAGGAGGACAGGTGATTGCGGACCAGCGTGATCAGGACCAGCGTGACTACGTACTCCGGACCGCCGAGGAGCGCGGTGTCCGCTTCATTCAGCTCTGGTTCACCGATGTGCTCGGGATCCCCAAGATGTTCAGCATCACCCCAGCGGAGCTCGAGGGCGCTCTCGACGAGGGCATAACTTTCGACGGTTCGTCAATCGACGGTTTCAGCCGCATCCAGGAAAGCGACGTGCTCGCTTGCCCTGACCCAAAGACATTCCAGATACTTCCATTGCAATCCGGCGACGGCGACGACGACGGCTCCCCGGTGGCCCGGGTGTTCTGCGACATCTCCAACCTGGACGGCTCAGCGTTCGAGGGATGCCCCCGCAATGTCCTTCGCCGAGCACTCGACAAGGCTCGCGAGAAAGGCTACAGCTTCTATGCAGCACCGGAGATCGAGTACTTTTACTTCGCGGACTCTGACCCATCCCGCGTCCCATGCCCACTCGATGCAGGCTCGTACTTCGAACTCACGGTCGGCGATCTCACCACCGACATAAGAAAACGAACGCTCCTCACGCTGGAGGACATGGGCATACCAGTCGAGTACGCCCAGCACGAAGATGCACCGAGCCAGCATGAGATTGACTTGCGCCATACAGACGCTCTCAGCATGGCAGA
>JAMCRV010000127.1 GCA_023381555.1 Chloroflexota bacterium | reverse complement strand
CTGTCGGCCCAACAAAGATGAAACTTCCGATGGGGCGCTTGGGGTCCTTGAGGCCGGCGCGGGCTCGCCGGAGTGCCTGGGCAAGCGTGGAGATGGCCTCATCCTGGCCGACGTAGCGTTGATGCAGCACTTGCTCCATCTCGAGTAGGCGCTGGGACTCCTCTTGCGCAATGCGCATCACCGGGATACCCGTCCACATCGACACCACATGCGCTATATCGTCTGCTGTGACAACAGGCCTATTTGCCTGTGTGCTACTTGTGGATCCGAGCTCTGCTCCGTCGATCTGGGTGCGAAGCTCGTTTTCCCGATCGCGTAGCTCGGCCGCACGATCGAACTGCTGCTGTTGAATCGCAGCGTCCTTCTCAGCTTGAATTTGCTTCAGCTCCCGCAGAGCCTCCCGAATAGTCTGCGGTTGTGTGCTGCGCTGCATCCGCACCCGGGATGATGCTTCGTCGACGAGGTCGATGGCCTTGTCTGGAAGGAAGCGATCCGTGATGTAGCGTCCCCCCATCTCGGCGGCTGCCTTCAGCGCGTCATCACTGATAGTAAGCCGGTGATGCTGTTCGTACCGTTCCCTGATGCCGTGGAGAATCTCAATCGTCTCCTCGACGGAAGGCTCTCGGACCATCACGGTTTGGAAGCGGCGCTCAAGGGCGGCATCGCGCTCGATGTATTTGCGGTACTCATCCAGCGTCGTGGCGCCGATACACTGGAGCTCACCGCGAGCGAGCGCAGGCTTCAGAATGTTTGCCGCGTCGACGGCGCCTTCGGCTGCCCCTGCGCCAACAAGTGTATGCAGCTCATCGATGAAGAGGATCGAATCTCCCGAGCTGCGTATCTCTTCGATGATTTTCTTCAGGCGCTCTTCGAACTCACCGCGGTACTTTGTGCCCGCAACGAGGGAACCGATGTCGAGCGTCAGCAGGCGCTTCCCCGCAATCGTCTCAGGAACATCTCCTGCGACCATCCGCTGAGCCAGCCCCTCGGCAATCGCTGTCTTTCCAACACCGGGCTCACCAATCAGCGCCGCGTTGTTCTTCTGGCGGCGCGAAAGAATCTGGATCACCCGTTCGATTTCGGTCTGACGCCCGATAACCGGATCGAGCTTTCCAGCGGAGGCGGCCGCAGTCAGATCTGTGCCAAGCTGATCGAGCGTGGGGGTCCTGCTGGCCTGCTTACCCTCGACGTGTCCGCTAGCACTGCTCTGGCTCAGGACGGCGATGGTCTGCTGCCGCACCTTCTCGAGATTGACCCCCAGACTCTCGAGAACGCCTGCCGCGATGCCTTCGCCTTCACGAACGAGACCAAGCAACAGATGCTCCGTCCCGATGTAGTGGTGACCGAGACGGCGCGCCTCATCGACGGCGAGCTCGATCACCTTGCGAGCACGCGGAGTCAGTCCAATATCACCCGTGGTCGCGCGCTCTCCCCGCCCAATGATGAACTCGATGGCATTCCGCACACGGTTGAGTTCGACACCGAGGTTGTTCAGAACCTTCGCGGCTACGCCTTCACCCTCACGAACGAGACCAAGCAGCAGGTGCTCCGTGCCAATGTACGTGTGGTTGAAGCGCTGTGCCTCTTCTTGAGCGAGCGCAAGCACTGCTCGGGCCCGCGAACTAAAACGATTGAACCGATCATCCTGCACGGTATGCCTCGCTTTCCTGCTAGCAGGTCCGGCGCACTGGGTGGCCACGGTCTGCATCACTTCTGCCAGTCGCAAGAGCCGTGCTCATTTCGTCACGGCGGAAGTGAAACAGCGACCTGCTAGGGTGGGTCACTGCCGAAGACGTCGCGGCAATTGTGTATGCACTTTTCGTCTGCTCAGTTCCTCTCCAGGTTACTCTTCCTCCACGGCCGGTGCAGTTGCAAGGTCTTCAGACGTTTCACCCTCGTTGACGCTCTCGCCCTCACCTTCACCGGTGGCGTACTCCACACCATAGCTATCTTCGAGGGCCCGCAGGCTGAGACCCAGCCGGCGACGGCGACCATCGATGCTGATGATCTGGAAGTCTAGCTCGTCGCCTTCTTTTGCCACTTCGCGCGGATTCGTCACGTGCCGGTTCGACAGTTCTGACACGTGCGCCAGCCCCTCGATGCCGTCTTCCACGCGAGCAAACGCGCCGAACTGCGTGATCTTCGTCACGGTACCCCGAACAATCTGGCCAATCTGATAGCGCTCTTCAATAGTGTCCCACGGGTCGGCCTGCGCTCGCTTGAGACTTAGCGCGATCTTCTTCTTGACCGGATCGATGCTCAGCACGTAAACATCCACCTCGTCGCCAACGTGCAATAGGTCGCTGGGGTTGGCAACGTGGCTATAAGAGAGCTGAGAGATGTGGATGAGGCCATCGGCGCCACCAAGATCCACAAAGACGCCGAATGGAAGGATGTTGCTGACGCGCCCGCGGCGCACCTGGCCCACCTCGAGCTCTTCCAAGAGCTGATCCTTGTTCTTGGCCCGAGCTTCCAGAAGCGCGGCCCGCTCGGAGAGAATGAGCCGGTTGCGGCCACGAATTAGCTCGATGACCTTCAGGGAAAGGGTGCGCCCGACCATCTCGGCGAGGCGCTGAGCGATGTCATCTTCACCTGAATCGGTGCGCTCGATCGGATCCCGGCGCAGGCCGAGGACTTGCGAAATGGGGACGAATCCCCGCAGGCCTTGCACGTTGACAATCAGGCCACCCTTGTTATAGTCGATGACCTCTGCCTCGATGATTTCGTTGTCCTGCATGACCTGCTCGGCGTAGCGCCAGCTCTTCTCTTGCTTCGCCCGGCGGATAGACAGGACGGCATTGCCCTCTGGTGTCTCGGGAACCAGCACCGCGACCGAGATCGCACTGCCAACGCGCAGATTTCGAATATCTTCCGGGGTGCCCAACTCGCGGCCGGAGACGATCCCCTCGGACTTAAGACCAATGTCCACGAGCACTTCTTCGTTATCGATCCGTGCGACGATGCCATCGATGACATCGCCCTTGCTGAGCGATTTGAACTGGTGCGCCGGACTGTTCAAGACAGCGTCGAGGTCTTCCTCTCGCAGGGAAGCCGGGTCTGCTGTGTCGAGGAGATCTTGAACATAACTTACATCAACCATCACGAATTGAGAAAACCTCCTAGTGGAAAGAGTCGCCGCAGAGTTGGTACCCCCTAGCGCTGATACCAGTATAGCTGATGTCGTTGCTGGGGGAGGTCCTGCTAGGGGAGGGTGGGGGGGTGTGCAGAGTGTGGGGGATGGAGGGTGGATGGGAGGTGAGGAGCAAGGGATCGGCCATTAGGACCGCTTCGCTGGGGTGAAGCGCTTACGCG
>JAMCRV010000014.1 GCA_023381555.1 Chloroflexota bacterium | reverse complement strand
CTCAGCACATCGTTGACAACGCCCGCGCTCTCGCCGCAGCGCTCCAGCAACGCGGGCTGCGTATCGTCTCCGGAGGCACCGACAATCACGTATTCCTCGTCGATCTCCGCTCGCTGCCGCACATGAGCGGGAAGCGCGCCGAGCGAGTTCTCGACGAAGTCAACATCACCGTGAACAAGAACCAGATACCTTTTGATCCTCTGCCGCCGGCGCGAGCCAGTGGCATCCGTCTTGGAACCCCGGCGACAACGACCCGTGGCTTTGGTCTCTCCGAGATGGAACAGATCGCTGAGCTGATCACCTGCGCTCTTCAGCACTGGAAGGATGAGGAGGCACTTGGTGATGTCCGCCGCCGGGTCATCGACCTCTGCTCGCGCTTCCCTGTCCCTGGGATTACGGACACCGTCGCGTGACTACTGATGCTGCGGTTAAGTCATCGGTTCGCATCGTCGATCATCCGGCAATCCGCACGAAGGTTACTCAGCTGCGCTCCCATACCACAGGTGCCCATGCCTTCCGTGACCTCATCGAGGAGCTCGGGACCCTGTTGATCTACGAGGCGAGCCGGTCGCTCAAGCTCCGTGATGTCACGGTGGAGACTCCTCTGGCTCCTGCCACAGGAAGCGCGATTGCCCCACGCATTGGCTTGGTCCCCATTCTCCGCGCTGGGACGGGGCTGCTCCAAGGAGCGCTCCACGTCTTTCCTGACGCCCAAGTGTGGCACCTCGGTGTCTACCGGGATGAGCACCGGTTGGTCCCAGTCGAGTACTACAACCGCCTCCCCCCACACCCAACTGTAGATGTGTGCTTTATCCTTGACCCGATGCTGGCAACCGGAGGCTCTGCTCTTTCCGCTACTGACGTCCTCTTGCGCTGGGGCGTGGAGGATATCCGCTTCGTTGGCATCATTGGCGCGCCGGAGGGCATCACGGTATTCACAGCGAGATACCCGCAGATCCCCGTTACCCTCGCCGCGATAGATGACTGCCTCAACCACCGTGGGTTCATCGTGCCGGGCCTTGGCGACGCCGGTGATCGACAGTTCGGCACGGGAGCCTAGCCCCGCGTCACCGTGCGCACGAGCACCTGGCAAGGTTCTAGCGCACGGCGCACACCCTCGACAATGAGATCAGGCTTCATGTCTCCGCAAGTTTGCACATCAAGAAGTACGAGCCGTTCTTCGACCCACGTGTGAATCGACACGTGGGACTGCGCCAGTAGCAACAGCCCCGTGAAGCCATGTGGCACAAACTGATGGACACAGCGATCGAGCACCACTACACCACTCACAGCAGCATTCTCGTAGACGAGTGACCACAACGGCTCGACGCTCCGCAACAGGCTCACATCCTCGACAACAAAGTCGGCAAGGATGTGCCGGTGCGCTGGTGGAGCTGGCATCGACATCGCTCGTTCCTCTTTTTTGATTTGATCGGTGCCCTATCATTGCTCGACGAGCCATGGGGCCTACTTGCCGTGCTCTCTGACACCATCGGACGTACAATACCGGAAAGACACTGCAGAACAGGATAGAGCGTGGCAAAGAAACAGCGAGAACGACTGCTCAACGGTATTCCCCTCGGGTTCACAGGAGCGATACGCCTCCTGCCGCTCGTGTGGCGCTACGGCCAGCTCAGCTACCACCTCTTGCGTGATTCGCGCGTGTCTTGGGGCGCCAAGGTCAGCCTCGTAACCGGTCTCGCTCTCGTGTTCGGGCCTTGGGATCTCCTTCCCGCGAGCCTTCCGGTCATCGGAGAAATCAGTGACTTCTTGCTTCTCCTCGTCGTTGTTCAGATATTCTTGCATTTCGTGCCCCAGCCGGTCGTCGATGAGCACATTGAGCGATTGGGACTTCACGGGCAAGTCCGTGTTCTCCTCCGCGCGGAGTAAGCTGACACAGCACTTGAAGACAGCGAAAGGTCAGGAACACTAGGAAGAAGTACGTTCTGTGTCGACCGTGCAAGCGATCGTGAGATATCTCTTTACCAGTCCTGGGACCTCATTCAACTACTACACACCGTTCGTGATTGCCACCATCGCTGCCGCGGTCGTACCGGCCGTTCACTTCCTCTTAGAAGGGAGGCAGAGGGTGCGCAACGTTCTACCGATCCAGCAAGCGCTCGACAGTGCGGCAAAGATACTCACCGTAGCGGCAGTTCTTGCCTTCGTGCTCATGTTCTGCCGTCATGCCAATGTGCCGGTCCTCTCCTGGCGTATCTGGCTCTATTTCTATGTGATCGGGCTCGGCATCGCCTTCGTTCTCGCGCTGCGCTTCATCTATGGGGAGCTTCCGCGACGCCTTGCGGCTCACGACAACGAGCTGCTGCGCAGTCGCTATCTGGCGCCGCCCAACCAGCGCCAAGTGCTTCGTGCCGGAGAGCGCCGTCGCAGCGTCCAGCGCACTTGAGGGCAGCAAGGCAGCCTGTTTCACCCGAGCTCCTTCGGGCGCTGGCGGCGCGTGAGTACAACGCCACGCCAGAGGGTGGGATGGAGTGGCTATCCCCACCATGCTATCTTCGGCGTAGTAATCGCTGCCTGCCAGACAATCCCTGTTCCCATTCATCACAGGTAGACTTGGCACGAGCAGATGGGAGGACGTCCTGATGGCGCAACCAGCGATTGCCGATGCATCGGTCGCATCCTTCCTGGCATCGCTAGCAGCACACACCTCGTCGCCCGGCGGCGGGGCTGCTGCCGCACTCGCAGGAGCAACTGGTGCTGCTTTGCTGAGCATGGTCTGCCACTATTCTCTTGGGCAGGAAGATCTGGCGGCATGGCAGGAGCAGATCGCCATGACGCTGGGCCGGGCCGAATCTTCCAGACCATGCCTTCTCGCTATCGTCGATCACGATGCGATCGCCTTTCAGCGAGTCGCCACAGCGTATGCCCTTCCGCGAGCGACGAAGGACGAACGGGCGGCACGCAAGCAGACAATTGCCACTGCACTCGCGGGCGCAGCTGAGCCGCCCCTTGCTGTGGGAGAGCTGGTCGCTCCGCTTGCCTCAGAGGCACGAGCACTGCTCGGACGTGTGAACCACAATCTCGTGAGCGATCTCGGCGCAGCCGGCGCCTTCTTTGAAACTGCGCTACGGACCGCACAGTTCAACGTCGTCGAAAATGTGCGTGGACTTGGTCAGGATCAACGGGGCACCACCATAGCAGCCCGCTGGCGGGAACTTACTGCGCGGGCCTTTCAAGATCTCGCTACACTACGCCGGAGCCTAGATGATGAGTTGCGGCTACCATCCTTGGATGCTGAGAGCGGTACAGTGCCGTGATCCTCTGGACGTAGCCACGAGAGGGCACGAGATACGTGGCAGTTCGACTCGAGGGACAGCCAGTTGCCGATGCCATCTTGACACGCCTACGTCAGGAGGTCACTGCGCTCGCCGAGAGCACTGGCCGGGCGCCAGTGCTTGCTGTGGCTCGCTTTGGCGATGATCCAGATGCCGCTTTGTACGCAAAGGTGCTACTCCGTGCCTGCCGGCGTGTTGGTCTGACCGGAGAAGAGCGCGCGACAGCGAGCTCAGTAACCGAAGCGGAGGCCATCGCCTTCCTTGAAGACCTGAACACAGATCCACGTATCGACGCCATCCTCCTTCAGACCCCCCTACCCCATCATCTGCAGCGAGATCGACTCTTCGCAGCGCTTGCACCCGTCAAGGATGTCGATGGTCTGACACCGGAAAATCAGGGACTCCTGCTGTTAGGCCGGCCGCGTCACGTCCCCGCAACAGCCACCGCGATCGTACGGCTTGCCCAGTCCACCGCGGTGCCATTGAGCGGTGCCAGAGTCGCCGTGATCGGGCGGAGCAACGTTGTCGGCTTACCTGCTGCATTGCTCTTCTTGCGCGCCAATGCTACCGTCACGCTCTGCCATCGCAGTACCAAGAACCTGCCCAATGTGCTGTTGGAAGCCGACATCGTCGTGGTCGCTGCTGGCACCCCCGGCTTGGTGACGGGAACGATGGTGAAGCCGGGTGCGGTTGTCATCGATGCGGGGACGACCATGACGCCTGATGGGCTGCGTGGTGATGTCGATGCGGAGTCGGTCGAGCCAGTGGCAGGATTTCTCACTCCGGTACCAGGCGGGGTGGGACGTGTCACTACGGCATTGCTCCTGGAGAACGTGACGGCTGCCGCACGGGAGTTACGCGACATGCTAGCCGCCACGTACAACGAGCGGAAGTGAGAAGGCAGGAATTATGGGACTTGGGCGCATGGGAATTATCGGCGGGAGCGGCCTCTATGCCATAGAAGGGTTAGAGGATGTACGGGAGGTCCGCCCCTATACTCCCTTTGGCTCTCCCAGCGACGCGCTCGTTATTGGGCACATCGGTGAGCAGGAGTTCGTGTTCCTCCCACGCCATGGTCGGGGGCATCGCATCACCCCCACCGACATCCCTGTACGGGCAAACATCTATGCTCTCAAGTCGCTAGGTGTCGAGCGCATCATTTCTGTGAGCGCGGTCGGCAGTATGCGAAAGAAGATCAAGCCGCTCCACCTCGTCGTGCCTGACCAGCTCATTGATCACACGAAGAGCCGGATAAACAGCTTCTTTGGAGGTGGCATCGTTGCGCACGCCGGTTTCGCGGAACCTTTCTGCTCCGATCTCAGCAAGGCACTCGTGAAAGCCTCAAAGAAGTTGGGCATTCCAACCCATCGAGGTGGGGCATACGTCTGTATTGAGGGTCCGCAATTCTCGACGAAGGCCGAATCTGCCATCTACCGGCAGTGGGGAGCAAGCGTCATCGGTATGACCGCACTTCCCGAGGCGAAGCTCGCTCGCGAGGCCGAGATGTGCTACGCCACTCTGGCTTTCGCCACCGACTATGACGTCTGGCACGCAAGCGCAGAGACCGTCAGTGTGGAGATGGTCGTGAAAAACCTCGCCGCAAACGTGGAAAACGCCAAACGCATCATCCGTGAAGTGACACCGTCTCTCACAACCACCTCGACTTGTTCATGTCACAGCGCGTTGCGGAACGCCGTTATCACCGCCCCAGATCGATTTCCAGTAGAAACGCACCGGGCCCTGGGCATCCTCCTGGACAAGTACTTCCCGTCTGATGCCGAAACGAGTGAGGACTAAGATGAGCGTCAGTCGTCATCGTATCCTCGTCACAGCCCGCCAGGTGGAGCGGTTCGCGGGCGAGTGCGCTGAGGCCCTCGCCCGCACCAATACTGAGTTAGTCTTCCCCGAAATGCCACGTCCCCAGCTGACGGAGGATGAGTTGCTCGAAGTACTGCCGGGCTGCTCCGGTGTCATCGCTATGCCTGACGCCTATACCGCGCGAGTGCTGCGGGCTTGTGCCCCATCACTGCGCATCATTGCCCGCGCTGGCGTAGGCTTCGACTCCATTGACCTGGATGCAGCGAATGCGCTTGGTATCTGGGTGACAACCACCCCTGGCTCGAACCACGAGACAGTGGCTGACTACACGCTTGGCCTTATTCTGTGTCTCCTGCGTGACCTCGTCGGCACTGCGACGCGCACACGCAGCGGCACGTGGCAGCGCATGCAAGGACAGGAGCTCTCCGGGAAGACACTGGGAGTCGTCGGAACGGGGCGAGTCGGCAAAGCCGTGGCTCGGCGGGCCCAGGCTTTCGGCATGCACACCCTTGCTTTCGACGCCTACCCAGATTTGGCCTGGGCTACAGCTTCATCCATCCACTACGTTACCTTTGACGCGTTGCTCGCGCAGAGCGACGTAGTCACATTGCACGCACCCGCATCTCCCGAAACACGCTCATTACTCAATGAGCAGACTCTCCAGCTGTGCAAGCCTGGATGCTGGATCATCAACACCGCCCGCGGCGAACTCATCGACGAGCAAGCCTTGAAAGACGCCCTCGATCGTGGCCACATCGCCGGAGCGGCTCTCGATGTGTTCCGGGAAGAGCCACCAGCCGATTGGTCACTGGTCGAGCATCCACGCGTGCTCCCCTTCTCGCATTCCGCTGGCGGCACAGTGGAAGCCCATCGTCGCGCTGCCCTGATGGCCATTGAAGAAGTGCTACGCGTCGTCAGCGGGCAGACACCGCAGTTCGCGGTGAATAAGCCCCAGATCGCTGCCCACTAGCGGGCAACGCAACAGGTATACTCCTTCGTATGACAGCAAACATGCTCCCTTTCGTCAAGATGCATGGCATTGGCAACGATTTCGTGATCATCGGGCCTCGCGAAGCCATTCAACGGCGCGACTGGGCGAGTATCGCCCGCACTACCGGAGATCGGCACTTTGGCATCGGCCATGACGGGTTGTTACTGGTCGAGCAGCTAGCCAGTCTCGATGCTCTAGCTGATTTTCGGATGCGGATGTTCAATCCCGATGGTAGCGAGTCAGAGATGTGCGGCAATGGCATTCGCTGCTTTGCAAAGTACGTCTACGACTCCGGGCTGTCTCGGAAGAAGCAACTCCGGATCGCCACCGGTGCCGGCGTCCAGCACGTCGAGCTTCACGTGGCCGGCGACTCAGTAGACTCCGTGACCGTCGATATGGGGATACCCGAGTTTTCGCCTACGAAGATTCCAGTCGACCTGCCGGGCGACTACATCGTGAACGTACCACTCACCATTGGGGGTCAGACGTTCGCCATCAGTTGCGTATCTATGGGAAATCCCCACGCGGTAGCTTTCATCGATGATGTCCAGACCGTGCCACTCGAGCAAATTGGTCCCCTCGTTGAGCGCCACCCATGGTTCCCGCACCGCGTCAACTTCGAGATCGTTCAACGGCACTCCCGGCGTGAGCTCACCATGCGCGTGTGGGAGCGCGGCGCAGGTATCACGCTAGCTTGTGGCAGTGGTGCCTGTGCAGTAATGGCAGTGGCACATAGGCAAGGAAAAGTTGACGACATCGTTACCATTCATCTTCCGGGAGGGGACCTTACCCTCGAGTGGAACGGCGGCGATGGGGTGCAGATGACCGGGGAGGCGGCCTACGTGTTCAGCGGCTCCTGGCTCCCTGACCCTTCACGCGAGCATGATTGACTCTTCAGGTCCCAACACCCCTGACGCAGTACCTCTGCCCATTGCGGCCTCACAGCGGTTTGCGGCACTGCTGCTCACGGAAGATCACGGACTGTACACGCGGGCGGCGGAGCTCAGAAGTCAGGGACACGACGTCATCAACCTGTCCATCGTGGATCCCGAGTTGCCTCCGCCCCCGCTTGCTAGAGAGCTCCTCGCTCAGCTCATTTCCGCACCGGCACAACGCCAGTCTGGTCCACCCTTTGACCTCAGAACAGCTATCTCTGGGTGGTTTCAATCGCGCTACCGTACGAGCATCGATCCCGTCCGTGAACTCGTTACGCTACCCACGGTTGACCAAGGTATTGTTGACCTCCTCCAGGTGCTACTCAACCAAGGTGACGCCATTCTGACCACCGATCCCAGCCGTCCGAGCATTCGTTTCGCGCTTGCAATGGCGGGAGCAACTACAATTCCCCTGCCGCTGCGCGCTGAACAAGACTTCCTGCCCGACCTCAAGACCATTGCCGAGGGAGACCTCGCACGTGCGAAACTGATCCTCCTCGATTTTCCCCAGGTTCCCACTGGTGCTACCGCGACCGCCAACATCCTGCATCAGCTCGTGCACTTCGCGCGTGATCACAACGTGCTGATTATTCGTCTCGCCGATTACAGCGAGTTCACGTTCGACGGCTCCCGTACAATGAGCCTACTCGAGATCCCTGGTGCCCGCTTCGTGGCCATTGAGCTCCATTCGCTCTCACTCGCAGTCCACCTCAAGACTTGGCCAGTTGCTGCTGCCATTGGCCATACCGAGGCTCTCCGCCTGTTGCGCCGCTATCGGAGCTTCATCCCTCAGCTTCTCCACCCAGCAATTCAGCAGGCGATGGGTGAGCTGCTCATTCGCCTCCCGCCGGAGTGGGTGACTCAACGGAACGCCACGTATCAACAGCGGCGAGATCACCTCACTGCGGCACTCGAGGCCTGTGGCTTCCACGTATGGCGCGCACGTGCCGTTCCTGCTCTTTGGGTGGGCATTCCTACCGGTTACACATCAATCGAGACAGCCCAGGTACTGCTCGAGGAGACGCATCTGCTCGTCACCCCTGGGACGGCATACGGCTCACGTGGCGAGGGCTATCTGAGCCTCTCTCTTACAGTCGACGAACAGCGTTTCCAGGAGGCTCTTCGCCGGCTCGGTCGTGTACGCTTGGCCCCCCGCGATCTCAAGCTAGGGGGGGACGAGCCGCACTGACCGACTGTACTACCGTGCACATTGGAGGTCACTACTCTGCCTGCTGACTCTTCTCTCCCCAATCGCAACCGGCAAACGCCGGAACGCTGCTTCCTCCTCGGTGTGGATGATCGTCAGACGGGCGCGCATCTCCCGATGGCTGAGTCGCTCAGCGAGCTCGCCCTCCTCGTCACCACAGCCGGCGGCACGGTGGTGGGGCAAACCTCCCAGCGGCCACGTCACGTGAGCCCGGCTACGCTTGTCGGGCACGGCAAGCTGCAGGAAATCGCAGACGAACGAGTCCAGCATCCTTTCGACACGCTTGTTGTGGATATAGAGCTCAGCCCGACACAGCAGCGCAATCTCGAAGAATTCTTCGGCGAAGCCACGAAGGTGCTGGATCGCACAGCCCTCATCCTTGACATCTTCGCCCAGCGTGCTCACACCCGTGAAGCCCAACTCCAGGTGGAACTCGCTCAGCTCGAGTATCTCCTCCCACGCCTGGCTGGAATGTTCACGTTCTTCTCACGCTCCGCAGGTGCCGTTGGAGGCGCCACCGGTATTGCCACCCGTGGCCCCGGTGAAACGCAGCTCGAGATGGACCGCCGTCACGTGCGTCAGCGCATCAATCGGCTCGAAAAGGAGCTCAATGAGGTCCGCCGCACTCGACACCTTCATCGTTTGCATCGCGAGCGCCAGGGTGTCCCGGTTGTCTCGCTGGTAGGCTACACCAATGCGGGGAAGTCCACGCTCATGAACCGCCTGACCAGTGCGGGTGTCCTCGCCGAGGATCGCCCCTTCGCCACCCTCGAGCCCACGCTCCGACGCTACATACTTCCCTCCGGCCAGGAGATAGTGCTAAGCGACACCGTCGGATTCATCCAAAAGCTGCCACCGAAGCTCGTCGCTGCCTTTCGAGCCACACTAGAGGAGTTGGAGGAGGCAGCGCTGCTCCTCCTCGTTGTCGACGTGAGCGATCCCAACCACGCGGAGCGTTATCGCACCGTGCTCGAAACGCTTGAGGAGCTCAAACTGCTGCACATTCCGCGCCTCATCGTGCTCAATAAGGTTGACCTCGTCAGCGAGCTTCCTCTGGGCTTGATCGAGTACTATCCTGGCAGCATCGCCGTATCGGCGCACACAGGGATTGGCCTGGAGACACTCACAGCAGCCATCACCGATGCCATCAACGGTAGCCTCGAAGAAGTCACGGTCCTCATACCCTATAGTAAACCGGAGTTTGTGCAGATCTTCCATCGTCGCGGATCGGTGGAATGGGAACGCTATTCTGCGGAAGGCACGATACTCCGCGGACGGTTGCCAAGCAACCTCGTGCCACGGTTTGAGCGCTTCTTTCGCGCTCGTGCCTGATCTGCCGCTACTCCGTGGGTGCGTAACAACACTCCGAGATGAGCCATCTGCCGTGCGCCGCCCGCCTTCGTCGGCTGGTAGTATGCCTTGCGGTATTGTCAGCAGTCTGGCATCTCAACCGGCTGTCTCGCATCGATGATGGAGGAGACCCTAGCTCGGCCTATCGGACGAGAGCGAGAGATAGAGGCAATGAGCTGGCGGCTGATTGACAGCACGTGGCTCGCTTCCGTACCATCCTTGCGACAGTAGTGGTCGAACGGTGAGCAAGGCGCGAGCCGGTGGTGACAACGGTGTCGGCGCAATGAAGAGGGGTGAGCAGTGAGTTCTCTTTCGTTGTGCAGCTGGAGTCTTCATCGCCACTTGCCGCGCGGCGACAAGAAGCCTACTGAGACTCCTATCTCCCTGATCGACTTCATCCGTATCGCACGAGAGCGCTACAACATTGCGCAGGTTGAGCTGTGTCAGATGCACCTTGAATCGACCAAGCACAGCTACCTCGATAAAATCAAGGCAGCGGTAACCCGTCACAGCGTCCGCATCATCAATATGCCGATTGACGTGGGAAACATCTCTCAACTTGATCCGGAGAAGCGTGAGACAGACATCCAGCTCATCATGCACTGGATGGACGCAGCAGCATATCTCGGTATTCCGGCTGTACGCATCAATAGCGGCCGGCAGCCTGAGGGACAAGAGGATCTACAGATCACCATCAATTCGTATCGAACGCTCGTCTCCTACGGCAAGATGATTAACTGCAAGGTTCTCATGGAGAATCACGGTGGCATCTCTGCAGATCCATGGAACATCGAGAAGATCGTCTATGGGGTCAACAGCAACTGGTTCCGTCTCTGTCCTGACTTCGGGAACTTCGAGCCGGCGCTGCGCTACGAAGGGCTGCAGACGATGATGCCACTTGCCGCTCTCGTGCACGCCAAGACACTTGACTTCGACGCTGAGGGGAACCATACAGCTTTTGACTTTAGCCGCTGCATGCGAATCATCGGAGAGAGTGGCTATGATGGTCCACTCTCGATCGAATTCGAGGGCAAGAGCGATCAGTATGAGGGCATTGCGAAGTCGCGCGATCTCTTGTTGCGCTACGTTGCAGCGCCGGCCGCATAGAACAGGCGTATCCCCACTAAACGATGACGAGGGTTCGTCCCCTTCCCGTGGGACGAACCCTCGTCGGTTATGTTAGCAGAGCGTCACTCAACCGTGAGAATGGTGTAGGTAACCTGACCGGCCGGTGCATCAACCGGGACGATCTCACCCACCTTGTGATGCATGAGCGCCCGGCCTACAGGGCTCTCATTGGAGATCCGGCCATCGCGCGGTTGCGCCTCGTGCGAGCCAACGATCGTGAGCATAGACTCGCGGCCGTTTGAGGCCTTCACTCTGACTCGCGACCCAAGCCCTACCGTGCCGTCCACGGCGCGTTCTTCAATGACAACCGCCTCACGCAGGATCCACTCCAACTCCTGAATCCGGCCCTCGACGAATCCTTGCTGCTGCTTGGCATCCTCATACGCAGCGCTCTCAGAGATGTCACCACCTTCTCGAGCCTCACGGATCATTTCCGCGATTTCCGGACGGCGCACCGTCTTCAGGAAATCGAGCTCTTTCTGAATCTCTTGTAGACCCTCTGGCGTGAGCAAAGGTCGCTGTTCAGCCATCTCTCAACACCCCTTACAACACGGAAACCGACTGGAGACCTTCCAGCCGGCACAAGTAATACCAGCGCGCACAATCTCGACAGTGAAACTCTGTGCGGCGATCAGTAGTATACCATTAGGGTCAGAAACGTCACCAAGTGTCGACTGACAGCAGCAGCGTAAGAGAAAGGCACCGTGGCAGACGAATCACTCCTGCGCAGGACGCTTGGTTGTCCGGTCGTCGATCTCGCCCATCCTTGGTCAGCGGACATGCCGCAGTGGCCTGGTCACCCACCCTTCATCCTCCACCTCGCTCGCCGGCACGGAGACACGTTTCGCCCTCAGGGATACTCATCAGCCAACGAGGTCATCGTCACATCAGGCCACACCGGAACCCATCTCGACGGGCTTGGACACATCTCCTGCAACGGCGCACTCTTCGGTAACCATAACGCCCAGGAGACGCAGACAGGCCCGCGCGGACTCAGGGACCTGGGAATGGAACAGGTCGCTCCAATCGTTCGGCGCGGCGTGCTGCTCGACCTCGCAGCGCAACGCGGCACGACCCATCTTGCTCATGACTGTTCTCTTACTGCCGTCGATCTGGCCCTTGCTGAAGCTCAAGGTGGAGTCCTCATCAACGCTGGCGACGTGGTGCTCATCCGCACCGGGTGGGGGTCTCTGTGGTCTGAGCCCCAAAAATATGTCAACCTAAGAACTGGATGGCCAGGTCCGGATTCCTCCGCTGCCGATTGGCTCGCCAGCCGAAAGATCTTTGCGACGGGTTCCGATACGATCACCTATGAGCGGTACGATCCTGCAACGGGGTATCTACCGGTCCATCTGAAACTCATCCAAGGGGCCGGTATCCACCTGCTAGAGAATCTCGACCTCGAAGCCCTGTCGAAGCTCCAGGTGAAGGAATTTCTCTTCATATGCCTGCCGCTCACTCTCGTTGGTGCAACGGGCAGCCCAGTACGTCCAATAGCAATTCTAACAGCGGGCGCGTGACGGCACGACCGGGTGCCCCTACTCCCATTCGATTGTTGCTGGTGGCTTGGACGTAATGTCGTAGACCACCCGGTTGATCTCCGGCACTTCGTTCACCAGCCGCGTGGCCAGCCGTACCTGCGTCTGTGCGGGTAGGGTCAGCGCTTGCGCAGTCATGAAGTCATTAGTCGCTACAGCACGCACCGCAACGAGGTTGCCATACGTCCGGCCATCTCCCATGACCCCGACACTACGCACGGGGGTGAGCACCGCGAAGTACTGACCCAGACGGCGCGTGAGCGGGCTATGCTCCAACTCCTCACGAACAATGGCATCAGCAGCGCGGAGCACATCAAGTCGATCTCGAGTTACTTCGCCGATTACCCGTACGGCAAGGCCAGGTCCGGGGAAAGGCTGGCGCTGCAGGATTGCCTCTGGAACACCAAGCTCGCGCCCGAGCAGGCGCACTTCATCCTTAAAGAGTAGGCGCAGCGGTTCTAAGAGTTCGAAATTCATATCGCTCGGGAGGCCGCCTACATTGTGATGGGTCTTGATCTTACCCGCGGTCTGGTGACCAGTGGCACTCTCGATCACGTCCGGATAGAGCGTGCCTTGTACGAGCCAGCGCAGGTGACCGAGACGTCGCGACTCATCTTCGAAGACTCGAATGAACGTCTCACCGATACGCCGCCGCTTCTCTTCTGGATCGAGGACACCAGCAAGATAGCTGAGAAAGCGATCCGAGGCATCGACAGTGATCAGACTGTCTCCAAGAAAGCCGCGCAGTGCTGCGGCCGTCTCAGTGGCTTCGTTGAGCCGGAGCAAACCGTTATCGATGAAGACACAGGTCAGTTGCTCTCCAATCGCCCTGTGGACGAGTGCTGCGGCAACGGTTGAGTCGACACCACCGGATACTGCACAAATGGCTCGACCTGTCCCGATGGTACGGCGAACTTGCTCCACACCCTCATCGAGAAACGAGCGCATCTGCCAGCTGGGCCTGCATTGACAGACATCGAAGAGGAAGTTGCGGAGGATCGTGCCACCCTTCGGAGTGTGTGTAACCTCGGGATGGAACTGCACGGCGAACAGTTTCCGCTCTTCATCCCCTATGGCGGCAACTGGAGTGTTTTCTGTTCTGGCGATCACTTGGAAGCCCGGCGGAACGGCTGACACCGCATCCCCGTGACTCATCCAGACATCAAGACGCGGCGGAAGACGGTGGAAGAGTGTACTGTCACCATTATGCTCCACCACAGCAGGACCATACTCACGCCGTCCACCACGCTCGACACGACCGCCGAGCTGCCGCGCCATCAGTTGCATGCCGTAGCAGATGCCAAGAACGGGAATGCCAAGATCGAGCACGCCCGGATCGATTCCAGGCACACCAGGGTCGTAGACGCTTGCTGGGCCACCCGACAAAATGAGTCCCTTCGGCTGGCGCTCGGCAATCTGAGAGGCCGTCAGGGTGTGTGGAACAATTTCGGAGTAGACACGCAGCTCTCGGATGCGCCGGCCGATGAGGTGAGTGTACTGCGAGCCATAATCGAGGATGAGGACCACGTCGTGCTGTGCGCGTCGCGGCGGCCCACTATTCTGTATCTCCTCGACCTGACGGGTAGCGCTGACTACTGCCATCCCTCCCCAATATCCCTCCGATAGTGGACACCATCCCAAGAGATCTCTCCAGCGGCTGCATAAGCGGTCGCCCGCGCTTCCGTCAGAGAGCTGCCCGTACCGGCAACGCAGAGCACTCGCCCTCCGTCCGTCACCAGCTGACCATCGATCATCGCTGTGCCTGCGTGGAAGACAGTGGCACCTGGAATTGCCGCAGCTCGATCCACCCCATAGATCGGCAATCCAGTGCGATAGTGGCCCGGATACCCTCCAGAGGCCAGCATCACTGTGACACACGCCCCACTCCGGAGAGCAACTGTGTGGCCTTCAAGGCTGCCCACTGCTGCGGCGTGAAGCGATGGGAGCAGATCACTCGCCACCAGCGGCAGCAGCGCTTCTGCTTCAGGGTCGCCAAACCGGGCATTGAACTCCAAGACGCGCGGTCCACGTCCTGTGAGCATCACGTTCGCGAAGAGTGCACCCCGAAAAGCAGCGCCTTCCTCTTGAAGCGCGCGCAAGATCGGCGCAACGATCTGTTGCTCGATGGCGGCCAAGTCAGGATCGCAAGATCGGACTGCCGGGGCAATCGCCCCCATGCCCCCCGTATTGAGGCCCTGGTCGTGATCCAGGGCTCGTTTGTGATCTCGCGCCGCAGGAAAGAGTAGGGATCGCTCGCCATCGCACAGTGCAATGTACGATCGCTCATCACCCTGTAAGAACTCTTCGATGATGACCGTGCTCCCCGCCTCACCATATGCTCCGCCGACCAGCATTGCCTCCACGGCCTCGATGGCTTCGATGCGATTGGCAGCCAGCACAACACCCTTTCCCCGAAAGAGTCCATCTGCCTTCACGACGATGGGGACATCGAGGTACGACTCGATGAATGCCTTTGCCGGAGCTAACTGCCGAAACGCCGCAGAATGTGGTGTTGGGATCCCGGCTCGGCGCATGATCTCCTTCGCATACTGCTTGCTGCTCTCGATTCGCGCGGCGGTGTGCGTCGGGCCAAACACTGCGAAGCCAGCAGCTTGCAAGGCGTCAACGACACCTAAGGCCAGTGGATCCTCAGGACCTACAACAACGAGATCGCAGCTCAACTGACGTGCTAGTGCCACCACACTTGCCACATCAGTCAGATCGACCGGATGGCACTCAGCGAGCGTTGCGATTCCTGGATTTCCCGGCGCTGCAGAGAGCCCCGATAAACTCGGCGATTGAGCTAGTTTCCAGCACAAGGCGTGCTCGCGGCCACCCGACCCAAGAACGAGCACCCGCACTGGCTGTTGTTCCTCCCGACTGTCAGTTAAGAAAGTATAACTCCGCAGGTGCAGCCGAAGCGTGCCCGGGAGGCTATAGATCGGGCCAGAGCTCTCGCTCTGGCCCGGGTCCAGGTTCGCCTCGCCGTGGGTCGAGGAGGGTCGGGGTAGGGAGGTCACTACCTGTACCGGTTAGAAGTGTAGGGAGTGATCATCAGAAGATCGTCAAGAACCTGGTAAAGAATCTCACAAGTCTACAAGTATTCCTCGCAGTGACGGGTGCTATGCTCGGAACAAAGGAGTCGCAATGGCTGGGAAGTGTAGGTAAGCGTGGCGAGGCGAGTCGTCGTGACAGGCGGCGCCGGGCGTATCGGCTCGTGGGTTCTCAGAGCACTGCAGCACGACTATGACCTAGTTCTCTTTGATCATCAGCAGCCACGCGAAAAGCTTCGAGCGCGTGTCGTGTTGGGTGATCACACCGACATTGGTGCGGTGTGCGAGGCCGCCCAAGGGGCAGAAGCGATCCTTCACCTCTCTGCCATCCCAAGTCCCGCCATTCATCCGGAGAGCACGGTGTTTCGAACCAACGTTCTCGGTACGTACGCCGTACACATGGCAGGCGCGCTCGCCGGGGTCCGCTGCATCGTTTCAACGAGCTCGCAGTCGGCCTTCGGCTGGGCTTGGGGTCAGCGCGACTTTCTGCCACGCTATCTCCCGCTCGACGAAGAGCATCCGGACGAGCCCGATGACGGGTACGGTCTGTCGAAGGTCGTCGGCGAACAGATCGCCTGGTCGTTTCACCGCAAGACTGGTATGCGAACAATCGTGCTCCGCCCTCCGCTCGTGACCGGCCCGCAAGGGTACCGGGCGGCGCTCGCCTCTCCTGCTGCTCACCACTGGCGGCATACGCTCTTCTCCTACGTGGACGTACGCGACCTCGCCCAAGCCTTTCGCTGTGCGCTGGAGCAGACGGACATTGTCTGTGATCGCTTCAATATCGTCGCGGACGATGCACTGTGCGAGGGGTCTGTCATCGCTGCGCTTCAACGCGATGATCCACGCCTGGTGCCTCTCGGGGCCACGCTCGGAGCCACCCAGCCGCTAGTGAGCAATCGCCGCGCCAGAGAGCTACTGCACTGGTCTCCTGCTATTAGTTGGCGCACCGAGATCGCCAGAGAACAGGCTGAAAAAGGAGACTCGTGACCAGCCTTTCGACCCTGATACTGACCTATCGAGCATCTCGTTGACCAGGTGGCGATGGCAAGAATCCCTACCTCCAAGCCCACTGAAGCGACCGGAACACTCGTCGAGGAACTCCATGCCGGTAAGCCTGGCATTCAGCAGGCTAAAGGGCTCACGGTTCAGCTTCCTCACCGGCCCGCAGCGAGCGCTGGCGCCGTCGGAGCGTATGCTGACCGCCCGGACCGCCAGGTAGGACCTCGAGCCATTCACGAACGTGTCGCTCACACTCGGAGCTGC
>JAMCRV010000128.1 GCA_023381555.1 Chloroflexota bacterium | reverse complement strand
GGAGACTGCTGGAACTGCGAGCTGGTGGAGCGAGAAGGTCGATAGCCAGACCTGTCCGCAGATCGTTGAACTCCCGGAAGCCCGCTCGCTGACACGCGCGGATGACACTACCGAAGCCGACGTTTGCTTGGCTGGCGACAGCGGCGGCACTGGAGCGTGACGCTTCTCCTGGGTGCGTCAGTATCCATTCAGCCGCGACGCGCTCGGAAGGCGTCATTTGGGGTAGCGCGGTCCGCAGGCGGGAGAGTGCTCCAGCTATGAATGTATCATCCATGGTAGCCATCATTCTTGGATGATACATCCAAAGTCAAGCGCCGTCAACTCCCGATGGTAGCCCGATTCGGAAGCCTTGCTGCGGTACACTCGCTTGGCGTCGTCGTGCAAGCATAGACTGTGAGGGTCGAGCCTGACGAAGTTGCGAGAAACGCAAAGCGTGCCACAGCGACTCATCGGAAGTATCCAGGTGAGCAAGGAATTCTGCCAGCACGCATCGCTGCTGGCAGAATCGGTACTGCCGCGCTTGCTGCGCTACAGTGGGTGGATTGTCGATATCCTTCCGGCTCCGCTAGTCAACGGTTCCGTTGCTGTTGGTGCCAGGACAGTGCTCTGGCTGTGGGCATCCAAGCGACGTGCTTGTGAGCAGAACTTCGCGGTCGCGTTCGGACCCAGCGCGTCATCTCGCCAACTCCGGTGGTGGGCACGTCAGTCATTTCGAAGCTATGGCCGCTTGGTGGTGGACGTGTTGCGCTCAGTGAACCGCCCGATCGAGTCGCTCAGCGCGGCGGTACAGCTCGACGGGCAGGAATATCTCGATGGGGTGCTGGCTACCGGTCGCGGCGTAGTGGTAGTGTTGCCTCATGTTGGCACTTGGGAGGCGGCACTTGCTATTGTCGAGCGTCTTCCCTACCAAGCATTGGCGGTAGTTGATTCAGGTGTCCTCAGCAAGGCTCTGGCGGCGTCGCGAATTCGGGCTCGCCTCACTCTGGTCGAGCAAGAACGTGCCGCACACCGTGCCGTCGAGGCGCTGCGCCGAAACTGGGTCGTGATTCTGGCGGCAGATCTCGTCAAGGACTTCTCGGCGATTGAGGTGGCACTGTTTGGCAGGCATACCGCCCTGCCCGCTGGCCCCGCGTTTCTTGCTTACCGTACAGGAGCAGGAATCGTCCCCATCGTCGCTGTACGTGCAGCGGATGGACACAACGTGATCCGGTGTTACGCACCGATCTGGCCTGAGCGTAGCCAGCCCGTACGTGCCGAAGTACAACGAATGACACAGCTCATAGCAGACCACTTTGAGCGGGTCATTCGCCAGCATCCTGACCAGTGGTATCCCTACCGTCCCTTGTGGCGAGAGGAGCATAGCGCGTGAAAGCTTGCGATCTCGCTGCTGGCCAGCGCCTGACACTTGACTCGCTCAAAATCCTGTCAAGCGACATCGAAAGATACAACGAAGTTACGAGCGCTCCACGTATTGTAACTGATGGGCTGGAACTGGTTCCTCCGACATTGCTCGTCGCTCAGGCTTTTTGGCGCCTCATGGAGATGGTCGAGCTGCCTGATGGCACCATCCATCTTGGTCAGGACATCGAAGTGCTCTGTCCGGTCGGGGTGGATCAATGGGTTGATATCGAAGCTGTAGTCAACCGAGCGAGCATCCGCCAGGGGCAGTTATTTCTGTTCATAGAGCTGTGGCTTCGAGTCCAGGAAGTCCCGGCGGTGCGGGCTGTCACCAGTGTCGTGGCACCGGGAGCAGCCTCGATCTGAGGGACAGTTGAGAAGGGCGAAGCGTGGAAGGCTTTGTGTCAACCTTCACGATGACGCAGGAGCGCATCGATGGCTATGCGGAGTGGAGCAGGGATTTTAATCCTCTTCACGTCAACCCCGTGTTCGCTGCACAGTCTCCCTTCGGAGGTACGATTGCCCACGGAATGTTGGTACTTGGCATCGTGGGGGGAGCGCTTGCAGCCAACTACGGTGAGCGCTGGTTGAAAGGTGGGAGGCTACGAGCACGCTTCCGAGAGCCTGTGCGGCCCGGCGATGTGTTGACGATCCGGTGTGAGCCGAAAGGCCCAGCACGGGGAGCGGCTGATCGAGAGCAGGGCTTCGCCATCATTGTGACGAATCAGCGCAATGTGACCGTTGTTGATTGCCAGGGAGCGATCTTTGCAGTGCGCGTGTAAACGGCTTTCCAGCGGGACCGTAGTGGGGGTTGTCGAGAAGCATCGCTATACTTGCAGCTATGAAGATCGGCTCAGTTGCGAAGCTCCTTGAAGTTCCTGTTCCGACGCTGCGCCGTTGGACGCAGGAGTTTGGTGACTTTTTGTCTCCGGAGGCGCGTGCCGGTGAGGGTACGGTCCGCGAGTTCAGCCACCAAGATGTGATGGTGCTCCGTAACGCCCGAGATTTTTTGCGCCAAGGGATGACCTACGGCCGCGCTCGGCGGGCGCTCGCGAAAGATGTGCAGGCTGCCTCAGGATCGGGGAGGCCGCAGGGTCGCCCGACGATTGATTCCCGCGACGCTGACGAAGATCGTGAATACGCTACGCGCTTTGTCCAGGCGATCGTGAATGATGCCCTGGCTCCTTACGTCGAGCGTTTACAGCGTCTAGAGAATGAGCTCGTCCGCCTGCGAGATGCAGCCACCACATTGGAGTCGGCACCGCGACCACGCTGGCCATTTCGCTCAGATCACTGACATCTGCACGCCCTTGACCACTGTTCGTGGTGCTGCTACAGTCGGCTTCGCTGTCAGCGGTAGGGGGGAACGACGACATGCTCCGAATCGGATTTATTGGCAGTGGTGGTCGAGCAGTGCGGGAGATGTTGGACTTAGTCCAGATTCCTGAGGTTGCCATTGCAGCTCTGTGTGACATCTCAGAAGAGCGCATCGACCAGGCTCTTGCTCAGCTACAGGGCCGGACCAGTGCGCGACTATCGCCCGCGAAGTTCACAGATTACAGGAGTATGCTCGACGGCGTGGAGCTTGACGCAGTGTACGTGAGCTTGCCTCCATTCGCTCACGGTGCGGTTGAGCATGCGGTCATCGATGCAAGGAGAGCGCTGTTTGTCGAGAAGCCCTTAGCGGCGGATATGGGTGTTGCGCGTGAGATCGATGCGCACATCAAGGATAAGGGCATCATCAATGCCGTTGGCTATCAATGGCGCTATGCTGAGCCTTTTGCTCGCGCCCGTGATGCGCTCCGCCAGGTTCCGATTGGGCTCGTCATCGCCATCCGGCTCGGTCCGCTGCCGCCGGCAGCGTGGTGGCGGCGGCAGGCGCAGTCCGGTGGGATGCTCGTCGAGCAGCACACACACTCAGTTGACATTATGCGCTTCATCGCTGGCGATGTTGCCAGTGTCTACGCAGCAG
>JAMCRV010000098.1 GCA_023381555.1 Chloroflexota bacterium | reverse complement strand
ACTTCGTTCTGGAATCCGCCACTCAATATTGAAGGGCGATGCCATCGTGGTGGCCTGCGGCTCCTACAGCGCGCCGCTGCTGCGCAGCGTGGGTGTGGACCTGCCCATTTATCCCGGCAAAGGCTACAGCGCCACCTTCCCGCTGCTGCGGCCCGAAGCGGCGCCCCTGGTGTCTGCCATCGACGATGGCAAAAAGCTCGCCATGAGCCGCCTGGGCGATGTGCTGCGCGTGGCTGGCACCATCGAACTGGGCGGTTTTGATCTGTCACTGGACAGCCCCGTGGCCAGAGCGCGCTGCCACTTGCTCTCACGCCGCATCGAAGAAGTCTTGCCGGGCGTGTGCGACACCCGTACGCCCGAGCAGGGCGGCAACCCGCAATACTGGACCGGCCTGCGCCCCGCCACCCCCACCAATATCCCGTTCATTGGCCGCACGCGCGTGGGCAAGCTGTGGGTGAATGCCGGCCATGGCACGCTGGGCAGGACGCATCGCGCGGGCGCGGGCCAGGCCCTGGCCGAGCTGGCCAACACATTGGACGCGTCCCCGGCGGCGACCAAGTCTGTTGTGGACCGGCTGGTCCGGCGCAGGCTGGTCCGGCGCCCCCTAGCATCCATCACCCATAGATGAAAACCGGACCCGTGGTCGTTGTCATCGTCAACTGGAATACGGCAGGCCCCCTAGCAGACTGTCTGCGATCGGTGTATTGCCACTCTGGGCATCACGACCTTGAGGTGATCGTGGTAGACAACGCATCGTCGGACAACAGCGTCGACATCGTGCAGAAGCTGTTTCCGCGCGTCCGTATGATCGCCAATCGAGAGAACGTGGGCTTCTCACGCGCAAACAACCAGGCAATATCGCAGAGTCGCCGTCAGTATGTGATGCTTCTCAACCCAGATACGGTGTTCCAGAACGATGTCGTTGGACTGTTCATCCGGGTTTTCGAGTCGGATTCACGAATCGCCGTCGTCGGGCCGAAGCTGCTGACCGCCGATGGCCTGCTCCAGCGCTGGACACGGGGTAGAGGATTGACTCTCCGCACCGCGACGAATCACTACCTATTCCTGTCCCGCCTGTTCCGACGAACTGGGCTCTTCGCTGGGCTGGACGACGACCACAACTACACCAGCATGACCGACGTTGACTGGGTGTCCGGGGCGTGCCTGGCCATCCGGCGAAGCACGCTAGAGGAGGTTGGCTTGCTGGACGAGTCGATGTTTATGTACTACGAGGATGTAGAGTTTTGTCATCGGGTACGTAGAAGTCACTATCGGGTTGTGACTTGCCCGGCTGCCGAGGTAACGCACCTCGAGGGACAGGCAATGCGAAAGCAGCGGTCCTGGCAAGTCCTGGCGGGACCTATCTTCAGCCAGGACTTGCTGTATTGCAAGCTCTATGGAGAAGAGCACCTTCACACGACGCTCTTCCGATCTTGCCTCGGCACATTCGGGCGCTGGTTGGGGATGCTGTTGCAATATGCCCTCTGGCGCACTTCTGATGCAGGACGCCGAGCGTATCAGCAACGGTTGTTCCTGAAGGCAGCTTGGCACCTGTTGCGCAGCGGCGCTGGGTCCGGAAGGTCACCGTGAGGATCTGCTACACCTCGACCGCCTACTTACCCGCTCTCGGCGGTGTCCAGTTGCACGCGCACAACATCATCCGTGAGTTGTTGCCCAAGCACCAGATCGAAGTCGTATCACATTGGGACGAGAACCGGACCGATTGGCTACTGGGGACCACCCTCCGCGCCCCTGGCTCCGCTAAATCCTACGAATACGAAGGCGTGCACGTCGACCAGATCACGCTCACCAGAAATGAGCGCCTTAGCTTACTTCCCCACGTCTTGACGTACTACGCCCTGAAGCGCCGGGCGATTGAGAGGATATCGAGCATCCTGGCCAGCAAGATTGAGCCACTGGCAGCCGGGTGTGACCTGATCCAGAACTGCCGCATCGGTCGTGAAGGATTGAGCTTCGCATCGCTGAAAGCCGCGCGCAAGCTTGACATACCGTTTGTGCTTGTGCCCTATCATCACCCTCGGTGGGTTGGTTGGAACTATCGGGACTACATCTCGCTCTATGCGCTGGCTGACGGTGTGATTGCTCTCACCGAATGCGAGAAGCACACCCTTGAGCGCCTGGGAGTCCGGTCGGACCGCATTTCTGTTACTGGGATGGGACCCACCCTCGCCGATGTAACTGACGGGCGCAGGTTCCGAGCCAGATTTGGTCTCGGATCTCATCCAATGATCTTGTTCCTCGCTCAGCAGTTCCGGTACAAAGGGATAGCGTCGGTTCTCGCTGCCGCACGGATCGTCTGGGCGCGGGAACAAGCAGCGGATTTCGTGTTCATCGGTCCCCCGACACCGTTCTCCGAACGACTGTTCAGGCACGTGACCGACAAGCGTGTGCTGAACCTTGGCAGAGTCGATCTGCAGACGAAGAGCGATGCACTCGCGGCCTGCGACATCCTCTGTGTCCCATCGACGCAGGAGAGTTTTGGCGGAGTCTACACCGAAGCCTGGGCACTCGGCAAGCCGGTGATCGGTGGCAGTGCCCCGGCGATCCGTGAGGTGATCGACGAAGGGGTCGATGGCTACGTGGTGGACCAGGATGCGAGAGTCATTGCCGAGCGAGTCAGCTACCTGCTTGACCATCCCAGTCTGCGACACAAGATGGGCGAAGCCGGACGGCGAAAATTAGAGGCCAACTATTCGTGGAATGCGATTGCTGAGAAGACGGAGGCAGCGTATCTACGAGTGCTAGGTGCCAAGACTCGGATTGCACAATGAGCGCAATGGGCGCATCGACGTGATCACAAGCTCGATGTAGGGTCGATTCAGAGCAAAGCGGCTCCAGGGCCGAGCGAAGGACAGGCGGTTGAAGTCTGGGTTGAGACGAATGATCAGGCTGCCGGCGTTCACCCTTCTCGTGACTCTAGCCCTCTTGAGCTTCTTCGGATCGTTGCCATTCGGTGATGGCCGCAGGGACTTCGGCAGTTTCATCGCGTCGGGACGCGCATTTGCTTTGGGCCTGGATCCTTATGCCAGGGACATCGACCCGACGCTGACACCCCCCTTCACTCTGCCGATCCTTGGCCTTCTCGCCAATTCCGACCCGAAGACGGCCCTCTGGGCCTGGTACTCCGTATCACTGGCACTCTACGTCGTCGTGTTCGTGGTACTCCTGCGAGCCTACCCTCGGCGTGAGGAACCTCTCTTCGTCGCCTGGACACTCGCGTTCCAGGGCATTTGGTGTACCCTGCTCGGTGGTCAGATCTACGTTCTGCTCGTCGCGATCACGACTTGTGCCTGGTTGCTCCTCCGATCCGGTCGATACTTGCTGGCAGGATAGCTGATTGGGCTACTCGTGGCTACCAAGCCGACCTTCGCGACCTGGCCGGT
>JAMCRV010000067.1 GCA_023381555.1 Chloroflexota bacterium | reverse complement strand
CCCGACACCCGGGTAGCGCTGCTCGAGGTCATCGATGATCTCGCGTAGTGTTGAGCCCGATGCTTCGACTTTCGCCTGATCTCCTGTTAAGCCGCGCAGCGCGCTCGGCACGAGTACCTGCACTGCCATAATGTCCCGTCCTTCTCTGTCTGAGTGATGGGGAGGCCTTCCCGCGGCCGCCTCAGATTGACCAATCTTGTATCTTCCACAGACTCGTTGTCAGGTATTTGTCGCCGCTGTCTGGGAAGATAACTACGATAACACCGCACTCAATAGTATCGGCGAGACGTAGAGCCGCTGCCATTGCCGCCCCGGCCGATTGACCGACGAAGACGCCTTCTTCGCGTGCGATTCGTCGGGCCGTGGCAAAGGCCTCCTCAGTAGTGACGAGAAGCTTGGCATCGAGTTGACGCTCGTCATAGATGGCCGGAACGATTGAACTCTCCATGTGCTTGAGACCCTCGATGCCATGGAGCGCATCATCTGGCTGTACTCCAATGATCTTGATCGCAGCGTTGCGCTCGCGGAGGTAGCGCCCCGTCCCCATGATCGTTCCGCTCGTGCCGAGGGTAGCAACGAAGTGAGTGATCTGACCCATCGTCTGGCGCCAGACCTCCGGGCCAGTAGTGCGGTAGTGGGCCAGCCAGTTCGAAGGATTGGAATACTGGTCGGCATAGTAGTAGCCGTCTGGTGATTCCGCCACGAGCTTGCGCACGAGGCGAATGGCACCGTCGGAGCCTTCATAGGGGTCGGAGTAGGTGATTTTGGCGCCAAACGCCGCCGCAATGTGCTTACGCTCTTCGCTTATGCTTGCCGGCATGACCAGCTCGATCGGGATGCTGCGTGCTGCTCCGATCATTGCATAGGCGATACCCGTATTCCCCGAGGAAGAGTCGATGAGCGTCTTGCCTGGACGAAGATCACCCCGCCGTTCTGCATCAACGATGATCTGCAGCGCCGCACGGTCTTTCACCGAGCCGCCGGGGTTACACCACTCCGCTTTAGCGAAGATCTGCACGTGAGGATTCTTCGGGATGATGCGCCGGAATGCGAGGAGTGGAGTGTTGCCGATGCGGTCGAGCACATAGCTGCCAAATGCCGGCGGGTCGCTCGCAACAGGAGTTGGTGAGCTTGCGACCACGTTGCTATCTCCCCGGCTTATTTCTTACTCACATTGTAAATCGGCTTACACAACTTTGTCAACTACCCCCCACCGGTAGAGGGGATCCTTCGGCTTCCCGGAGATGTGAACCAGTATGGTCCTTATACACCTCCACCCGGAAGGGGAAGGCCTCTTTGAGCTCATCGAGATGGGTGATCACAATGATGCAGCGGAACTCACGCACAATAGATGCCAGGACCTCTTGCATGCGTTGCCGGCCACTGGTGTCTTGACTACCAAACCCCTCATCGATGATGAGCGTCTCGAGAGGAGCCCCGGCGCGGGCGGCGAGCACGCGTGACAGTGCGATTCGCAGGGCCAGGTTGATACGGAAGGCCTCGCCGCCACTGAAGAGCTCATAGTTGCGTGTGCCAAACTCGTCGCTGATACGTACTTCCAGGGTTTCCGTGATTGTTTGAGCGCGGTTGACACGCTGTGTGTGCAAGCTGACCGTCATCCGGCCATCAGTGAGCCGCTCGAGGAGCTTGTTCGCTTCGTCCTGAATGGCCGGAATCGCCTCCTCGATGAGGAGAGCTTGTACCCCGTTGCGACCGAACGCCTCGATGAGCTCCGCCGCTATGCTCAATTGTCCCTCGGCATCAAGCCGCTCTCGGACGATTGCTGGTCGCTCGCGCTGCCGTTGCTCGCGGGTCTGGATTGCTGCTTCTAGGAGGGCGAGCTCACGCTCGGCTTGCTGCATCTGGGTGACGCACTGCGCTACGCGAGATTCCAACGCCCGAATCTCCTGCTCTGTGACGATCTGAGTGCGCAGCTCTTGAGCAAGGGCGGTGAGCCGGGCGTCTAGATGCTCTGCGTCACGTTGTAGCTCGCCCTGCTGTTGCCTCTGGCTGGCGATGGACGCGCGCAGTCCTTCGCGCTGCTGCGCGGCTGCTTCTAGCCGGGCCTTTTCTGCATCCGCGTGCTGGAACTGTCGCTCGCGCTGCTCAACTGCTTCAAGGAGCGTCGGATCGAAACCAATTACTGCAAGCTCGCGATCGAGCCGCTCGATCTCGGCTCTCTCAGAAGCAGCGAACTGCTCAGTGCGAACCGTTGCAGCCAGATCCTCCGCCTCTCTGAGCACGGAATCTCGCTCCGCTATCGCTGTGACACCGATGTGGATCTGCGCATCCAACCGGCCCATCTCCTGAGAGAGCGTGGCGAGATTGCGTGCCTCATCGGCGAGCTTCCGCTCTTGTTTGTCGCATTCGTGAATCTCGGCTTCGATCTCAGATAGCTCTTGCTTCAAATGGCGCTCCGCACTGCGTTGCTCACGTCCCTCCTGGGCAAGCTCGCTCAGGAGACGGTCTCGCTGGTTGGCAGAGAGCGGCTGAAGGCACGTGGGGCAGCGGGCCTGGCTCTGCGTCAGCGTCGCGTGGCGCTTCAGCATCTGTTCCAGGGAGAGAGCGATCTGTCGTAGCTGTGCCTGGGTTTCCGATCGGTGTCCCTGAAGGGCTTCCAGGCGCTCGTGCACCTGGCGCTGCGCGCTCTCGATGGACTCGTGACTTGCCAGCGATGCGACCAGGCGTTTCTTATCCTCCTCCGCAGCCTTCCCGGCCGCGATCTGCTCTTGGAGCCGCTCCACGTGGCGGTGCAAGTTGCTCATGTGCTGACGCAGGCGCGCTTCTTCGGCAGCGATCTGTCGCTGCTGCAATTCCCGGAGGCGGAGCAGTGGCTGTGCACGACCCCTGCGCTCCCCTTGCTCCTGCCGCTGATGCCGGGCAGCCAGCAGCTCCGCGAGATCGTGCTCGACAGATGCGCTGCGGTCGAGGCGCGCCTCGACCGCAGTAAGTTCGGTAAGAGACTTACCCAGAGACTCTTCTATGGCGGCGAGGAGCCGGGTGGTACGCTCACGCTGCTGCTCGATATCGCGCTGCTCGCGCAGGCGCTCTTGAACACTCTGCCATTGAAGGCGCGCTTGCGCGAGGGCTTCTTGGGTCGCGCTGGCGCTGCGCTGATGCACGGCTGTTGTCTGCCTTTGCTCGAGACGCCTCTGCTCGAGATCAGGCAAATCCTTCGTGAACTCGTCGAGAGCGGAGAGTTCCCTGTCTAGGCGCCGCACTTCACCTTGCCAGTGATTACGGCTCTCCTTGGCTCGTTCACTCAGGCATTCGTAGATGCCGAGGTTGAGCACATCAGCCAGTACCTTCTTGCGCTCACCGGGGCTCTTTACGGTGAATTCATCAGCCCGCCCTTGAAGCAAGAACGCGGAGTTGATGAACGTCTGGTAACTCATGCCGAGGATACGCTCGATAGACCGTTCCGTCTCAGTCAGCGAGTTCCCGCTGTG
>JAMCRV010000053.1 GCA_023381555.1 Chloroflexota bacterium | reverse complement strand
GGAGGATTCAAGTGGTGCACACTAAAGGGATTGTTCTCCACGTCTGAGTCCCTCAGGGTTCAGCGTTCCAAGTTCAGAGTTGCCTTGCACTTGTCAAGGCTGGCTATCACTCCCGTAGAGGATGTGCCAGATCACCGCCTGATCTGACCTCTCCGGCGAGCATCGTAGGCCCTCTCAGCAAGAACCGCACTACCCTCAGGCTCAGTCGCTGCTGCTCGTTCGATCGGTAGCTTGAACGACATCGAGCTGACCAGGCAGCCGTCATTTGTGAGACGGCCAGCGGGGACGTCTCGTATCCGAGCTACCCCACCGTTCAGTGACTTCAGAAGGCTGAGGAGGCCACATGGCATACACATCTGTCCGCTATCAAGGCAGGTTTCTCGTCCGCTATCTGGCTCGAGAACGTGGCGCACTAGTAGTGCTCGCTGCAGTCATTGCTCTGGTGCTCACCATCCAGCTCGTCACGCCACAGATCGTCCGAGCCTTCATCGACACTGCCGCGCGAAAAGGACCGCTGTCGCTCTTGCTCTCCCTTGCCGCAGGCTATCTCGGGCTGGGTTTCATCAACCAGGGTCTTGGTGTCTTCGAAGCCTACTTCGCCCAGACGCTCGCCTGGACGGTGACCAACCGCGTGCGCCTGGATCTTGTGCAGCATTGTCTCCAGCTTGACCGGTCATTTCACGCTGCACGTACACCAGGCGAGCTCATCGAACGAGTCGACGGCGATGTCAACAACCTCGCGAATTTCTTCTCACGGTTCATCATCTACGTCTTTGGCAATGCGCTCCTGCTCATCGGCATCCTCGTCATGCTCTATTATGTCGACTGGCGTGTCGGTCTCACGATGACACTCTTCGCGGGTGGTGCCATGGCCCTCCTCTTCGGTGCCCGCAACTGGGCCGGCAAACGATGGGCAGCTGTGCGTCAGTCTGCAGCGGAGCTCTACGGGTTCATCGGCGAGCGCCTGGCCGCCATTGAAGACCTCCGGGCAAACGGAGCGGTCGCCTACACCTTGACACAGATGCAGCGCATCTTTGTGCGTTTCCTACCACGCCAGCTTGCCAGTGGTGTCGCCTGGGCACTCACAGACAATGCAAGCTACACGACCTTCACAGTAGGAACCGGTCTCGCTCTCCTCTGGGCCGGATACCTCTTTCACAGGGGTGAGATCACCATCGGCACAGCATTTCTCATCTATCAGTACAACGAACTCCTCCGTCAGCCTCTCGAACAGATTCGTAACCAGCTCCAGGATCTCCAGCGTGCCGTTGCTGGTCTGATCCGCATCGAAGAGCTCTTTGGAATCAAGCCGCTCATCACCGACGGACCTGGCTGCTCAGTACCACACGGTCCCCTGGGTCTGGAGTTTCAGGGAGTTACTTTTGCCTACGAGAGCGATGAGCACGTGCTCCGCGAGATCTCGCTCACTATTCCTCCTCGACGTGTCGTGGGCGTGCTCGGGCCTACTGGCAGTGGAAAAACGACTCTGGCACGGTTGCTGATGCGCTTCCACGATCCTCAAGAAGGATCCATCAGGCTCGGAGGGATCGATTTGCGGCAGTGGCGTCTGGCCGAGCTACGCCAACACCTGGGGGTGGTGACCCAGGAAGTGCAGCTGTTCAGAGCTTCACTCCGTGATAATCTCACCCTCTTCGACCCGCACCTTCAGGATGGTCACATCATCAACGCGCTGAACGATCTCGGCCTCGGATCGTGGCTTCGCTCTCTCCCGGCAGGCCTCGATACACCACTTCAGCCCGGCGGCCTCAGCGCTGGCGAAGCCCAGCTACTCGCGTTCTCCCGTGTCTTCCTGCGCAATCCACAGCTGATCATCCTTGATGAGGCGTCGTCGCGCATCGATCCGGCCACAGAGCGCCACGTCCGCTTTGCTCTCGAACGCCTCCTCACGGGGCGTACCGCCATCATCATCGCGCACCGGCTCTCTACGCTCGACCTCGTCGACGACGTGTTGCTCCTGTCCCACGGACAGATCGTGGAATACGGCGCCCGCGCCGAGCTCGCCCGCGACCCGACCTCTCAGCTCACGGCTCTGCTCCAAGTTGGCCTAGAAGTAGCACTCGTATGATCAACACTCGCCTTCTGACCTGGCGCCTCGCCCAGCTGCGTGGCCGGATCTATCTCGTCGACTTCCTTCTCTGGATCCCGTGGTACGGCGTCCCACTCGTGCCTGGGCTCGTCACTCAACACTACCTCGATGGTCTCTCGGGAAGCCCGGCGCACGCCTGGACGCCAGTCACGCTGCTCGTGATCCTACTTGCCGCGGCCGCGACCCGTTTCGCTATTGCACTCGGGGCCAGTCTGGTGCACTGGTATTGGATGCTCAATCTTCATGCGACGATGGATCGCAACATTCTCGGAGGTATTCTCCAGGCACCCGCAGCCCAGGCTCTGCCTGTCCCACCTGGTGATGCGCTCAATCGAATGCGAGATGACGGCGAGGTTGTCGTGGACTTCCTCGACAATCTCCTCGACCTGAGCGGGAACACCCTTTTCGCCGTCGTTGCCGTGATAATACTCACCCGCATCGATGCCACGATCACGGCATTCGTCTTCGTCCCGTTGCTGGCACTGGTCCTCTTGGTGCAGCGGCTCGGCGGACGGATCCAGCGCTATCGATCACTGAGCCGTGGAGCAACCGGGGATGTCGCGTCAGCACTGGGAGAGATCTTCGAGGCAGCACAAGTGATCCAGGTGGCAGGGACCGAGCGGCACGTTCGGGATCACGTCGAGCGCCTCAATGCTGCCAGGCAACACTTTGCCGTACGCGATCTTGTGCTCACTCAAGTGCTTGATTCTATATTCGCCAACACGCTCATCATGGGTACTGGCGGGATTCTCTTACTCGGAGCCGGGCGGCTCCGAGCCGGCAGCCTCACAGTAGGAGACTTTGCCCTCTTCGTGTCCTACCTTGCCTATTGCACAAACGCGACACGGTGGCTCGGCCGTGCCTACACGAACTTCCAGCAGAGCAAAGTATCCTGGAGACGCATGGCGGATCTTCTCACGCACCGTCCACCGGAGGAGATCGTTGCACCCATTGACATTTCACTCCGGCATTCGGAGCCTGATCCTACTCCTCCGGTGCGCGCTGCCGCCGATCAACTGGAATGCCTCGAGACTCGGGGCCTCACCTACCTGTGGCCTGGCAGTCACCGCGGCGTTCACAACGTCTCTCTGATCATACCGAAGGGAAGCTTCACGGTGATCACAGGGCGCATTGGCTCAGGGAAGACGACGCTCCTCCGCGCGATTCAAGGGCTGGTTCCCGCACAGGAAGGAGAGATCGTGTGGAATGGTCAGCCCGTCCGCGACCCTGCCACGTTCTTCGTGCCACCGCGCTCAGCGTACACTCCTCAGGTTCCTCGACTTTTCAGCGATACGCTGCGCCACAACATTCTCATGGGCCTGCTTGACGATCCTGAACGCACAGAACGAGCGATACGGCTCGCCGTGCTGGATCGCGATCTCGAGCTCTTCGCCAAGGGACTCGACACAGAGGTAGGAACGCGCGGTGTCCGGCTGTCTGGAGGTCAGGTGCAACGCAGCGCTGCAGCCAGAATGTTCGTGCGGGATCCAGCGCTGTACATCATTGACGACGTATCCAGCGCCCTGGACGTCGAGACCGAGCGTGTGCTCTGGGAACGGCTCTTTGCCGAGCAAGACATCACTTGCCTTGCGGTGTCCCATCGCAAGCCGGCCTTACAGCGCGCCGACCAGATTATCGTGCTGAAGGACGGCGAGGTCGAGGCACAAGGCACGCTTGCAGAGCTGCTCCTCATCTCGGAAGAGCTGCGCCTCCTCTGGGGGGATTCCTCCCTCGTCTCTGTAGTGTGACAAGTTCTGGTCTTGTGCCCAACCACTGGCAACCGCCTGATAGCCTTTCCGGGAGCACTGCATCATCACCCTAGTGTAGAGTTGTGCACCGCTGCCAAGCCTACTTTTTCAGGGGCGACCAGGCGCGAGAGAGACACGGAGAGGGGACACTGCTCTTCTCATCACCGGCTCCGGCGAGGTTCTCCTGGCCACCCTGCTAGGCGCGCTGGCCGGCAGTAACCTCTAGCTCACGGGCTCCAAGTTGAGGCTGCGCAGGTAGATCTCCGGGTTGATGAGCTCCTGGAACTTTTCCTTGAAATGACGCAGATCATCGATAGTAACGATACGATCACGCAAGAGCTGCATGATGCCGTTCATCTTCATGCCGGTCTGTTGATACAGCTGGGCATAGCGCTCGTAGAACTTCTCGATGGGCAACCGTGTGGGAAGCACCGTGTGGAGAAAGTCAAAATGCCGGTAGTCCTTACTCATCAACTGGCCCTCTACCGTCTTGTAGAGCTCTGTACCAGGCAACGGGGTAAGGATCGTGAACTGGGGGCACTCGATGTCATAGTGATTCACGAACTCTGCCAGCCGGTCGAAATCCTCTTCGCGCCAATCTGGATCGACGATGAGCGCCCCCCAGATCTTGACTCCAGCATCATGTAGAATCTTGATGGCCTCGATGTTCATCGTGGGTTTGCTGCCCTTGTTGAGCTTCTTGAGCGTTTCCTGGTCAATGGCCTCAATGCCCATGAGCACCATGTCGAGGCCCGCTTCCGCGAGAGCCTGGAATGACTCCGGGTGGGCCACGATATCGGATGCGCGACACTGGGCCCAGTAGCGCTTGTTGACCCCCTCGGCAATCAATCCGCGAGCAAGATCTCTGGCGACTTGCGGCTGTCGAAAGGCGAGATCATCGACGAACGGTACGTAGCGACCCTCGACACCCCGAATTTCCTCAATCGTGCGTGCGGCCTCTTCGGTCTTGTAGTCACCGCGGTGGAACTTCCATACGGAGCAGAAGTTGCAGCGGAAAGCACAGCCCCGGGCCGATTCAACCGTCCAAGGGTTCTTGTAGTAGAGGAAGTAGTAGTGGCTGCGGTAGCTGTTGACAAGGTCACGACGCGGGCGCGGACGCTGCGTCATCTCGGCCGTAGGTTCCTTGTTGACGTGGAAGCGGTGCTTCTCTTCATCCCACGTGAGGATATGCTGACCATTTTCTTGGAAGTACAAGCGTGGAATCTGCCGGATCTTGTCGCGGTTGCTCTCAGCTATGGCGAGGATGAGATCGCGGAACGCCTGCTCGCCTTCGCCACACACGATGTAATCAATCTCAGAGATGAAGAAATCCTCCGGGGAGAGGCTAGCGTGATGCCCGCCCACGATGACGACGATCTCGGGGTTGTACCGCTTGACTCGACGCACAACGTTGCGAACAACCGGCACATCAGCCGTATAGCCACACGTGACTCCCACGATTCCAGCTTGAGTCGCAGATAGCCGCTGTTCCAAGTTCTGCTCGATGCGCATGTCAATGATGCTGACATCGACGAGGTCATCAATGGCACCGGCAAGAAACTCGAGACCCAATGGTTCAACCATGACCGTTTCGTTGAACCCAACGAGGTACTCGTTCTTGGGTTGTACCAATAGAACTGGTCCGACGCTCAAGCGTAGAGCCCGAGGATTCAAAATGGGCAGTGTAATAGGCATCTGATGCGAACCCTTCCCTAAAGCCCAACCTGAGCGGAGGTTGAACAAACATCGGTATAGTAGCACCTTCCCTGCCAAACTGCGTAGACAGTGAGAAATCCAGTAAAGAATTTGATCCCTTCTATTGGTCATACCCGGCCAGTCGTCACTTCTGAGCAGGACATGCCAGTAGCCGGGCTTGCGACGACGGCTCCCCTCAGGGTGCTACAATCGCGCTTCGGCAGAGGTAACCCGTCGCTGACCGCCCCTGCGTGCCGGTGCTGGATCGATCACTGGCACACTCTCCCCCGCAGCTACCATACGCGTGATGAGACGCTCACGCATCACTTGCGCCACCTCGGCGTGTGATTCTAAGCCGATGAGGTTCGCCAGCTCGTACGGGTCATACTCCAGATCATACAGAAACTCTTCAACGTAGTGATCTGAGCCTGCGTCGCGGGCCCCCTGCTTATCTGGGGCGCTCACCGAATACTTCCAGCGCTTCGTCCGGATAGCTCTACCCACCTGAGACTCACTAATTTGTATGAAGAGGTCATCTGGCCAGTCAGCGCTCTGTCCACGCAATAGCGGCAGGAGCGAGCGCCCATCGTAGTCATCAGGAACAGGCAACCCCGCTGCATCGAGGAGCGTCGGCGGCAGGTCGATCAGGCTGACGAGCTGATTGACTTTGCCTCCACCGTCGAAGCCCGGGCCGCAGAGCACCGTAGGCACACGAATAGAGCTCTCATGGCACGACCGCTTGTACTCTGCGTTGCGGGTCTTGAAATGACAGCCGTGATCAGAAGTGAACAATACGACGGTGTTCTCGTGAAGACCAAGACTGTAGAGAGCATCGAGAAGGCGGCCATACGCTTCATCCAGCCGCCTGACCTGCCCATAGTACCCCCCGAGGTGCTGTGGCGCTGAGCCTCCTAGTGCTGCTAGGTCGGGAGGAGTCCAGCGGCCCGTGTAGCGTTCGCGATAACCGTGTGGCGGTGGATAGTCGTCGATATGATTCTGGAAGTGCGGCTCCAGCTGGGAGATGAACAGGAAGAATGGCTCGTGCTGGTGAGTATCGACGTAGCGAATTGCAGCGTCTGTCAGAGCATCGACACGATAGCCGGGAAGCTTGACTCGCTGTTCTTGAGAATCGTACACCACGGTGTCGTAGGTGTCAGACGTCCGCTCGAGCGCATTGGCACCAAGCCAGTATTCATACCCACCACGTTCTTCCGCGTGTACGGGCTCACTGGAGGCAAGATGCCACTTGCCGATGTAACCCGTGGTGTAGCCACCCGCGCGAAAGTAGTGCGCAAGCGTCCTGGCATCAGGTGGAAGCGGAATCCCGTTGCGAAAGCAGCCAGTATGCGACTGATACTTACCTGTTTGCAAGAGCGCACGTGCTGGCGCGCACACCGGCTGTGGTGTGCAAGCAAAGTGCACGTGCGTTCCCCAGGAAGCCACTCTATCGAAGTTCGGTGTGAGCTCGAGCGGATTGCCGTGAGATCCCGTCGTATCCCATCGCTGCTGGTCGGTGAAGAACACAAGCACATTGGGATGGTCGCCTCGTTGACGCGGCACTCGTGTTCCTCTCTGTTACTGCTTGCCGGCCTCATCCTCCGAGGCGCGGTCACCTGTCTGCACTCGCCCTCAAGCTTTAGACCTCTGACGGATGCTGCCGGGCTAATTGCTCCGCCCACGCTTCGCGCCCAGTTGCTCGTAGGCGCTCCAGGTATTGGGGTAGCTGGCGGCGCGTATGGAACGGGCCGCCTTCGCGCAACACCGTCCACATGGGATCCACCGCATGCGTCGCGGTACGCATAGCGTCGCAGTGCCACTCCTCGATAAGCGCCATTCCTCGCGCCACAAGATCCGGTCTCCCACCGGCAAGATTATGTTGCTCGTGTGGATCGGTGTCGAGATCGAACAGCATGATGCCGGGGAAGCCATGGTGCCCATCGTGATATGAATGCATCAGGATGTAGTGATCAAACCGTACGGACCGTTGGCACGCCCAAGCGCCTTGAGAGAGCACGAGATGGTCCCGGCCTTCTTCCCGTCCTTCCCGAAATGCAGTGGCAAAGCTTACCCCATCCCACACAGCCGGCACCATGCCACCAAGCAGATCGATAACAGTTGCTGCCATGTCGAACTGGTAGTGAAAGGCTGTATCGACCCTGCCACACTGGCTGTCAGTCACACCCGGCCAGCGAATGATCAATGGGACGTGTGTGGTGAGCTCATCCGCCGTTTGATGATCGCCGTAGATATTCAGCTCGCCGAGGCACTCTCCGTGATCCGCTGAGACGATGATGACCGTCTCGTCGAGCACGCCTTGCTCGCGCAAGACATCGAGGAGCTGGGCGATGTGGGTGTCGGCGTAGCGTACCCCCGTATCGTATCCATCGAACACGCGGCGCACCTCATCCATAGAGGAGATTTGTCCTGGCTGCCGAGGGAAGCGGCTGGTTGGTGGCGGTGCATAGCCCGTTACTTCCTGGGCGCTATGCGGACCAACTCCATTCCAATGGCTCTGGCGCACGTCCTCCGTCAACCATTGAGGTATCGGAGCATCCCGGAATGGATTCCCGAACTCCTCAGGAGTTCTATAGGGTGTGTGCGGGTCCCAGACGTTGACATGGAGAAACCACTGATCACGTGCCGCATTGCGACGCAGCCAGTCGATCGCGACCGGCGCAATTTCATCCGCTCGCTCCAGTCCACCCTTGCCCGTATTCATGATCTCGTTGAAGGCTGTATACCAATGCCATGCTGAGTGCCGCTCACCAAATGGGCTGACCGTTGCAGTCGATAGTCCCGTCTGACGCAAACAGGACATCCATGATGTCCTTCCCAGCGTAGATCGAAACTGGCGCCCGCTTCCTTCGACGAAGGGGTCAGCGGCGGCACCGCCGTGGTTGATGACACCAGTATGGATGCCGAACCGTCCGGAAAAGAGGCTCGTACGGGACGGAAGACAGGGAACATCAGTAGCATAGCAGTTCGTGAAACGAACGCCTTCCGCTGCAATAGAGTCAATCGCCGGACTTGTATTCCGGTGGTAGCCGTAGCACCCCAGGTGGTCTGGCCGCTGCGAGTCAATGTCGATGTATAAGATCCGCACAGGCTAACCCTTTCCACTGGGTAAGGATCATACACAATGCGCAGTTCCGGGCAAGCGTCAGCACCGTCAGCAGGCAGTGGCAAGCGCGCTAGAGATTCCGGGCCGCCGCAGGACGCCGGACCCTAGCAGATTACTCCGTGGTAGGCTAGCCTTGACTGGAGAGAGTGCTCGCGCTGCCCAAGTCCTCCCAAGGATCTCCGGCTTGGGCCGGGATCAGTCTGGAGGTCCCCAGTAGAGCGGAGAGCAACGCGCTATGGATGATGTCATCCTCGATCAACTGCCATCACTCACCGATGGTTTGCTCATTGCCGCCTTTGCTGGCTGGAACGACGCCGGTGAAGCCGCGACGAGCGCGCTACAGTGGCTCCTACGTCGCAGAGACAATCGCCGGTTCGCCCAACTAGACCCAGATGAGTACTACGACTTCACAGCAGCACGGCCAGTGATATCTATTGATGCCTCCGGTCTGCGACAGCTCGAGTGGCCGGCAAACGAGTGGCACGTGATCGATGGCACAGACGGTCAAGCCCCCCTCGTCGTGTTCATAGGAGTCGAGCCACAACTCCACTGGCGTCGCTTCAGCCGGACGTTCGTCGACCTGGCACAACGGGTTGGTGTCAGCAAGGTCGTTCTGCTTGGTGCCTACATCCAGGATGTGCCGCACACGAGACCACCACGTCTGACAGGAGCTTCAAATGATCCCGAGTGGCAACAGCGGCTCCTCAGCGCAGGCGTAACTCGCTCCCACTACCAGGGCCCCACGGGTATCGTGAGCGTCGTTCAGCAGACCGCTGCGGAACTCCAGTTGCCGTCTGCCAGCATCTGGGGAGTCGTGCCACACTATATCTCTGCGCACCCCAATCCGCGTGTTATGCACGCCCTCCTTCGAGCGCTCACCCAGATCATCGACATCCGGCTCGACCTCATGAGCCTGGATCGGGAGGCACAGACCTTCGAGCAACGTGTTGACGATGCACTTCGCAACAATCCAGAGGCCTTGGAGATGGTACGCTCGCTCGAGCGCGAAGCGGACGGCGCCACCGAGACGGCAGCCACGGAGGGGGAGCCCCTGCTGCCAGACACCGAAAACTTGCTCGAAGAGCTCGAGCGCTTCCTTCGCTCGCGCCGTCAGGATGAGAATCAAGGCGACAAACCGTCCTGACAGGGACGCCGGACGGCCAAACCACGAAGCATGCGACACTACGTTGAGATCCTCGAGCAAAGTGTGCGGTCGCGAAACCAGATCAGGACAGGAGCGGAGCGCTGACAGCGGAAGAAACCCTCTCGGACGTGCCTCTCAACCAGCGTGGTAATGACGACAAGTCCCGTGCCTCCAATCAGCGTCATCAGTGGAGCAAGACAACCTTGCTGGTGACACCGTGGGTAGTCGGAGCCGTCATCCTGATGCTTGACCAGATCTCGAAACAGGTGATCGTCCACAACGCAGGGGGACGACCATTCACGAATCTGGGTGATCCCCTACCTGTGTTGAGGATCGAGTACGTTCGCAATACCGGTGTCGCCTTCAGTCTCTTCCAACAGCAAGGCATTCTAGCCCTGCTCGTTCCCCTCGTTCTCGTCGGAGTCATTGTGGCGTTTTCACGCTATCTCCCACACAACAGCCTGCTCCTAGGCGGGGCCGAGGGAATGATCGTTGGCGGTGCGATTAGCAATCTCATCGATCGTTTTCGTCAGGGCTACGTGGTCGATTTTATCGGTGTGCACGTAGGCTCCCACTACTGGCCATTCTTCAACGTGGCGGACAGCGCTATCACCGTGGGCGTGGTCACGCTCGCGGTCTTTCTCTCCTTCCGCAGCAGCGATCCTTCCAAGCCGTAATTCGCGAATGGCGTTAGGAACAGGGGTGGATCTCAGCAGGACCTAATCCCAGAGCCCCTTACAATGCAGTTTCATTGCCGCTCTGAAAGCGAGGGAGACACGCCCAGGTGAGACCCACCCGGTTGGAGTCACCATACTCCTCTCGCCAGCCAGAGGGGATGCACGAGCGCAAACGTTGGCCTGTACTTTTGAGTCTTTGGAGTCTCCCAGTAGCACTCGTCTTCATTGCCACGATTCTTGTGGTTCAGAGCAAAGCACACGCGCAATCTGCGGTTATGGGCACTGGTCATACCACCAAAATGACGCAGGCGCCTCATCCCACCCCATTGCCCACCATCGCCGCTCTCATCACCTCGGTAGAGTCGTCGGCTTCACCGACTCTAGCTACCCCTCCACCAACTGCGACGCCTGAGCCGACAGTCACCCCAACCCCTGTTTCCCCATTCTTCTCCGCAAGCTGGCTCCAGTCTCATCCTCCAGCATCCCCCCCGCCGGTCTCTGCGGCAGCTGTCGTCGTTGTGGACTACGACACGCGGCAGATTCTCTACGAGAAGAATCCGCACGAGCACCTAGCCCAGGCCAGCACTACCAAGATCACTCTTGCCGATGTCGCCCTCGACGTGGCTTCTCCCGATCTGCCGATTACTATCAGCCAGGATGCTACGCAGGTGATCCCAGATCACATGGGCGTTCAGGCCGGCGAGGTACTGACGCTCAAAGAGCTGCTCTACGGCGCCCTGCTCAATTCGGGGAACGATGCTGGGTGGGCCATTGCCGAGGGTATTGGCGGGCTCCAGTACACCGTCAGCCTCATGAATCAACGGGTTGCTGCTCTCAACCTGCACGACACCCACTTTGTCAATCCTGTGGGATTCGACAATCCGAATCACTACACATCGGCGTACGATCTCGCGGTGCTCACCGTTGATGCGCTTCAACGCCATCCCCTGATCCGCCAGATCGTGTCTACGAAACACATCATTATCGACTCCACAAAGACTCACGGTTGGTTTGGCCCCACAAACCTCAACAATCTCCTCTGGGACTATCCTGGTGACTGGGGGGTGAAAACCGGCTGGACCGAAAAGGCTGGCTATTGCTTCGTGACCGCAGCTACTCGCGACGGTCACACAGTTCTCGTGACCCTACTCGATAGCAAAGCCAGCTTCCCTGATGGCGTCGCTTTGTTGAACTACGGCTTCTCCCGGATAGCAGAGGAAACACCGGCACCATCGTGACGACGACGCTCCTCTACGTACGCCACGCAGAAGTGTTTAATCCGGAAGATATCCTCTACGGACGCTTACCAGGCTGGCGACTCAGTGACAATGGCCGCTATTTCGCTGACAAGCTTGCCGGAATCCTCTCAGGGGAGCCACTGGACACCATCTATTCGAGCCCTCTCCTTCGGGCACGTCAGACAGCCCGAAGCATCGCCAAGAAGCATCCCACTGTGGCTGTCCACTATCGCGAAGCGCTCGCAGAAGTCAGGACGTCATGGCAAGGGACGCGCTACGTGGACATTCCCGATGGTAAGGCTGTGTACGAGCTACGCCGTGCCGCCAGCGACGAGACGGTCGAGGACGTGTGGTATCGTATGCGCACTTTCTGCGACGAGCTCGTCAGGAAACATCAGGGTACGACTGTGCTGTGCGTGAGTCACGGCGATCCCATCAAGCTACTCTCCTTTGGTCTGCAGGGAAAGCCGGTAAATCTCGAGGCAGCACGACAGCCGGATCCTGCCCGGTGCTCAGTCACCCGAATCACCTATGAGAACCCCTCCGACCGTCCGGACGTGACCTACACTGACTACTTCCGCACTGAGGTCTTCCGCAAAATTACCGATCTTGCTGAGCTGTGTGAAGGCATCAACGTCGTTGAGCAACACGAGCGTAAGGTTCTGCTTCACCGCCTTCCGGATGATCGCATCTTCGCTACTGACGTCTATTGCCCGCACATGCGCACGCTTCTCAGCGAGGGCTGTCTGAGTGGCACGACACTGACGTGTCCTTTTCATGGCGCCCAGTTCAACATCACAACCGGCGAGATCGAACGCCAACCACAGACCAGTGAGCCACTCATTGCTCAGCACTGCTCTAAGGGCACCGCTCTCGCCGCTGTGCCTACGGGCAAGCTCCGCACCTACCAAGTGAAGGTGCAGGAGGGGGCTGTGCTCTTGAAGGTGCGCTAGCGAGCTTGCGTCCTGCTTCAGCGATGGACAGGATCGCTTTCTCCGCTTACACCGCCTGGTCCTAAGGCGGGCAACGGGGCCGCTGCGTAACGCTACCAGAGTGCAGTCATTGGCTGGAGATGCCAAGGTAATCCACGACTCAATCCATAAGCCCGGGCGAGAAACGTGCCCACCATCGATCGCGGTGCACCAGCACATCGTTCTGCTGAGCGCGAAGGAACCGAAACCTCTCGCGTTCGAGCTGATCGAGCACCGCCGCATCCGTGAGGCCTGCTCGCAGCAGCTCTCGTCCCCTTGTCGACACTCGCTCGCGATGGAATCCGCGTAGCTCCTCCAGTGCTTCCAAGAGCACGGACCATAGAGCGGGAGGAAACCGTTCTCCACGTGGTTGGGTAAGGCCTAACAATACTTGCACTTCGTGCTTGCTCAGTAGAGAGTGATAGATGCGATCTCTCCGGCGAAACAGCTCCATTCGCGCCTCTCGCTGCGGCCTCAGCGCTTCGACTACCTCCACCGAGCTCGCGAAACCCCGCAAGAACTCCGTCAGCGCCATGGGACTTGCTTGGTCCGGTTCACCATCAAATAACGGGGTTGAAAGCAAGTTCAGGGCTCCGCATACTCCCGACCCCAAGCGCAGATAACGTTCAGCTAGACCCAGGTCGCGCTCACCGCTCACGCTGGCTCTATCGGCAGCGAGTAACTGCTCCGCTTCTCTCCAGCCCGGCAACCCGTCGACGTAGCTCTGTGGCTTCGTGCTTAGGAGGAAGACATCAGTGTTTTGCAACGGTCGCTTTCGCGCCGTATTGGCCTTGCTGCGCAAGTGGGCACGGTTGAATGCCGTATCTGGAGCGACGAAAACCCCATCTGCGAGAAGTCCAACTCCCGCTATTGGCTCATCTGAAGCACCGCCTGGTAGTGCAGCGGACAAGGGGCTTAGCGCTGCTTCCAGCAGCGCGCGCACTCGCGGAAGACCATTGTCGATGAGCCGGGCTAGCGTCGGCGTCGCGATCTGGTCATAGCTCGCCGTATCGAGAGACACTTTGAAATCGACTGCCTGAGCTACAATCGTTGTCCCCTGATCAACACGGAGGAGCACCGCATCAGGGCAGGATACTCCAGCCCGCTCCACTTGACGATGGACTTCTGGATCGCTGTCTAGCAAGATGAGGCTACGCGCTTGCGGTCTCCCGAGGTGCTCCGAACCGCTGGCGATGATCTCACGCAAGATCCCGCTGCCAAGATTCTCCCACCGCTGGCCGATGTCCCCACTAACCGTCCCCCAGGCGCCGACCGCCCGCGCGTACGATTCAGCATTGAGATCAGTCTGGGGGGCTCGAGCGACGATGACAGGAGTAGGGCGCCGCAGTAGAAAACGTACAGCGGTATCGCGCTTCCTCCCCGATGGTTTCTCAGAGGTGAGGTGTTGCTCTTCCGACTGTTCAGCGGGGAGGGCGGATACTTCACGCACGTGTGGCACAATCACTTTCGTAGTTGAGAAGACACAACACCTATGAAGTTTGCATCCCTCATTGTGACACTCTTGAGCGTGTTCGCTTTGACTGCCTGTGACATCTTCGACAGCATCCCCCGACCTCAGCCCGACATCCACATGTTCGGCGATGCTCTAGATGCGGTAACCTTCCAGAAGGTAGACCAAGCACGGATCACCATCCGGCTTGACCACAAGACGTTGCACTTCACGGGTGCCTACGATATCGAGGTAGCCGCCCACGACCCCATCCGCATCACGGTAACTGCCCCCGGATACCGCCCTTATGAAGTGGACACGACGCTCCAGCCTCAAGCTTCCAATGAGTTGCGCTCTCCCTTGATGCTGCAACGCAAGGCAGCGTCACCTTAGAGTTACCCTTGCTAACGAAGCAGTTGCCGGCAGGGAATAGTATGCGCGTTGATGTCGCGTTCACACCACGAGATCTGATCGAAGACGACCTCGGCGTGGCGGTGGTCATTGATGTCATCAGGGCAACGACGAGTATCGTCACCCTCTTCTCACGTGGACTCTTCGAGCTGTATGCTGCGCCATCGCTCGGTCAGGGAGAGGAGTTCGCACGCAGCCGCGGATTCGTCCTATGCGGTGAGCACCAAGGCAGGAGACCGGAAGGATTCGACTTCGGCAACTCACCGGTAGCTTTCCAGCAGCAACGCTTTGACGGGAAGTCTGCGGTGCTCTGCACTACGAATGGGACGGTGGCACTGCACGCTGTCCACCGCGCCCATGCTGTGCTGATTGGGAGCCTCTCCAACCTCACGGCTGTAGCAAGGGCAGCGAGTGAGCTGTCCTCTGGGCAACGGCCAATCACCCTCGTGTGCTCCGGTAGCTATGGTCACTTTTGCTTCGATGACAGCTGGACGGCCGGTCGTCTGGCACAGGAGATCACAGTCTGCAACCCCACACCATGTGAGTTCACCGATGCCGCCCGCGCAGCAATGGCGCTCGTCAACGTAGAGCCTGAGTCATCACGCGCCCTTCACTCCTCGCGCAGTGCTCGAGCACTAGCCCCCCTCGGGCTGCTCGCTGATGTCGACTTTGCTGCTGTTGAAAACCGCACAGACATTGTTCCGCGTCTTATCCGCTCCGGAGAAGCTGCCCGCTTCCCTGTCCGGCTCACAGCTCCTGCTGCCTGAGGCTCACCAGCAGGGCAACCAGGCTGCAAGCACCATCGCTGGTACACTGACGGCCGGGTTCGGTCGAGAGGACTTGGTGCGTGGAGACGATTGAAGAAGTGCTAACGGCGCGTGTAAGCGTCACTCTCGGCAGTTTATTTCCAGCCAAAGCGCCTGAACGAGTTGAGATCCGCCCTTCATCCAAGCCCGAGTTCGGTGATCTTTCCACCCCTGTCGCTCTGCCTCTAGCAAAGGTACTGCGGCGCTCACCGCTGGAGATTGCACACCAGATCGCTGCTGCCCTGTTGGGAACCCTCCCACGCTACATCCGTCAGGTAACTGTCACGCCTCCTGGCTTCATCAACTTTTTCGTTGACGAAGTCGTGTACGCAGACGAACTCTGCACGCACATCCTTTCTGCTGCACACAGGTACGGTTACGCTGATACGGCAACGGGCGTCAAGATTGTCCTCGAGCACACCAACGTCAACAGCAACAAGGCAGCCCACGTCGGCCACCTGCGGAATGCCTGTCTCGGAGACACGGTCGCGCGTCTGCTGAGGTCGCAAGGATACGCTGTCGAAGTTCAAAACTACATCGATGACACTGGCGCCCAGGTTGCTGACGTCGTAGTCGGCTTCCAGACTCTGGGCAAGGTATATGACGGCTCCATTCCTTTCGACTATTTCTGTTCGCAGGTCTACACAGAGGTGCAGCGAGCCTATGTCGCGAATCCCGAGCTGCAGGAGCGGCGCCGAACAGTGCTCCGCGAGATCGAGCAGCGGGACAACGATACGGCGCGGTTTGCCAAGGATCTCTCCAAACGGATCGTTGCACGCCACCTAGAGACGATGAGCCGCGTTGGTATCGCCTATGACCTCCTCACTTGGGAGTCAGACATTCTTGCTCTCGGCTTCTGGCAGAGTGCCTTCCAACTGCTTACAAGCCGAAACCTGCTCGAGCATCCAGCTGAAGGCGAGCTTGCCGGCTGTTGGGTCGTCCCCTTTGGTGAAGGCGCAGTCACGGCGTCCGAGGGGCGGCAGCGCATCACCGATAAGGTGCTAGTCAAGAGCGACGGTGTCGTCACCTACACCGGCAAAGACCTTGCCTACCAAATGTGGAAGTTCGGTATCCTACCCAGAGACTTTGGCTACTGCGTCTGGGGGACCCAGTGGAACGGTGCCACACTCTGGACGACAACCCACAAAGCGTCGGAAGCCACACACCAGCAATTCGGGCACGCGCACACGGTCATCAACGTCATAGATGCCCGCCAGTCCTACACCCAGGAAGTGGTGTACGAGATGCTGCGGCGTCTCGGCTTCACTGAGCAAGCGGATCGTTCGATCCACCTGTCCTATCAAGTCGTGGCCCTCTCCGCGGATGCCGCGAGCGTTCTGAGTGTGCCTGTAGAAAGAGGCAAGACCACCTACGCCTTTTCTGGGCGCCAGGGAATTGAAGTCAAGGCCGACGACCTCCTCACTCTAGCAGCCCAGCGGTTGGAACAGCGCGTTGACCAGCAACGACACGACGGCCGCAGCAAGTCTACAGACTCCCGCACCGCCGAAGCCCTCGCCGCAGGAGCCATACGCTATTACCTTCTCAAGTTCGGCCTCCAGCAGGTTATCCCATTCGACTTCGACGACGCGTTGCGGCACACGGGCGACACTGGCATCTACCTCCAGTATGCCTATGCTCGCGCCTGCAACGTCTTGCACCGCTCAGGTACCGCTCCTGAAGCGCATCTCCCGGCAGCGCTGCTGCCCCAAGATAAGACGCTGGCCTTGACACTTGGACGCTTCCCTGAAGTAGTGGCAGAAGCCGCCAGGCAGCTCACTCCATCTGCCCTGGCCCGGTACGCCTTCGAGCTTGCCACAGCCTTCAACGACTTCTATGAGCACACTCCCTCTCTCTACAAAGAAGAGGACCTGCCCGTGCGGCGCTTCAGGATCAGGCTGGTTGATTCCTTCCGCCAGACACTCGAGAATGCCCTCG
>JAMCRV010000072.1 GCA_023381555.1 Chloroflexota bacterium | reverse complement strand
CATTCGCCACCGTGAGGCTGACGGACTGCTCAGCGTATGCTCCGGTCGCCTGTCTGCGCCCCACGGTCAAGCTGGTGAGATGGACATTCGCGGGCGTGAGACTCTGGGCATGCCAGGCGCCATTGAACGACACGGCGAGCGGCTGATCGCTGAGCGCTGTGCAGTCATACACCATCGTGTTCAGCACCAGCCGCGGCGCGCCGCAGCGAAACTCACTGATGAGTGCCTGCAGCGCACCCTTCGGGAAGCTCGTAGCCGCACGCAGCGTGACATTGGGGCTGGGCAGGAGCTCAGCACGCCAGCCATTCTGCAGAATATGGACGTCTCGCAGGCTTGCACCCTCGAGAGTAATTTGAGGAGAGGCCGGGTTGAGCATAGCATCCAGCCCTTCTCCCGCGATGTCAGGGACCTGAGATGGCAACTGGGCACGCAGGGCATTGAGCGACGTCTCATCGGTGGGAGGATCGATCGGACCAGAGTTGCTGTGAAGTGCGACCTGTTGCAGCACCACGCGCCCTTGCGCTGCATAGAGGAGCATGCCGGGAACGTGGTAGAGCGCCTCGACCTCACGGCCGTGGACCGAGCGCTTCCAGATGCCGATATGCTGACCGTCGAGCGTTCCGGTGCGAATGACCTGGTCGCCATCAACGTTCCACACCCCCATGGTCGCTCCCAAATAGTGGAGCCGGCCGTCAATATGGCTGACGTAGAGCTTCACTACGCCCGTGACCGAAGGGCTCAGCTCGCCGCGGAACCCAGGAGCGATGGACTGGTATTGATCGACTGGAGCAGTGTTTCGATAGTTGTAGGCATAGTCGAACATGCGTCCAGACTGATCCCACGCGTAAATCCCCTCGCTGCTCCGGAAGCCACCGTCTTCACTGGCAACAAACGTCACGAAGTCCCAGATGTGCGCCATGATCCACTTAGGGAACGTGGCATAGTCCATTGACGCAATAGTCGTTGACCCGACCTTGACCTCATCCTGGGCAGGATACCTCCCCAAGAGGCCTATCTTGTAGAGCAACCTACCGTTGCCATTGCCCCAGCTATAGCGCACGAACTCTACTGGTGACGGTGTGCCGCCGTACTGCTGGTAGAGGTCTCCTTTCGGGAAGTAATAGTTGCGAATGATGAGGTTCGGAAAGCCGGTATTGCCCGGATCGAAGCGATAGTACGCAAAGGGATTCTCGAAATCGGCCTGGTTCGGACTGTGCAGATGGAAGGGATAGGCGGAGAAGATCTGCTCCCCGTTCTCAGGCTCCGAGTTCGGCAAGAAGCTCGAGAGCTCTACGAGCCTGCCATCCTGCCAGTTCATCGAAATAGGGGGGGTCCGGTCGAACCAGGTACGGAGATGCATGAACTGCGGACTCAAGTAGGGCCAGAACACCACATTGTGAAAAGGCTCAATGCGATAGTGCTCCACGTTCAAGATGAGATCGGTACGCGGCGTATTGGCCAGCCCCGCCACAAATGGGAACAGCCTGAGCAGGCCATACTCCGGGATCCCACTCCCAGTAGGATCGTAGAGCGTATAGTCCCAAGCAGCGTGGCCGCGCCAGTGCTGCGCAAGCACGCTGTTAGCATCAGCTTCGTAGGGAAGGGAGAAAGCTCCTTCAAAGTACAGCTGATCGGCAATGCGTCCCCCTGGGAGATACCACGAGGTGAGCGATTCAGCACGCATTGTCCAGTGAATGGGATGGGTCAGCACCACGTGATCGTTGTGTAGCGCGACCGGAGCAGCCCCTTCCCCAAACTGGTCGTCATACAACTCCGCAATGTGCTTCCCGTCCTTCACCGTGAAGAAGATGGCGAGCTTCGGAGGACCACCGCCCGGTCGGAAGACCCACGTGGAATCATCCATCTCCGTCGCTTTATGCCAATCAGTTGACTGGGCGACTGGCTGGTAGTTGTAGACTTCGACCAGATCGTGGCTCGTGGCGAACGAGGTCACGATCACCGTTTTGGTCACCGTACTGCTGAGCTTCTCTTCTGTCAGGGAGAGCACAGGCACGGTGGAGGGGCTGTTAGCTGCCCAGGCAGGGGCGACGGTAAGCAGCGCTGCTATGAGCGGCCCAACCAGCACTATCAGCACAAGACATAATCTACTGGGCTCGCTGTGCGGTGACATCATAGTCAGAGTATAGGTCGGGGATCTCACCGATAGTGCCGCTCCTCCACGTGGCTGCGCTCCACGCTCGTGCACGACTGACAAGAGCAGTGCTGCCTCTGTCCTATGGAGAGACGCACACCTGTGTCAACGCTTCACACTTAGCTCGAGATGGGCTGTGCTGCCGACCAGTCGCTCTGGAATACCCCTTCGACTCGCTTGATCGCACCAGCGTTTGTGAGCAGGATGCCTAGCTCTCGTTCAGCGTCGAGTGAAGGGGTCGAGATATTCTCCGAGCCGATGAAGAGCGTGTGGTCATCAGCGAGAATCATCTTTGCATGCGGATAGAGCCTGGCTAGTCCGCGCACCTGCACACCTCCCTGCTCGATCGTGTGCACTCCTGCAAGGTTGTAGTCGCTCGGACCCCGAATCGTCGGCACGATGACGCGCACTTGGACCCCTCGATGAGCCGCCGCGATCAGCGCTGCTTCGAGCTGCCTATCCTCCATCTCTTCCTCTTCGAGGAAGAGCGTCCTTGCTGCGCTGTTGATGAGCGCGGTCAGCTTCGCGCGCGAGTCGATTGGGGATACGACGAGATGGGGATCATTCGGCGTGACACTCATGCGGTTCCAATCCGCAGTGAAGATGGCTTCATCGGTCGCCACATCTTGCGGATCAGTATCGACAAAGGCATATTCGCGATTATGGGTGACAGCGCTGTAGGTTAGATTAGCCGACATAATGAAGGCGGTCTTGCCGTCGATCATCAGGCTCTTCTCGTGCGTCAGGCGAAAGGCCGGGTTCGACCACTTGACATCGACCCCAGCCTGCTGGAGGCGCTGGTAGATTGTCCCGTTGCCGGGTCCGTTGCCCACGGGATGCTCCTCCAGAAGCACACGTGTGCGCACCCCACGCTTGACGCTTGCTTCCAAAGCGGCGATGACCTCACGATCCGTCAGCAGATAGATCGTGAGATCAATGGTGTGCTGGGCACTGTCGATAGCCGAGATAAATGGCTGCACGCCGTCATCTGGCTCAACAAGGAAGCGCCCGGGCAATGCGGTGGCACCGAGAGCATGCTGCTCGGTTGAAGCCGTTCCATTGGTTGCAGCAGACCCTGCCGGTGACGCTGCTCCCGGTACCCCTGTGCACGCGGCGAGCAGGAGCGCAACACCGGTCACTAGGGCGGCTGGCGGGAGTGGCGATGGCCAGTTGGTGGAATGCCAGCCATGCCTGCTCACCTTCGCTATTCCTCCTGTAGCTTCAGGACTGCCATGAACGCTTCTTGGGGAATCTCGACGTTGCCAACGCGCTTCATGCGCTTCTTGCCCTCCGCCTGCTTCTCCAGCAGCTTGCGCTTGCGCGTCACGTCACCGCCATAACACTTGGCGAGCACATCCTTGCGCAGCGCCCGGATGGTCTCGCGAGCGACCACCC
>JAMCRV010000102.1 GCA_023381555.1 Chloroflexota bacterium | reverse complement strand
GCTTGGGGGAGTAAGCACCTATGGCTACAGTTATCAGAATCAGCGGGACTACAAGCCGGCCGACAAATGGTGGGACGAGACTGAGTTCCGAGGCTACAGCCTGGTCACGGTAACCGATCCAGCGGGAAACGTGTCGCACCATCGCTTCCACCAGGGCTACGTTATCGACGGGGGTGGAGGCATATTAACGCAGACCCTCTCTTACGAGGACGGCACGCAGTACGGCGATAGCCCCGACCTCGAGGGCAAGCCCTACGAGGAGGATCAGCATGATGGCGCTGGGGCGGTGCTCTCCAGCAAGCGGAGCACCTGGAGCGCCACTTCGCTATCTACTGGCAGCACCTTCGTTCACCTCGACCGGGCCACGGAGTATCTTGGCACCAAGCGCTCCACGACCACCTATGCCTATGATCCCGTCAACCAGAACGGCACCCAATTCGGCAACCTGACCGACGTGTACGAGTGGGGCGAGGCCGATCCCGCGTCGGGCCTGTGGTACAGGCACACTCGCACCGGCTACTTCCCGCGGGCCGACGCCACCGCGTACATCGTGAACAAGCCCGCCTTCGTCAACGTTTACGAGAATAACGGCTCCAACGTCGACGGCGACTGGAAGAGCTCGACCTGGTACCTCTACGACGGCCACATGGGCTGGGGAGATCAGCCTGGTAGCCGTGGATTGCTTACTGCTGTCAGGCGTAACCTCGGGGGAAATCAGCTATCAGACGTCACCTACGCCTATGACTCATACGGTAACAGCACGGAAGCCGCCCAGCACGCTCAATACGGCGACCCTTATGCCTTCGGCGTCACGCCCTACACGACGACGATTCAGTACGACACCACATATCACACGTTCCCAACGATCACCACTAACCCGGTCAGTGACCAGGAGACCACGACCTACGATCCGGGCACGGGTAAGCTCCTGAGCAAGACAGACGCCAATAACGCAACCTGGAGCTACTCTTACGATACCTTCGGTCGGATAACCGACGTCCGCAACCCGCTGGAAGCGCCGACAGACGCCGCCACAGTGAAATACGCCTACGACACGACCACCGTGCCCTACCGCATCACCACCCAGCGTCGCAAGGACGACGGAGGGTCCAGTACCGCCGAATACTTCACCACCAGGCAGTTCTTCGACGGCCTGGGCAGGCTCGTGCAGGAGTACTCGGACACAGTTAACGGCGTTTCGCTGAAGAACGTTCATTACGACAATCGAGGATTGAAAGCCTGGGAAACCGTGCCCAGATTGGTACAGGGAACGAGCGGGGCCTTCGAGAGTGTGGACTGGAATAAGACGGACAAGCCGATGACGCGGTATACCTACGATGCGCTGGGACGGCCAAGGTTCATCTACAACCCAGATGGGACTACCTACAAAGAGACTAGCTACGATCCCAACGCCTGGGCCTGGGCAAGCGTCGACGAGAACAGGCACGCCAGGCGCTACGAGAACGACGCCTTCGGAAGGCTCGTGACCGTGCGCGAGTACACGGGCACGAGCTATCCCTGGACGGAATACGCCGCCACTACCTACTCTTACGATCACCTCAACAACCTGACGCTCGTAGTCGACGCCGCGGGCAACCGCACCACGATGAGCTACGACAAGATCGGGCGCAAGGTGGACATGGTCGACCCCGACATGGGGCACTGGCTCTACACCTACGACGCTCAGGGCAACCTCAAGACGCAGACAGACGCGAAGAATCAGGTTATCACATTCTCTTACGACCTAATCGACCGGCTGACCAAAAAGGAATCGCCCCTGGGCACAACACTGGCCAGCTACGCCTACGACGTCGACAACGGCGACGCGAACTCCTCTGCCATAGGGCATCGCACCTCCATGACCGATACCTCGGGATCGACCAGGTGGTACTACGATAAGAATGGGCGACTCAGCAAAGAGATCAAGACGATCGACGGCGTGGAATACCCCACGACGTACACCTACAACGCGATGGATCAGGCGCGCACGGTAGCGTATCCCGACGGCGAGGTGGTGACGAACAGCTACGATTTCGCCACCCGCCTCTACAGCGTCGTCGGCGCAGACCGCTATCTCAATAGCGCCACCCACAACGCCCAGGGGCAGATCAAGAGCCTCGGATTGAGCAACGGCGCGATCCAGACCAACTTCGGCTACCACGGCTACAATGCCGCCGGTATGGGTGACAGCTACGATGCGCCAGGCGGCGACGGGCCGGGCTCGTTCGGCAGGCTCTGGCGCATAAACACTATGGCCTCTGGCCAGACCCTACAGGAGCTCCAGCACCGTTACGACGCCGTCGGCAATGTCACCAACGTCGACGACGCGAGGTCGGGCAACCTCGGCGGTCTAATGAACTACAGTTATGACCATCTCGACCGGCTCGTGAGTGCCAGCCCTGACATCACCTCGACCAATGGCTACACAGAAGCTTACACTTACGACGCCATCGGTAACATCGACAGCAAGACGCAGGGCAGCTCCACCACCAGTTACTCTTACGATCCATCGCACGTGCACGCCGCCTCTGGCACGGCGACGTCGGCTGGGACACTCTTCGCCGACGGCTTCGCCAACCTCGGCAATTGGGATACGTACGAAGGCAGCTGGACTGTGCAGAGCGGTGCGATGAGCGGCACGGCGGTGGCCAGCAGCTACGCGTTCGATACTTATTCCTACGACTGGTCGCCTCTCTCAGGTTCCTGGACTGCCAATCACGATGGCACCTACAGCGGCTCGCCGAATCCCGTTTCCGAGAGCTTCTCCTATGGCTCAAGCAACTGGGTCCAGGACAGTGGCTACTGGGCCGTGGAGAATGGTGAATACAGCAACTCGGCAGGCAGTAGCTGGGAGATATCGCATTGGAATGCTCCGACCGGAGAGCAACTGTACAACTACTCCGCCGAGGTCGATGCCAGCGAGATAGGCTCCAACTCAGGCTCCCTCGCACTCGCCTTTCGCTACAAGGACACGGGCAATTTCTACCTGCTTCAACTCGAGGCCAACGAGGTGCGCTTCTGGAGAAGACTGGGCGGAGGATGGCTCAGGATGGCCAGCGCCTCATTCCCCTGGTATGCCAACACTACGTACCGGCTCAAAGTGGTGGTCAACGGCAACAAGATGTACGGCTATGTCAACGGTGCCTACTACATATCGGCCGAGGACAGCACTTTCGCGAGCGGAGGAGTCGCTCTGCTTTCCGTCAGAGCGCATCACCATTTCGACAACGTGACAGTCAGGCCAGCCGCCTACACTCTGGCCAGTACGCCGTCCTACGGTGACTACGTTTTCCAGGCCAAGGTCCAAATGCCAGACACGAACTACTCGCCCAATCTTTTCTTCCGCTGGCAGGATATAAACAACCATTATTGGGCGGACGTCTTTGGCGGAGGGCTGCGCATTTGGAAGAAGGTCGGCGGAATTGTCTACAATGTGGCCTCAGCAGGGGGAAGTGTAAGCTGGGGCGGAAACTGGCACGTCGTAAGACTCGTCCTGAGTGGCAGCCACGTCCAGGGATACATCGACGGCGCTCTGTACGTCGACGTCTGGGATAGCAGCTTCCTCAGCG
>JAMCRV010000082.1 GCA_023381555.1 Chloroflexota bacterium | reverse complement strand
CTGCAAGCGGCCCAGCAGTCGATCGTGCGCGTGCGGGAGGCGATGGAGCAGCAGAAGCAGGCCGAACAGAGCTGGCGTCTGCTGTTGGAGCGGGATCGAGCCGAGCGTGAGCGGCTGGCAGTGGACCTGGAACGCCGCCGCACCTTGCTGCCGCAGATCGAGCAGGCGCAGCGGGAGTCCATACGCCTGCAGCAGCGAGTGGGCCAGCAACAGCTCCTGCTGGGCGGCCTGCGCAAGTCGCTCCAGCACTGCGACGAACAGGCGCGTCTCAAGATGGAGAGGCAGCGCGAACTGGAAGACTCGCTGCGCGAGAAAGGCGTCTACGAGGAGTTGACGGTGGCGTTTGGCAGAAAGGGCATCCAGGCCATGATCATTGGCACCGCCATTTCAGAGCTCCAGGACGAGGCAAACGAGTTGTTGGGACGCATGACTGATGAGCAGATGAGCCTGCGCTTCGATATGCAGCGCGGCACCAAAAAGGGCGATGTGGTGGAAACGCTGGACATTCTGATCTCGGACCGGCTCGGCACGCGTGACTATGGCATGTTCAGCGGCGGCGAAGCCTTTCGCATCAACTTCGCCGTGCGTGTAGCACTTTCCAAGCTCCTGGCGCATCGCGCCGGGGCCAGGCTGGAAACCCTGGTGATCGACGAGGGCTTCGGCACACAGGATGAGCAAGGAATTGACCGCTTGGTGCAAGCGATTCAGGCGGTGCAGGAGGACTTCTCACGCATTCTCGTGATCACGCACATTGCGGAGCTGAAGGAACGTTTCCCCGTGCGGATCGATGTGACGAAGACGGAAGATGGATCAACGTTCTCCATCAACTGAGCGCTCTCCGTTGGTGTTCTTCTTGCGCGCCATCTACTTGCTGGCGACACTCCTGTCGTGGGCTGGCTACCTGTACGTCGTGCTGGGAAGCAGCGGCAACGGCGCCGGCCCATTTCCCTGGGCCCTGGCGCTGGTGTGGCTCTGCCTGGCTCCCATCCTCACCTTCATCCCGTTCGGCCGCGTGCTGCGCTCCCGCATCTACACACTCGTGGCCACCGTAAGCTGGATTGCCTTTGGCTATTTTCTGGCGCGGGTGCCGCCGGGCACAACGGAGTCACCACGACCCATTCTCGACCTGGTCTTCTTGCTGATCCTTTTCCTTGCCCTGGCCTCCTTCTGCGCCCCGCTGCTCTACGGCGCCGGCATGCGTTTCTTCCCGGTGAAGCTGCGTCGGCCGGACCGGGGTCGCGCCATGCGCGAGGGGGCGGGCATTGCCCTCTTCGTGGTGATCTGTGCGGTCCTGCACCTGCTCGGGGTCTTCACCTGGGTGAACGCGGTGCTGATCCTCGGCGTCATGGCCACGGTGGAGATCGTTGCCTTGTCGCGGGGCCGGTGACGAGGATCTTTCACCCGGCGGTGCCGTCACGGACCAAGATTGCTCCAAGCCGTCACGAGTTCTGCCATTTGGTCCTCAGCTAACTTGAAGAAGCGCAAACCTCCCTCGACATCGAGATCCCTGCGGCTCCCAACATGTGATTCCTCGTCAGGGTAGGAGAATCCGAGTGAGCCGTGGTGCCGGAGCATCTGCAAGTCAGGGTGGTGTGGGGCCGCGGTGTTCTCGTCGCACGTGTAGCGCGAGACGTGCTGGTCGTTCAGGATCCTCAGGGAAGCCAAAAGCAGGCAACCTTCTTTGTAGCTGTTGTCCCTTCCGGCAAAGAGCTCACGATCGATCGCTTCTCCCATGAAGCTATACGGATTCACATAGAAGACTGAGATCCCATGAGAATGGAAAAGATCATCGACCACCACCCTGATCACCGCGTCATTGCCCTTGTGTATGCTTAGCACGATGAGTCTGGCGCATGCGTTTTGCTGAAGCGAGAGGCAGAGCTCCTTCAAGTAGGCCACTAGCACTTCCCCAGTCGGGGAGACGGTGCCAGGGAGGCCAGCGGTATTCGGGGAAAACCCATAGGGCAAGGCGGGCAAGACCACGCCAGTCACCCTACGCGCGAAAGTTCGAGCAAAGGCCTCGGCGATTAGCACGTCCGTCCCCAACGGCAATGCGGCTCCGTGTGTCTCCAGGGAACCTACCGGCAGGAAACCGATGGCCTGCCTGCCTACCTCTTGTGACGTGAGGTAAAGGTACTCATGCTCCGGCGATCTCCAGTGCTCCTCCAACGGTGCCTCCCTCATGGATAATGTGCTTCAGCGCGCGAACCACTGCCGCGGGATTCTCCGCCTGCCAGACGTTGCGCCCGTACGTCACCCCCCTGGCGCCCACGCGCATCGCGTCGTACGTCATCTGGAACACGTCGCGCAGGGACGGCAGCTTCGGTCCTCCGGAGACCACGACCTTGGCCGGCGTGGCCTGCACCACCCGCGCGTAGCTCTCAGGGTCTCCCGTGTAGAACGTCTTGATGATGTCCACCCCCATCTCCGCCCCCGCCCGCGCCGCGTACTTGACGTATTCCTCTTTGTACCAGTCTTCCTTCTTGATCAGATTGCCCTTCGGGTAAATGTGGGTCACGGTTGGCAGACCGGCAAGAGCCGCCTGCTGGGTGAATTGCCCCAGCTGGTGCAGCAGCTCAGCCTGATGATCACCGCACACGGTACAGCCCATTGCCACCGCGTCCGCTCCCAGCCGCACCGCCTCATCTACGAACCCCACGACAGTGTCGTACGCTGGCTGATAGGGAGAGAAGGTGGTCGTCTTGAGGATAAACGGCACCAGGCCAACGTAGGGACGGAAGACTTGCTCTGCTGTTCCTTTGAGCATGGTTATGGCGTCTGGTTTCGCCTCCACAATCTTCTCCATGGTCGCGTGTATGTCTTCGATGCCGGCAATGACGCCCCACCCCACGGCGTGATCGAGCGCTATCACCAGGATGTTCCCCGATTGCTGGTTGAATAGCCTCCGGAACCGGACTTCTTTCCCAAGAAACATGCTCACACTTCTCCTTCCCTATGGTTTGACGATTTTGAGCCTGCCGACGCCCCTGGCTGCTTCGATGGCTCGGTCGATCTCTGCCAGCGGGAGCGTACATGATATGTACCGCTTGGCCTGGATGATTCCTGATGCCATCAACTGCAGGGCGGCGTGCACGTGCTCCGGCCGCGACCCGTGTGTGCCGCAGACAGCGCACTCTTTATAATGGATGAAGTTCGCGTCCCAGCAGAGGGTGGAATTGTCCCTCGGCAATCCGGCGAAGAGGTTCACCCTGCCGTGTGGCGCGACGAGATGGAGGGCCGCTGTCTGCGCCTCCACGGAGGAGGCCGCTACGATGAGAACATCTACCCCTCGCCCACCGGTGATCTCCGCGATCCTGGCTCGCAAATTCTCCTCACTGTTATTGACAAAGACGTCGGCTTGGCACGCTTGCGAGGCCACCACGATCTGCTCCCGGGAGCGCTCCACAACCACGACCTCGCTTGCCCCCTTCCATCTCACCAGATCGGAGAAGATCACGCCGAGCGGGCCGGAGCCAATGATGGCCACGATGTCTCCCTGCTGCACCGGAGAGAGCTCCAGACAGTTGAGCGCGCAGGAGATGGGCTCTGCCAGGCACGCCTCGTCGTCCTCCACTTC
>JAMCRV010000111.1:2165-3580 GCA_023381555.1 Chloroflexota bacterium | reverse complement strand
GTACGCGCCATCCGCATCGAGTATGTTGTTGTAGGAAAGTTCCTTGCCGTGCAGCTGCTTCGCTGTGCCAAGAGACCAGTTGCGATCCGGTGGACCGGCATTGACGGTCCGATAGAATGCCGCGGTCTGATGTGGGTTCTCACCATAGCGCAGCTTCTGCACCTTCTCCAGGGCCAAGGTCATGGTGGAGGGGAATTCCTCGCCATCGCGCAGATACTCGGCAATGAGCGTGTCGTAGCTCGCCGTGTGCTGGAAGGCAACGGCAGCCAGCCGCTTGCGAGTGCACTCGCTGACGCCTCCCGCCTTCAGTTCCTGCAACACCACGGGGTAGTCGGCAGGGTCCACCAGTACAATCACATCCGGATGGTTCTTTGCCGCGGATCTGATCATCGTGGGGCCACCGATGTCAATGTTCTCTAGCGCGTCGCTCAGGGTGACGTCGGGGTTGGCGACAGTGCGCGCAAATGGGTACAGGTTGACGACCACCATGTCAATGGTGCCCAATCCGTGTTCGGCCAGTTGCTCCAGGTGCTTGGGGTTAGACCGGCGGGCCAGAATGCCACCGTGAACGGCCGGGTGTAGCGTCTTCACACGGCCGTCCAGGATCTCGGGAAATCCGGTAAGTTCGGACACGCTGTGCACAGGAACCCCTGCCGCAGACAGCGCCTTCTTTGTACCACCAGTGGAGAAGATCTCGACACCCAGTGCCGCCAAGTCACCTGCAAACTCCTCGATCCCGCTCTTGTCCGAAACACTAATGATTGCTCTCACATGTACCTCCGATGGCGCTTGATGATGAGGATATGTGTTCGATGTTTCCGGAAAACGGCCTGGCGAGCCAGTCCCACGAACGATTTCAGTATACCACACATCACATGGGCTCGTAGGACAGCGCCCCACTCCGTCTTGGCGCATCCACAGCAATCCTCGTGACCCGAGAAGAAGAGAGAGTACTCATTGCCCTCGTGGGGGGTGATGAATACGCTCGCTTCTTCTCAGGTGGGGTTGAGCAGTGCCTACACCACGTTGCACAATGACCGAGCAGCCAACCGTGCGCTCCCTGGCCCTAAAGACTCGCCATAACCTGTTGGGCGATGGCTCGGAGTGTGGGGAACACCCCGACGCCCGTGGCCGCGACGGCCTCCAACCGAGTCACTTGCATCGAGTTGAGGTAGTGGTCGAGCACGCTCACCGGTAGCGCCGTGGGCAGGTCGCGTTTGTTGTACTGGAGTACCAGCGGGAGCGCGCGGAAATCCCTTCGCTGCTGTGCGATGTTCTGAGCCAGTTCGCGTAGGCTCGTCAGGCTCTCTTCCAGTTTGTCGCGCTGCGAATCGATGACTTGGACAATGCCATCGACCCCATTTAGAAGCGCAACACGGGTGCGTTCATACAGCACTTGCCCGGGAACAGTGTAA
>JAMCRV010000111.1:0-2134 GCA_023381555.1 Chloroflexota bacterium | reverse complement strand
GCATGCCGGTGTATATACACCAGGTTTGACGTTTTGCCGCTCAGGGCAGGCCCGTAGTAGACGATTTTGCAGTGTACTTCACGGGTTTCCGCGTTGATCAGAGCCACGCATTCGCCTCATTCCAGGCTCGATTCCGTACTCTCGTGATGCCGAAGACTGCATAAGCGACAAAGCCGCACAGAGAAACTGCTTACCACCTGCCTGGATTGCTTCTTGCCTCCACTTGAAAGGCAGTCTGATCACCGGCAGTCCCCGTAGACGGGTGAACTGGCGCCACGAGCGGTTCCCGAGGATGGCAGGCTGCCCGGGGCAGTGCCTCCCAGGCCGCGGGCATCGCTAGTCCGACTTGCCGGCCGGAGGCAGGATCCGTACGCGCCGTCCCTCGATACGAAGCCGTCCCTCGGCATACAACTCAACCGCTGCCGGCAGAATCCTGTGTTCCTGTTCGAGAATGCGTGCGCTCAGCGTCTCTACCGTGTCGTCTTCGAGGACTGGCACGGGTGCTTGCATGATGATAGGTCCGGTGTCGACGCCCTCGGTAACGAAATGGACGGTGCATCCCGACACCTTGACGCCGTAAGCGAGAGCATCCGCCTGTCCGTGTAGCCCACCGCCAAAAGATGGCAGGAGCGACGGGTGGATGTTGATAACCCGTCCTTCCAGCGCTCTCACCAGCGATGGTTCCACAATCTGGTCGAAACCGGCCAGGACCATGAGTTCGGCTCCTACCTGGCGCAGGTAAGCAAGCATGGCTGCTTGTTGCTCGGCTCGGGATGCGTAGTCCCGACGCAAGAACACCCGCGCGGGAATCCCAGCACGCTGCGCACGTTCGAGCGCATAGACGCCATCCCGATTGCTCAGCACTGCTGCCAGCCGCGCAGACGACTGGCCCTTCTGCGTGGCGTCGATGAGTGCCTGCAGGTTACTCCCGCGACCGGACACGAACACGGCAACTCGCAGCGGGTCCTTGTCTTGACGCGTCATCCTCCCTCCCATCACACCGAGGAGTCCCGGGCAGCTACAGGTCCGTTGGTTCGACTGCGACGCGCACTTCGCCTTCCCTGACCACCAGCTCGCCAACGTCAAGGGCATCCGGGCAGACTACCTGCGCGATTCTGACCTGCTCAGCGGGAATGACGAGGACGAATCCCACCCCCATGTTGAAAACGTGCCACATTTCCGGCCAGGCCACTTGCCCCTCGCGCTGGATGAGGCGAAAGACAGGGGGCATTTTCCAGCGCGTAGCATCGAAATGCGCCGCTACGCCGTCCGGCAAGATCCTTCCCACGTTATCGATGAGACCACCGCCGGTAATGTGTGCCATGCCCCGCACGTCCACCTTGGCGAGCAGTGCACGCACCTGACGAAGATACGAACGATGAACGCGTAGCAGCTCTTCGCCCAGGGAGTGCCCCAGTTCGGGCACGGCTTGGTCGAGCGGTCGTCCGGCAAAGACCTTGCGGGCCAGCGAATAGCCGTTGGTATGCAGTCCATGCGAAGGCAGGCCGAGGAGACGGTTCCCCACCTCGATGCGGCTTCCATCTATGATGGCACTTCGCCCCACCATGCCCACGATGAACCCTGCCAGATCGTAGTCGCCTGGAGCATACAGGTCTGGCATTTCGGCCGTCTCGCCGCCGATGAGGGCGCAGCCATTGGCCTGGCAGCCCATCGCCAGGCCGGCCACGACCTGCTCGGCCTGCTCGGGCACCAATTTGCCGGTGGCAAAGTAGTCGAGGAAGAACAGCGGCTCAGCGCCGAGGGTGAGGATGTCGTTGACACAATGGTTCACCAGGTCAGTTCCCACGGTGTTATGGCGATCCACTGCTATGGCAACCTTCACTTTGGTGCCGACGCCGTCGGCGCTCGAAACGAGCACCGGCTCCTTGTACGAGCCCAAAGCAAAGAGCCCGCCGAAGTGACCGATATCCGAGAGCACTTCCGGTCGCCAGGTCGATCGCACGTGAGCACGCATGAGAGCGACGGCGCGCTTGCCCGCCTCAATATCCACCCCCGATACGGTTTCCTTGCCATCTCGGTATCGATATGGCCAGATTAAACGAGTTGATCGCGGCCAGGCTCACGGTGTCGCAGATCCGGCAGCACATCGGCGCTGATTCGTTGGGATACCTGA
>JAMCRV010000032.1 GCA_023381555.1 Chloroflexota bacterium | reverse complement strand
AGTAGTTGGAGGGGTTTGATGTATTCCCCACGCGCGTGGGGATGAACCCACATCGCTGAGCGACTGCGTGAGCATGACTTCGTATTCCCCACGCGCGTGGGGATGAACCGCTCATCGGCATTGGCATTGTCGCTGGGGTTGGCGTATTCCCCACGCGCGTGGGGATGAACCGACATAATCTGGCGTATACGCTACTGTGCGGTAGTATTCCCCACGCGCGTGGGGATGAACCGTTTTCCCACCACATCGCGCCAGCGGGAACACCTGCTCAGGAGTGCGGAGCACGTGCAACTGAAGAGTGGTGAAAAATGCGCCTTTGCAGGTTGACTCGCCACCGGCGCAAGAGTTCGTTGCGTCCGGCTTCTATCGAGCCGGGCTGCGGGCTAGTGGGCGTGGCTTGTGATGGTGTCTGATCAGACTGTTGCTGACCAGACACCGTGCGGTCGAGCTGTTGGAGGGCATTATTTCGTAATCGAATACGCTCTTGCAGGCCTTGGGCATTCGTGGGCGGCACCGGCTGGCTGCGCTCTTCGCGAATGAGTGCCGCAAGTCGCCGCACGTATGGTCGCCGTTCCCGCGGGGGCAGGATGACCGTTGCTGCTGCGGCGCGCTCGGTGGCGCGCAGCGCGGCCTCTTCGAGACGCAGTGTGACGTACGGACCAGCTCCTGCCTGCCGGGCACGAGCGAGCAACGCCATTTGGTGCCCTACATACGCCAACTGAATACTGGCGCGTTGTTCTGGAGTGAGCGCGATCCTCTCAGCAACGTGCTCGCGGGCCTGCTGCACAACGTAGAGCGGGTTGCCCGGCAGCGCGTCAGCGGAAGCAGTCAACACTCCTGCTCCTGAGGCCAGAAGCACTGCCGCGGCCCCAATTGGCACGGCCAGTCGCTTGCAAGAGAGTAAGAGCCCTCTACTACTCTTGTTTGGTGCAGCCGCCCGCATTGCAGCGGCTTCTAAGAACCGGGATCGAGCAGCGTGGGCAAACTCCCCAGAAGGGTCGCACCGTAGGACTCGGAGAGTCACGATAGACTCAAGAAGAGGCTGCAGCTCCTCCGCTTCTTCGGGATGGCGTGCGAGGAAAGCATCAATCGACCCACCGCGTTGCAAAGATTGCCAGCCCTCCTCGAGGAGAGTAACGATGCGCTCGTTGCTCATTGCATCATCCCCTCCCTGCGAAGCACCTTGCGAAGCTGGTTCAGTGCACGGTGCTGCAACTGGTTTATTGCCCCCGGACTCTTTCCCAGAATCTCTGCCGTTAAGTCGTTGTCGTACTCGAGCACAAACTTGAGACGGAGCACTTCCTGCTGTTCGCGCGTGAGTGCATTCAGCGCTTCTCGCAGCTCCCGCTGGAGATCACGCTCGACAAGGTTATCCTCTGGGCTGGGAGCATTGTCTGGTGCATCAAACTCTTCGACCATCGGCTCTGCCGGCTTCCGATATTGCGCTCGCAGGCGATCCGCGATCTTGAAACGGGCGATTTGAAACAGCCAGGCGAAGAAGCTCGACTCGTCAACTGCACGCAGTGACCGTGCCGATTGAAGTGCGCCTGCAAATACCTCCTCCGTCAAATCCTCGGCATCCTGGATGTTGACGACTTTCGATCCGATGTAGCGGTAGACGTGGGGAAATGCAATCGTGTAGAGCTGGTCCCATGCTGTAGGGTCGAGTGACCGGGCTCGGTGGATGAGCGCAGGGAAGATATCATTCTGTACCGCGTCACTGGCCGCGGTGCGCAATGAGACTGTCCTCTCCACGGGCGAGCCCCCCCTCTCCACAATAGTCGCTCCCCGCCTACTCTGTGTACGGGTTGCAGGAGCAGTGATGGTATGGAATAGCAAAGGTGAGGTGTGTCTGCAAGTGCTGCAAAAACTCTATCTCATGTGTCAGGCTCCGGCTGTGCCGGCAAAAGCTGTGAGCCCACGGTTGATGTCTCGTAGCGCTGGATAGAGCTGCTCATGGAGCAGGTAGAGACGATCGTACAGTATCGCTGCCTGATCATCGGGCCGTATGTCGATAAGGGGCAGCTGCAGAGAGAGCGACGCGTTCAGCACAGCTGAGAACGCACCAATGCCCGTGCCCGCCAGCAAGGCAGCACCGAGGGCGACTGCCTCTGGCACGTCGGGGATGCGCAAGCGGCGGCGTGTGGCATCAGCCTTGATACGTATCCACAAAGGTGAGCGTGTCGCGCCCCCAATCACGACAACCGATCCAATCGAAGTGGGAAGCACCGACTCAAGTACCTCCAGGGTGCTTCGTAGCCACAGAGAGAGTGCCTCCAGTGCGGACCGCACGAGATGTGCGCGAGTATGCCCATCGACAAGGCCCACAAAGGCTGCTCGAGATTGAAGATCGTGATGCGGAACGCGGCTGCCCCTCAGGTGCGGAAGACAGAGCAATCCGTCGCAGCCCACCGGAATAGCTTCTGCCTCCCGGAAGGCCATGGCATACGGACGCTCTTCACCACAGCCATACACCGTATCAAGGATCCAGTTGATGAGGCTCCCGGAGCCGTGTTGACCGCCTACTACAACGTAGTGTTCGGGGAGGACGTGCCGATATGTGGAAAATCCAGCATCGCGCAGACGATCTGAGGGATTGTAGGTTGGAGTCGTGAGCAGGACACTCTCCGCGGTGCCGGCGGAGTCTAACACGATCCCCGGCTGTGCGGCCTGAGTGGCGAGACAGCCGACGAGATGATCGTGGCCACCGGTGACAACAGGAGTCCCCATGAGCAGCCCTGTTACACTGGCGGCCGTTGCGGTGACGTTTCCAGCAACGCGACCGCTGGGAAGTGGCATGGGTAAAAGGGCTGCTGAAAACCCGGCAGCACTGAGGAGCTCATCTGACCACGTCGCCAGTTGCTGGTCAAACAGCATGGTGCGGCTAGCCAGTGAGTAGTCGGTCACGAGCGCATCCGTGAGTCGGAATATGACATAATCTGCGATGGATAGCCAGTGCGCGGTCCGCTGCCATGCGTCAGATGCGTGATCGCGCAGCCACTGCATCTTGAGTACTCCGAACATAGGGTGGAGAAGCTGTCCACTGATCGTGAAGATGCGCTTTCTCCCGACGTGTGCTTCCCACCACGGTACGTACGGTTGCGTGCGGCGGTCGTACCAGGTGATTGCTGGGTAGCACACCTCACCCGCGTCGCTGATGGGTATGCCTGCCTCGCCCATGGATGCAACCGCGATTCCATCGACCGGCCGATCATCCGCCTGAGCGCAGCAGGCACGGATTGCGTGACATATTCCAATCCAGAGTGCTTCGGGATCGAACTCACTCATGCCATCGGCGTGCTGCAGTACCGGAGTAGGATGCTGGGCAATGCCGCACACTCGATGCATCTCCGTGTCGTAGAGCAGTGCTTTCAGTGCACTGGAGCCGGCGTCGAGTCCAAGTAGCCGTGCCACGTCTTAGAGTTCCACGTCGAACGCCTGTGTGACGGGAGGGTCCGCAGACGTTACGTCAAGACCGCGCTCACGCAGAATCGGCGCAACTGCTCCTGGAGCTGTCGGCATCGGCAGTCCCAGAAGCTGAAGGAAGTCGAAGGCATTGATGACGGCGTAGTTGCTACGATTGTTATTGAGCAGGACGTGGGTCTCGGCTACTTGATGGCTGATCTGCTGGATAGCTGGTACCCACCCTTCAAGCTCAGACC
>JAMCRV010000055.1 GCA_023381555.1 Chloroflexota bacterium | reverse complement strand
GGAGACTGCTGGAACTGCGAGCTGGTGGAGCGAGAAGGTCGATAGCCAGACCTGTCCGCAGATCGTTGAACTCCCGGAAGCCCGCTCGCTGACACGCGCGGATGACACTACCGAAGCCGACGTTTGCCTGGCTGGCGACAGCGGCGGCACTGGAGCGTGATGCTTCTCCTGGGTGCGTCAGTATCCATCCAGCCGCGACGCGCTCGGAAGGCGTCATTTGGGGTAGCGCAGTCCGCAGGCGGGAGAGCGCTCCAGCTATGAATGCATCATCCATAGTAGCTATCATACTTGGATGATACATCCAAAGTCAAGCGCTGTCAACTCCCGATGGTAGCCCGATTCGGCAGCCTTGCTGCGGTACACTCGCTTGGCGTAGTCGTGCAAGCACAGACTGTGAGGGTCGAGCCTGACGGAATTGCGAGAAACGCAAAGCGTGCCACAGCGACCCAGAAGTATCCGGGTGAGCAAGGACTGCTGTCAGCGCGCATCGCTGCTGGCAGAATTGGTACTGCCGCGCTTGCTGCGCTACGGTGGGTGGATTGTCGATACCCTTCCGGCTCCGCTAGTCAACGGTTCCGTTGCTGTTGGCGCCAGGACAGTACTCTGGCTGTGGGGATCCAAGCGACGTGCTTGTGAGCAGAACTTCGCGGTTGCGTTCGGGCTCAGTACGCCGTCTCGCCAACTCCGGTGGTGGGCACGTCAGTCATTTCGAAGCTATGGCCGCTTGGTGGTGGACGTGTTGCGCTCAGTGAACCGCCCAATCGAGTCGCTCAGCGCGGCGGTACAGCTCGACGGGCAGGAATATCTCGATGGAGTGCTGGCTACCGGTCGTGGCGTCGTGGTAGTGTTGCCTCACGTTGGCACTTGGGAGTCGGCGCTTGCTATTGTCGAGCGTCTCCCCTACCAAGCATTGGCGGTAGTTGATTCAGGTATCCTCAGCAAGGCTCTGGCGGCATCGCGAATCCGGGCCCGTCTCACTCTGGTCGAGCAAGAACATGCCGCACACCGTGCCGTCGAGGCGCTGCGCCGTAACTGGGTCGTGATTCTGGCGGCAGATCTCGTCAAGGACTTCTCGGCGATTGAGGTGGCACTGTTTGGCAGGCATACTGCCCTGCCAGCTGGCCCCGCGTTTCTTGCTTACCGTACAGGAGCAGGAATCGTCCCCATCGTCGCTGTACGTGCAGCGGATGGACACAACGTGATCCGGTGTTACGCACCGATTTGGCCTGAGCGTAGCCGGCCCGTACGTGTCGAAGTACAACGAATGACACAGCTCATAGCAGACCACTTTGAGCGGGTCATTCGCCAGCATCCTGACCAGTGGTATCCCTACCGTCCCTTGTGGCGAGAGGGGCATAGCACGTGAAAGCATGCGATCTCACTGCTGGCCAGCGCCTGACACTTGACTCGCTCAAAATCCCGTCAAGCGACATCGAAAGATACAATGAAGTTACGAGTGCTCCGCGTATTGTAATTGACGGGCTGGAACTGGTTCCTCCGACATTGCTCGTCGCTCAGGCTTTTCGGCGCCTCATGGAGATGGTCGAGCTGCCTGATGGCACCATCCATCTCGGCCAGGACATCGAAGTGCTCTGTCCGGTTGGGGTAGATCGATGGGTCGATATCGAAGCTGTAGTCAACCGAGCGAGCATCCGCCAGGGGCAGTTATTTCTGTTCATAGAGCTGTGGCTTCGAGTCCAGGGAGTCCCGACGGTGCGAGCTGTCACCAGTGTCGTGGCACCGGGAGCAGCCTCGAGCTGAGGGACAGTTGAGAAAGACGAAGCGTGGAAGGCTTTGTGTCGACCTTCACGATGACGCAGGAGCGCATCGATGACTATGCGAAGTGGAGCGGGGATTTTAATCCCCTTCACGTCAACCCCGTGTTCGCTGCACAATCTCCCTTCGGAGGTACGATTGCCCACGGAATGTTGGTGCTTGGCATCGTGGGGGGGGCGCTTACAGCCAACTACGGTGAGCGCTGGTTGACAGGTGGGAGGCTACGAGCACGCTTCCGGGAGCCTGTGCGACCCGGTGATGTGTTGACGATCCGGTGTGAGCCGAAAGGCCCAGCACGGGAAGCGGCTGCTCAAGAGCAGGGCTTCGCCATCATTGTGACGAATCAGCGCGATGTGACCGTTGTTGATTGCCAGGGAGCGATCTTTGCAGTGCGCGTGTGAACAGCTTCCCAGCGGGACCGTAGTGGGGGTTGTCGAGAAGCATCGCTATACTTGCAGCTATGAAGATTGGCTCAGTTGCGAAGCTCCTTGAAGTTCCTGTTCCGACGCTGCGCCGTTGGACGCAGGAGTTTGGTGACTTTTTGTCTCCGGAGGCGCGTGCCGGTGAGGGCACGGTCCGCGAGTTCAGTCACCAAGATGTGATGGTGCTCCGTAACGCCCGAGATTTGTTGCGGCAAGGGATGACCTACGGCCGTGCTCGGCGGGCGCTCGCGGAAGATGTGCAGGCTGCCTCAGGAACGGGGAGGCCGCAGGGTCGCCCGACGATCGACTCCCGCGACGCTGACGAAGATCGCGAATACGCTACGCGCTTTGTCCAGGCGATCGTGAATGATGCCCTGGCTCCTTACGTCGAGCGTTTACAGCGTCTAGAGAATGAGCTCGTCCGTCTGCGGGATGCAGCCACCACGTTGGAGCCGGCACCGCGACCACGCTGGCCATTTCGCTCGGATCACTGACATCTGCACGTCCTTGACCACTGTTCGTGGTGCTGCTACAGTCGGCTTCGCTGTCAGTGGTAGGGGGGAACGGCGACATGCTCCGAATCGGATTTATTGGCAGTGGTGGTCGAGCAGTGCGGGAGATGTTGGACTTAGTCCAGATTCCTGAGGTTGCCATTGCAGCCCTGTGTGACATCTCGGAAGAGCGCATCGACCAGGCTCTTGCTCAGCTACAGAGCCGGACCAGTGCGCGACTATCGCCCGCGAAGTTCACAGACTACAGGAGTATGCTCGACGGTGTGGAGCTTGACGCAGTGTACGTGAGCCTGCCTCCATTCGCTCACGGTGCGGTTGAGCATGCGGTCATCGATGCAAGGAGAGCGCTGTTTGTCGAGAAGCCCTTAGCGGCGGATATGGGCGTTGCGCGTGAGATCGATGCACACATCAAGGATACGGGCATCATCAATGCCGTTGGCTATCAATGGCGCTATGCTGAGCCTTTTACTCGCGCTCGTGATGCGCTCCGCCAGGTTCCGATTGGGCTCGTCATCGCCATCCGGCTCGGCCCGCTGCCGCCGGCAGCGTGGTGGCGGCGGCAGGCGCAGTCCGGTGGGATGCTCGTCGAGCAGCACACACACTCAGTTGACATTATGCGCTTCATCGCTGGCGATGTTGCCAGTGTCTACGCAGCAGCAGGACTCAGGTTGCTCACCGATGTCCCAGATCTCGACATCGACGATGTGTCAGCGGCTTCCGTCACATTCGAGAGTGGTGCGGTGGGTTCCATCGTCAACTCGTGTGCTGTAGCAGGTGCGCAGATGCCCAATGTGAGCAACTACGTGCACATCGTGGCAAGAGACTTGGTGGTGGCCGTCTCGGCAGGTCAGCTCAGTTTGTTCCGTCCGGGGAGTGACCGCGAAGATTGGCGCCCAGAACGTGAGAACAGTAACTTCCTGCTCAATCAGGCATTCGTTGAGGCGGTTCAGACCAACTCAATGGCGGGCATCCGCTCGCCATACAGTGACAGCCTCAAAACACACGCCATTACGATAGGAGCTGTCCAGTCGGCGCGTGAGGGTCGGGTGATCGCGCTGGCCGAACTACTTGTATAGGCAGAGCGGGTAAGCTCGTTCCCTTTGGCGTTCTCATACATAATCAGGGTTGCACAACTCTTACCTCAAGCGAATGCGAGGATGCCGCGTGTCACTTTGCCCTGTTGCAGAGCGATCAGGGCCTCATTGATCTGGTCGAGTGCGAAGCGTTGCGAGATCAACTCCTCGATTTGTAGCCGTCCAGCCTGCCAGAGATCAATGATGAGGGGAAAGTCGATATCCGGGCGTACGCCTCCAGCATTGCATCCCAAGATTCTCTTCCCCGAGCGCATCAGATCGGGTGCGGAGAACTGGACAGCAGCGTCCTCGGTAGCCACGCCAACGACGATGGCTGCGCCTCCCTTCCTGACGGTCTCGTAGGCCTGCCGAATGGTTTGTGGCAGCCCAATCACTTCGAAAGCGTAGTCCGCACCGAGACCTCCTGTCAGCTGGCGAATGCGCCCTGCCACATCATCAGCGCTGCTGTTGACTCCGTGCGTCGCGCCGAACTGTTGAGCGAGGTCGAGTTTTTGCGGGTTGATATCGACGGCGATGATCCGTGCTGCTCCGGCAAGGTGTGCTCCTTGGATCACGTTGAGACCAACGCCACCAGCGCCGATGACGACGACCGAGGAGCCAGGCTGAACGTGGGCTACGTTGATGACGGCGCCCACTCCTGTGGAGACGCCACAGGCGATGAGGCAGGCAGGCTCGAGCGGGACCGAGGTTGCGATGGGCACACAGTTGGATTCGGGAACCACCGTCGCCTCGGCAAATGAGCCTACTCCTATGAAGCCATAGACCGTCGTCGAGTTGCGCCGGGCGTGGGCGCGTAAGCTGATATTTTTCGCTGGATCCTCTGGCGTGCAGAGATAGGGCTCCCCACGCCGGCAGTAGGCACACTCGCCGCACTTGTTGCCAAACGCGATGATGACGTGGTCTCCTGGTTTCACCCGGCTGACCTGGGTGCCGACCTGGTCCACGATTCCTGATGCTTCGTGGCCGAGAATGAGCGGCAACGGCGACCACGTATCGCGCTGCCAGTGGGACAAGTCGGAGTGGCAGACACCGCTAGCTACGAACCGAACGAGCACATCGCGAGGGCCGGGATCGATGAGTTCCACCTCCTGAACGATGAGCGGCTGTCGCCTTTCGTAGAGCACTGCGGCCTTCATTGTGTATTCTCCGCTCAGTTTGTTTGCCTCGGGTGATCGTCCATCCGTCAGGATTTGCACGCCGCTGCGGTCAGATGTCGAGGTCGATTCCCACGTGCTGCTCTCGGGCACGAGTGTAGACCAGATGACCCACCGCGACATCTTCGATGGCAATTCCTTGGGATTCGAACAGCGTGACCTCGTGAGCATCCCGCCTCCCAGAGGTTTTACCGGAGATGATGTCGCCTAGCTCACAGGCCCTATCCCAACTGAATGATCCGGCAGCTTCAGCGGCAAGCAAGTCGCCGCATTCGCTACGTGCCTGCTCCAGGAGGTCGACGGCAACTATGGAAGCCCTGGCGACTGTGGTGGGATCGATCTCGCTTTTCGCCGCTTGGTTAGAACCGGCCGCGTTGACGTGGGTGCCTGGCTGAATCCACTCTCCCTGCACCACAGGATTGCTGGCGGTGGTGATGGTGACGATGATGTCAGCTTGCTGGACGGCACTCTGTGCACTAGCTACAGGAGTGACGCTGATGCCGAGTCGATCACTCATGCTAGCGGCAAACTGCACTCGCCGCTCGGCAGATCTGCTGTAGCACCGTGCGTGTGTGATGGGGCGCACCGCTGCGATAGCCTCGAGCTGCGCGTATGCCTGGAATCCGGAGCCGATGATGCCTACGGTGCCGGCGTCGGGCCGGGCAAGGTACTTCGTAGCCACACCGGTTGCAGCTCCCGTTCGAATCTGACCAAGAAGGTTTGCTTGGAAGAGGGCGAGCGGCTGGCCGGACGCTGGATCAAACAGGAAGAAGTAGAAGTGCGTGCCGGAAGACGTAGAAGCATAGGCCTTGAAACCCAAGCCTAGCTGTGGATGACCTGCTGGCATAACCTGCAAGATTGCCGAGGGGATACGGACGCGCTGACGCGGGCGTACCTGGGCAGTACCGCGGGCGACGTCTCGCAGGGCCGATTCTACGCTTTCAATGGCAGCGGTCATGGGCAAGAGAGAGGCTATCTGAGATTCAGTGAGGAATAAGACCACGGAGTGACCTCCTCTGGGGACTCTTCAAGAGCGGTCTTACCATTGAGCACATGCTCTGACAACCGACCGCACAGTTACGCCTGGGCCAGCTACGGCAATGCGCAGGTGCTCAGGGCTGAGATAGCGCTGGGCGACAGAATGCACTTGCTCTAGGGATATCGCCCGGAATGTGGCAACCAGCTCTGAAAATGGACGTGGACGATTGAGCTGGAGAAGGTCCCGGCAGAACCGCTGCGACCAGGTTTCGGGGCGGTCCGATTGCATCGCCAGGGAGCCAAGCAGGAGCGCTCGCGCGCGATCGAGCTCTCCTTGTGCGGAGGTGCTCGTCACCTGGCGGCACTGTTCCACGATGGCGGCGCTGGCCGGGGCAAACTGGTCCGGGGGAACGCCGGCCTCGATGACTATTGCGCCAGTGGTGGCAGCTGGCACGAAGCGACAGCCGATGTCGTAGCATAAGCCGCGCTTCTCTCTGATCTCGACAAAGAGTCGCGATGTTGTGCCGCCGCCAAGCATCACCGCAAGTAGATTCAGCGTTTCGGCATCAGGATGACCGCGTGGCACTGCTGGAGCAGCGATAGCAAGGTAGACGAGATCAGCTGGCATCGCCGCCGCCGCACAGCGACCTTCACCGAATCCGGGCCCACCTAGGTTGGGTGTGCCACCCGTGGGCCACGTCTCGACGGCGTGCAGGCTAGCATCCAGAGCTTGTTCCAGGCTTCCTGGCGTTGCGATGCTTACCACTACCCCCTGAGCCCCGAAAGTGGTGGAATGAAGGTGCACGACATCGTCCCGTGTGATTGTTCTCAGGCTTCTCGCCACCTCCCGGGCAGACTTCCCTATCGGACTATCGGGCCATAAAAGCTGATCGACGAGGTCTCCGGCGCGGCTGGCAGGAATGGCCGCAGATGCGAGCAATTGCTCTCGACACCGGCGGCGCTCACGTGAGAGCGCCGCAACGGGAAACAGCGGGTGGGAGAGAAGGTCGACTAGGGCATCCAATCCAGCGAGCAGCCGGTCTGCAGGGACGGTGACCATGGCAGAGCACATGTCTTGATCGTTGTTGACTCCGAAGGTGCCGCCCAGGGTTTCGATGGCGAATGCCAGTGTGTCGCTCGAGCGGAAACGCTGACTTCCGAGTGACAGGGACCGGGCCAGCAGGACCGAGGCACCGAGGGGCGTGCTATCGACGTCACAGCGTAAACCGCAAGGCACTGCAGCTGAAATGGCCGCCATAGTTCCGTGCGCGCTTGTAACGAGGACTCTCGCACCATTTCGCGCCTCGGCCTGTTGCATCGATTGGGTGAGGGTGAGCTCCATCTCTTATATACCTTCCTCAGGAGTTAAGCAACTGCTCGATGCGTTGTTCATCGCCGGCTGGTCCGGCAATAGCGATGCCAAGATGCTCCTTTGCGAGCTGGTGCACGAGGAGAGCTTCCAGGTCATCTGACCGAACGCTCTCGATTGCAGCGACGTCTGCATCTGGGCCCAGATCGGACTCACCCATGAGAGCCTGGTGGCAGAGCTGGGTTGCTGCATCCAGTGGGCGTTGCCACTGCCGGAGGGCTTCGCCGCGTGCGTAGCCCAGCGCACGCTTGAAATCGCTTGGCTTGATGCCGCGTTTTTGCGCATTCAACAGCTCGAGCGAGGCCGCAACTGCTCGCTCCAGAAGATCTGGCCGGGCAGCACTCGTGAAGCCAAAGGCACCAGCGTCGCGATTGAGCCAAGCCAGGACACCCGTTTGGTGGAGAAGACTAGCCCGGCGCACGAGCCTGCGAGCGAACAGAGAGCCTTCTCCCTCCGCAATCAGCGTACTCAACACAGCGAGTGGACCATGGGGCACGCTATTCCACGGCCCTACTGCGGAGCCCAGAGCAAAGACGGCTTCACGGCGATCGTCCATGACCTCCCAGCGAACGCGCGAAGGGGCAGTGCTCGGGGTTACTGATGGCGGGATGGCTGTCGATGTGGGCGGCGACCACGAGCCGAGGACACGATCAGCGAGATCGACCCCTTCAGCGAGAGTGAGGTCGCCGGCAATTGCGAAGACTGTGTTACGCGGAGTATAGTGGGCACTCCAAAACTCGCGAACATCTCTCGCACTGAGTCGCTGCAGTGTCTCGACGTAGCCGATGATTGGCTGGGCCATGGTTGTTCCGGGCCACATCACTTGCTCGAAGGCGCGGATCGCACGTTGCCAGCTGTTATCTTCCCCGAGAGCGATCTCTTGGAGCACGACGGGTCGCTCGTCGCTCACATCTACTTCGCGCAGGAGGGGACGCGCTACGAGCTCGGCAGGAATGAGCGCCGAGAGATGGCCGTGTGATTTGGGCGTTGAGCAGATGAACTGTGTGTAGCTCTTGCCGGTGAAAGCGTTGTATTCACCTCCGATGCTCTCCACTGCTTCACCGATCGCAGTCGAGCTCGGATATGCCTCAGTTCCTCGGAATACCAGATGCTCCAGAAAATGGGCGATGCCTGCCCATTGGGCGGGCTCATCGGCAGAGCCAACGTCGACCCCTAGACTCACGCCCACCGCAACGGAACTGGGAATCGCGAGGTGAATGATACGTACACCATTAGGAAGCTGTGCGACGTTTGGAACAGTCGCAAACTTCGTCGCAGTAAGCGTCATATGGGGTTCCTCTCCTAGTTCCGGTGACTGCTGCGATCCGGCTCAGTTGTGATGAATGGTCTCCTGCCCCCTAGGCCGTGGCAGAAGAGCAGAAGATCGGTATAGGCTACTGCACGGATTCGGGGAAGGCGAGTTCCCAGACATGCGCTATACTCCCACCGGCTGGAAGTTCGTACTCAAGGTGAGGAGGCGCGATGGCAGCTGTCACTGGCCAGGAAGCAACCGTGCCCGCCTGCCCGCGCTGCGGATCGACTCGCTTGGACCTCAGCACGGTGCAGTATGCGGATGGTCAGGTCCCCTGCACTCAGTGCCAAGAGTGTGGCTATCTCGATCTTCAGAGTCCGCCGAGTTACATCTCGCCGAAGACTACGGTTCGAGCTGGGCCTGCTGAACGGAAGCTCCCTTTGGGGAGCGTGCTTTCGCTTCTGAAGATTGCGGGCATTCATGATCCTGAAGGCATTGCTACGGGCCAGCTTACCGGACGTTTCACACGAGCGCACACGAAGCGGTCGTAGCTCTATCGGGCCGTGAAGTCTTGACCCTGACAGTATCGTTCCCTCCCCGGCTGGCGGAGCGGTCGGCTTAGAGGGCACCTCCAGCTTTTGTTCCTCTTTGCGGCAGGTCAGGTAGGGCGGGCTGCCGGATTTCGATACGGGAGGGTCAGTAAGCACGGCGGGGAGCGTCATGGTTAAGGATCAAGCGCCGCCGCAGCCGCTGGCCGGGAGAGCCGCGCGTGGTGCTGTCTTCATCACAGCCACGGTTGCAATAAATGGGATGATCGGCGTTCTGGCGAACATCGTGTTCGCGAGAGTGCTTGGGCCCAATACGATGGGTGTGTACGCCTTTGCGCTTGCCCTCAGCGATCTTCTAGCCCTTGCAGTTTCGATCGGTATCGACGTATACCTTGTCCAGGAGCCAGAGGTGTCGCCGCTGCTGTTCAGAGTGGCGCTTGCTCTGGGGACTCTGCTGGGCGCGATATTCGTCGTACTCAGCGCCGGTCTCAGTGCTCTCTTCTGGATGAGGGGACAAGAGCAGGTTGCCTTGCTGCTGGCCGGCCTCGCGGTACAACGTCTGGTCTTGATCAATACCGCTTCGTACTTCGCTCTTTTGCGAAGATCATTGCGATTCCGCACCCTCAGCGCGATTCAAATAGCTGCGGGAGTGATAGAGCACAGTGTGGCTATTGCAGCTGCTTTCTTGGGTGCTGGCGTGTGGGCGCTGCTTGTGCGTGACATGCTCGATGCTGTTGTCAATCTTGTCCTAGCCGTTGGGGCTTCGGGTGAGCGCTTTGCCTTCCAGTGGCAAGGAGAGCGGGTGCGCTCCATCCTTCGTTTCGGGTGGGCCTTGCTCATTAGCCAGAGTGGTGAGCTTGCCGTACACCGGGTCGACTCGGCGTTCCTGGGGGCCTTGGCGGGCACCCGGGAGCTGGCGCTCTATGACGAAGCATTCAAGCTCGGCGATGTGTCACGCAGGATAGCTCTTCCAGCCTTACAGCAGGTCGTGTTGCCCACGTATGCGCAGCTGCGTGGAGCAGTGCAAACTCAACGGCACGCCTTCGAGCGGGTGCAGCAGCTTGGAGTGTTAGCTTTGGTGCCCTTTGCACTGAGTCTTATGGTGTATCCCACGCCGATCATTACGCTCTTATTGGGCCCGCAGTGGAGTGGGGCAGGGCCTATTGTGCGAGTCTTCGCCAGTTACGTGCTCGTGCAGCCGTTCCTTGATCACACTGTCCAGCTGCTCCTCGCTCACGGAAACTCCGCCGCTGTTGCGCGCGCGAAGCTCGTTCAGCTTGCTGTCTTTCTGCCCCTCCTGGCGATTCTCCTGCCGAGGTTCTCAGGTGTAGGTGCGGCTGCTGCGGTGGTCTCTGGGGTTTGTGCGGGTGCGGCATTCGCCTTATGGGAGGCACGGCACTTCGCTGGGCAGCTGTGGCAGTGGCTCATCCCCGCTGGGGGGGCGATCTGTCTCTATGGCGCATCAGCTGTGGTCTCAGAACTGGCTCTGCGCAGTCTTCCTGTTGTTGCGCAGCTCGGAGCGACAGCTGTACTCTATCTCAGCCTCGTTGCAGTTGCCGTAGCGCTGACGCGACAGGGCCGTGCCACGGTGAGGAGTCTGCGCAGTGTGCTGTGGCGCTAGCCGTTGCGTGGCTCCCAAACCTCTTGGAGCACGCAGTCCCAGCGGAATTTGAACTCATCCGAAGGGTCGTACGGGTGGGTTTGAAAGTTGACGACGATGAGCTCAGGAGGAAGCAGTGCCTTCCAACCGTGCATGACCCCCGGGGGAATCTGGATGAGCAGTGGCCGGTCAAACCCAGCGAACAGCGAGTTGACGTGACCGAAAGAAGGGGAGTCGGGTCTAATGTCCGCGAGGCAAACTTGTGCTTTCCCGCGGGTGATCACGAACTGATCGGTGTGAACCTCGTGCAGGTGCCAGCATTTCACGACCCCGTAGTCTGTCACCGACTGGTAGGCGTGTTCTACTCGAAGGATACCGGTGGGCAGCCAGGTTGAGCTCCAGAGCTCAGCGACGCTACCGCGGCCATCCAGGTGCACAGTGAGCGGACGGGCGAGCACACCATCTATCGTGACAGCATTCGCACGTTGCATTGCGAAGGCGAGGGTCTGAAGGTCATGTTCCGTGAGATGGCGCAGAGCGAGATCCACGAGCGCTATCGTCCTTTCCCTTTGGCCAGATGCCAGCGACCTGATACTGAGAAGAGGTTTCCTGTGTCGATATGACGACCTTGACTACACTACGCGTAGCGGTAGTGTACGGTGCCGCGAAGAACAGATGAGAGCGGCCTAGGGAGACGACAGCGCGTATGGGGAGATTGAGCGGCAGAGTTGCCTTCATCACTGGAGGCAGCAGCGGTATCGGCAAAGGCATCGCGGAAGGCTACGCTCGCGAAGGGGCAGCAGTTGCTCTGACATCTCGATCACTCGAGCGGGCTGAAGAAGTAGCGGAGGCAATCCGATCTGCTGGAAGAACCGCACTTGCGATCACTTGTGACGTTCGTGATCGAGCAGCGGTTGAAGCGGCTGTTGGGGCAGTCCAGAAGGAACTGGGGCAGATAGATATTCTCGTCAACAATGCTGGTAATCCGATGGTCGTACCTTCGGAACTCCTGTCCGATGAGCAGTGGCGCACGACATTGTCGACGCACCTCGATGGGACCCTCTATTGCTGCCAGGCTGTAGGACGGTCGATGCTCGAGCGCGGAAACGGCTGCATCATCAACATGGAGTCATTGCTTTCATTCACTGCGTTTCCACAGCGCCTTGCCTACGCAACTGCGAAAGGTGGGCTGCATCAGCTCACGAAAACTCTTGCTCTAGAGTGGGGCGGGCGCGGCGTGCGTGTGAATGCCCTGGCGCCCGGAATCGTCCGGACTGAGCTCCATCGTGCTCTGGTGCGTGAGGGGCGTCTTGATCCTTCGGCGATGGTGCGACGCACTCCTCTGGGGAGGCTGGCGGATGTGGAAGACATTGTGGGTCCAGCGATCTTTCTCGCCTCGGATGAGGCGAGATACATCAACGGGCACACTCTCGTCGTCGACGGGGGTTGGCTCTGCAACGGCTACGTCTAGGCTTCGCTATGCCAGCGATGCGTAGAAACTCTTCGCTGGTTAAACTGGTGCACTGCTGGGGGCTGAGTCTGCTCTTTCTGTTCGTGCTGGCCCTTGACAGTCACTCCAATCGCCGTATACTGCGGTCAGTACTCTAAGAGGATTGTGAATCTGACCGTTTCTTGCCTTGGTGACGACGGAGAAGTGAGGAGCGACCGAAGTGAAGGCTATCCTGGATCTGTGGCGCGCCATCAATGCACGGGTAGGCAAGGTGCAACAGGCTATTCTCATCGGCGCTGTGGCGACGGCGATCGTGGTTCCTATCGCAGTGGCGAGCCCGCAAGGGAGTCCGAACTTGCAAACGACACCGACGACGACGTCTACTTCGACATCGACCGCGACGACGGCGATCACCACGACGGTTACTGCTGGCACAAGCACTGTCGTCTTGAACATATCGAGCGGGGTGCAGGCGACGTCACCGTTAGCTATATCGGCTTCGGTGTCCAACGGCACGATGACGATAACGCTGACGGCGACGGGAAACGGATCGTTCATAGTGAGTGGGACGGTGAAGGGCTGTGGCCTGACGCCAGGTGTGCACACCGTGACCGGTGTCACGACGACGGGGCAGACCGTTACAGGCACGGTGACCGTGATCGGGACCTGTGGCACTGCGGCAGCGACGGGCGGCACGGCACTGTTCGGTCCGTTGGAACAGGCGGGAACCCAGACCTGGATCTTCTCGTCGAACCTACAGGGCGTTTCCCTCAAGACGATCAGCATTGTCAGCGCTGTGAGTGCTGGTGTGCCTAGTCAGGTGCCGCCGGCTCAGATTCCTGCGACTACTGCGAAGCCTGGCCGGCTTCCCGCTCAGTTGCCGCATACCGGTGCGGGTGGGATGGCTCAGTCCTAAGCTACTCGGACATAGCCGAGAGTTGGGGAGAGGAAACTCTCCCCAACTTTTTTGTTTCTGTGGACGGTATCGACTCTAGCCTGACTGGGGATAGCAACCTAGGAAATTCCGTTCATCTTTCATTTTTGGCGCCGTTATCGTCATCATCTATCAATATAAATCTGTAAACTCAGCTCGTGGTTGCTTGCCTATCGATAGTTTCGCTTTGAGTTGAGGGAAGGTTACAGATGCGAAAAGTCGTGAGTGCTGTCGTTGGGGCTTTGGGAGTAGCGGCTATCGCGTTTTCGCCGGCGTTTGCAGAGTACGACTTTTGTCTGACTGACCCGGCAGTGTCCGTGAATGGCCACACCGTGGATGTCGGGTTGTACACGCACGACGCTGACCTGGTCCAACCCGGTGGCGTTGCTGGCCCAATGCTCGTAGTGTTGCAGGGCGGCAATGTCTCGACCAATGTATCGCAGTGGTCTGCTGTCCGCAGCACCAATGTGATTAAATCGTATCCTTTCACCGCTATGGGGTACAACCAGCTGACCATCGATGCGTTCGTCCCGTCGACACACCAGGGTGACTCGTTCTTCATCAAAGTCACGTTCCCAGACGGGCACGTGGCGACTGCCTCCGGCCGTGTGAACACCTTCGTAACGCTACGCGTCCCAGTCTCGTAAGGTCTAGCGTTATCTGGATGATCGATACAGAGGTGAGCACGTCTGCATCACATCCCTTCTGGAAGGGGAGTCAGAGGGAGATCGATGGCTGAGTTGCGTGTCGTTCCGCTCCGACTGAAGGTATTCGCTGCGGTCGTTGTGATCCTGGGTGTAGTTGTCCTATGGGCTGAGTGGGGTGTCTTCGGTACTGTTGCACTCAAGCGCAGTCAGGATCTCGTAACAGCGATCTCCCTCATTCTCTTCATCGCTATTGGTGGTGCGTTTCCTCTGCGGTTGACACCGAGAGTCAAGATTTCGGTGTCAACCGCTCCGGCATTTGCGGCAGTACTCGTACTGCCGCCTGTGATCGCGGCGCTGGTTATCCTAGCCGGTACGCTCGCTTATCACGCGTATCTTCACGCTGTTCATAAGCGGACCTGGTTTGATGCGCTGTTCAACACGAGCCGTGCTTGTCTTCAGGGCGCTCTGGCGGCGCAGGTATACGTCGCCCTTCAGCCGCTATCATTGACGAAGGCTCTAGCAACCGACTGGGTCGCGGCGGGATTCGCGATGGCGGCGGCGGCAGGGATCTACTACGCCGTGAACGTGGCGACGGTGTTTGGCGCAGCCGGAATGTCTCTCCATCAGAACCCCGCTCGCCTTTGGGTGAGCAACGTGCGCATGGACGTGCCACAGCAGACGTTCTTATTCGTCTTTGGGTTGCTCACGGCGTTGATCAGTGTCACCTTGCCAATCCTCACGGTGGCAATGCTTCTTCCAGTTCTGGTGGTGCAATTCGGCTGGAAGTCGGCCCTCGATCTGCGCACGCAGTCGCGCGGGGCCCTGGAAGCGATCGCCGACGCAGTGGATGTCCGTGCCTACGGAGAGTTTGGTCACTCCAGACGCGTTGCAGAGCTAGCGGCCGAGCTTGCACGGTCACTTGCACTGAATCCGGGCGAAGTCGATACCGTGCGGAGCGCTGCTCGTGTGCACGACATCGGCAAAATGGGGTTCTCAGACGACCTGCTGCGACGCTATGCTCTTACGCTGGATCCGGTGGATCTCGAATTTCGGCGCCACGCGGAGGTCGCGTGGCAGTTGCTCGGGAGAATAGCGGAGTACAGGGTGGGGCGGGAATACGTCCGGCACCAGTGTGAGCGTCCAGATGGTAGTGGCTTCCCAATGTGCTTGCCAGCTGAACGAATCCCGGTGGGGGCCGCTATCATCCGGGTAGCTGAAGCATATGATGTGCTTACCAGCCGTACAGAGGGTGAACTAGCAGCGCAGATGATACTTGCCTTGACGCAACTGCGCCAAGGCAGTGGCCGGCTGTGGGATGCACGTGTGATCAATGCATTGGGACAGATCGCTGAGCGACGGATGAATGCACTTGGGCACGAGGCCGCTAGTTTCGCTTCAGCTGAGGTCTAAATCAAACCAGAATGGCGTTGCGAAGGAGACCCTCACCCCCCTGCCCCTCCCCCAAGCTTGGGGGAGGGGTGGCGAGCATTGGCGAGCTGGGGTGAGGGCCTTGCCTTTCGCAACAGGCCCCGTGGAAGGATTTAGGTGCGCCGTCATTCCCTATGCCGCGCCGTGCTCGTTGGCGTTATCATCGTTAGCGGAACCTCAGGATTATCCTTGCTTGTGCTCCATAGCTTGCGGTATAGATTCGGTGAAGACCGGCTCCAAGAGGCAATCGAGAACGTGCTTTCACTTCTCATCGATGCGGTGATCGAGTTACGGCGGTCATCGTAGCATTCCTGAAAGAGCGCGCTTGGTCACGCTCATCTGCCCCTCTTCCGCACTCCACCCTCCCCCACGGGCAGCCGACCTCCCTCTCGACACATCACCCGGACCGAGATGTCCTACATCGTCACGAGACTCTCGGCGCGGAAGCCTACCGGCAGACGGAGAGAGCCGGCGAAGTTACGGAGTGTCTACACCATAGCGTTCACGTGGCCACGGTCCCTGAATGAATAAGCCGCCGTCTACCCACAGTATCTGGCCATTGACGAATGATGCTGCATCAGATGCCAGCCAGACGCAGGCCTGGCCGACGTCCTCAGGCTGACCTACACGGCGAGACGCGTTGCAGAGCTAGCGGCCGAGCTTGCACGGTCACTTGCACTGAATCCGGGCGAAGTCGATACCGTGCGGAGCGCTGCTCGTGTGCACGACATCGGCAAAATGGGGTTCTCAGACGACCTGCTGCGACGCTATGCTCTTACGCTGGATCCGGTGGATCTCGAATTTCGGCGCCACGCGGAGGTCGCGTGGCAGTTGCTCGGGAGAATAGCGGAGTACAGGGTGGGGCGGGAATACGTCCGGCACCAGTGTGAGCGTCCAGATGGTAGTGGCTTCCCAATGTGCTTGCCAGCTGAACGAATCCCGGTGGGGGCCGCTATCATCCGGGTAGCTGAAGCATATGATGTGCTTACCAGCCGTACAGAGGGTGAACTAGCAGCGCAGATGATACTTGCCTTGACGCAACTGCGCCAAGGCAGTGGCCGGCTGTGGGATGCACGTGTGATCAATGCATTGGGACAGATCGCTGAGCGACGGATGAATGCACTTGGGCACGAGGCCGCTAGTTTCGCTTCAGCTGAGGTCTAAATCAAACCAGAATGGCGTTGCGAAGGAGACCCTCACCCCCCTGCCCCTCCCCCAAGCTTGGGGGAGGGGTGGCGAGCATTGGCGAGCTGGGGTGAGGGCCTTGCCTTTCGCAACAGGCCCCGTGGAAGGATTTAGGTGCGCCGTCATTCCCTATGCCGCGCCGTGCTCGTTGGCGTTATCATCGTTAGCGGAACCTCAGGATTATCCTTGCTTGTGCTCCATAGCTTGCGGTATAGATTCGGTGAAGACCGGCTCCAAGAGGCAATCGAGAACGTGCTTTCACTTCTCATCGATGCGGTGATCGAGTTACGGCGGTCATCGTAGCATTCCTGAAAGAGCGCGCTTGGTCACGCTCATCTGCCCCTCTTCCGCACTCCACCCTCCCCCACGGGCAGCCGACCTCCCTCTCGACACATCACCCGGACCGAGATGTCCTACATCGTCACGAGACTCTCGGCGCGGAAGCCTACCGGCAGACGGAGAGAGCCGGCGAAGTTACGGAGTGTCTACACCATAGCGTTCACGTGGCCACGGTCCCTGAATGAATAAGCCGCCGTCTACCCACAGTATCTGGCCATTGACGAATGATGCTGCATCAGATGCCAGCCAGACGCAGGCCTGGCCGACGTCCTCAGGCTGACCTACACGGCGAACTGGTGTGAGACGTCCCCACGTCTCCGCGTAGTGCGGATCTTCCGTGCGAGTACGCTCGATCTCTATCGCCCCTGGTGCCACGCAGTTGACGGTGATGCCGTGCGGGCCGAGCTCGGCAGCCATCGCCGTGGTGAGAAGAGCGATACCGCCCTTTGACGCATTGTAGGCCGCCGCGCCTGGAAAGGCGACACGTGATGCCCCGGAGCCCATGGTGATGAGCCGGCCAGGTCGACCGTGTGCCACTATCCATCGCGCAGCGGCCTGGCAGAGAAGAAATGTGCCGCGGAGGTTCGTATCGAGAGTTGTCGCCCAGGTAGCGTCTGAGGTGTCGAGAAAGCTCTCCCAGAGTGTGACGCCGGCGTTGGCTACCGCAATATCGATAGCCCCGAAGTTCTCGATACAAGCTGCGACGAGTCGCTCCACGTCAGCGCGCACTGCGGTGTCGCCTTGGATGGCAAGTGCGTGCTGCCCTTCGCTAACGATTGCTGTAACGGTGCGATCGGCACCCGCACGGTCGGTGTGGTAGTTCACAGCTACATCAGCCCCAGCTCTACCAAGAGCAAGGGCGATTCCTTGACCAATTCCTTTACTCGCGCCAGTCACAACGGCGACTTTGCCCGCGAGTGGACCATTCCCCATATACCCCAGTCCTCCCAATGTAGAACACCTGGGGGACTGTAGCACACTGCGCAGAGGAGCTAGCCGACGGCGTTGAGAGTGGGGAAGGATCCCCCAAGAATTGACTGAGAATCCGCCTGCAGCCAGCGTTCGATTATCGTCGCATACACGGACCGGAAGTCGATCGAGTGTTTCAGGTTGCCATTGTCCAGGTTGGTGAGATCGGGAGGATCACCATAGAGACCACCTTTCACCCCTGAGCCTACCAAGAAGAGTGGTGCTGCGGTGCCGTGATCCGTTCCGTGGCTTGCGTTCTCCTGGACGCGGCGGCCGAACTCTGACCAGGTCATAAGCAAGACGTCCTTATCGAGACCATTGGCAGAGAGATCACTAGAGAAGGCCTGAATGGCATCACCCAATTGGCGCAAGAGCTTTGGCTGTTGGTTCACCTGCTGAGCATGAGTATCGAACCCACCGAGAACGACATAGCCGATCCGCAGGCCACTCCCTGCTTTCAGCGTCGCGGCGAGGAGTTTCAGCCCTTGAGCGAGAGGCGTCTGCGGGTAAGCAACAGCGGGGTGATAGGAAGCTGCGATTTGTTGCATCGTCGCTGCACTCATCCGTGCTTGATCA
>JAMCRV010000094.1 GCA_023381555.1 Chloroflexota bacterium | reverse complement strand
GCCACGGGTTGACTGTGCTCCCATTCTTGGCGGGGGAGCGGAGCCCGAACTGGAATGGTCGAGCGCGAGCGGCGTTTGTCGGCGTGAGTCTCACCACAGAGCCGCGGCACTTCCTCCGGGCAGGACTTGAGGCAGTCAGCTACCGCTTCGCGCTGCTCTACGACCTCTTGAAGCCGCTGCTGCCTGAGGGCGCTCCGATCATTGCCAATGGGGGAGCAATCGTCCATTCTCCGCTGTGGGTGCAAATGCTGGCAGATGTCCTCGGCACTCCGGTGACCATCTCGCAGGAAGGAGAGGCTACGAGTCGAGGTGCTGCCATCCTGGGACTTTGGGGGCTTGGCGCCCTTGATCGTCTCGATGATCCGCGTGTGGCTGCAGCACTGGGGCCTACTACCTTGCCAGACAAGGCGAGCCACGATCGCTATCAGGAGGGGCGCGAGCGTCAGCAGCGGCTGTACAAGATACTCATAGAAGACGATCCGTTCGGAACGCGCTCGTCGAAGGACTACCCTCAGTCTTAGCGGTAGCGACTGGGGAGCACGCCGAGAGCGTCGCGATACTTTGCGACAGTGCGACGTGCAATGAAGAAGTCATGCTCACGCAGTCGCTCAGCGATGTGCTGGTCGCTGAGCGGTCCTGTCGAGTGCTCCTGGGAGAGAATCTCGCGCATGACGTCTTTGATGCGCAGTGACGCATCGAAAAAGTCCTCGAAAGCGATAGTTTGTCCATCTGGCAACAGCACATACTTTCCTGCAGTTGCGCGGCTGATGGTCGACTCGTGCAGCCCCAGCTTCAACGCGAGCTCGCTTCGGGTCAAAGGCACGAGGAAGCGCACCCCTTTCTCCAGGAACTCTCGCTGACACTCAATGAGGCACTCAGTGATCTGTCGCAACGTCTCCCATCGTTGCCGGATGCAATCAATGAAGAAGCGTGCACGGACCACGTGGTCGCGAATGTGGGCACGATCCTCCGGGCTGACCTGGCTACGTAGCTGCGGAGCGTAGTAGGCGAGATAGGTGTCGTTGATCTTCAGCTCATAGCGTGCGGCTTCGATGACTTCAACCTCGAATGCTCCCGAAAGAGAGTGGCGGATGATCACATCGGGTCGCAGGGCTTGAGGGCGGGCACTTTCGACAGCGGGATGGAAACCGTTCGCTGGAAAGGGTGTGAGACGTTGCTTGATGAAGATCCAAGCCTCCTTGACGTCGCTGATCCGGCAGCCAGCAGCACTGGCAACCTCGCTCCAGCGGCGCTGGGCGATCTCTCTCAGGTGATCATCACGGATGATGTGCTCGGCTAGAGGCTGTGGCTCACCCTGTTCGGCAAGAGCGCGAAGCTGCAGCAGGAGGCACTCCTGAAGGTTGCGGGCGCCGATGCCTGGCGGCTCGAGACTTTGCAGTGCGTGCAATACTCGCTCCACGCGTTCGACAGGGACTTGGAATACCGCGGCAACCTGTGGCAAGGATACGGCCAGGAAGCCACGGTCGTCGAGGTTACCAACAAGATAGTCGCCAAGAGGCTGGTCCTCGGCCTTCAAGAGAGGGCGCAATCCGCTGAGGAGCGCTTCCGTGAGTGTCTCGGCTTCTGCTGCGTGAGCCACGGGATCGAAGTCTTCATCATCGCTGGCATTGCTCCGGCGAGAGGAACCGTACACGCCATCTTCACGATCCCAGGTGCTTGCTGAGTCGAGCTGGGTGTCGTCGCGTCGCGGTCGAGAACAGTTCAGACAGCGACCATCGATGAGCGTCGCCCCGCAGTTTGGGCAGCCGGGGAGTTGTTCCACTTCGAGCGCAGGATTCTCGTTCATCTCTTGCTCGATGGCTTGAGAGAGTTCGACAGAAGAGAGAGCCAGGATGCGGGTGGACTGGATGAGGCGAGGCGAGATGCGGAACGACGTTTCAGGGCGGATCTGCTGTTCGAGGTCCACGCTCATCCCTCACAATGACGGAAGAGGAGGGGTCGGCAGCAAGCCTCTCGCTTCTTCGTTAGCAACTTTCGTGCCAGCCTTGCTCATAACAGTAGCATGGCGGCGGCGAGGGTGCAAACTTTGTTGCCGGGAATCCAAGACACAGAGAAGGGCTGGAGCACCTCTCGGCGAGAATACTCCAGCCCTTCCCGGCGTAACGTTGACCTACTTCTGAACCGGCTTGAGCTGCCCCGTGTAGAGCATCATGACGACGAAAGAATCGGAGTAGGGGCTGTTCCGATAGATCGGGTCCCCGTCGGCTGGCCAGCCGGTGACGCGCACGCCATCCAGCGCCGGGTTGTTGCCGTAACGCTCCCATATTGGGATCGTGGGCAGTAGCTCGTTGAAGGCGAGCGCCAGTTTCGACACGGCGACCTTCTGCTTTGCCTGATCAAGCCCCTCGCCGGCGGCGACCACGAGATCCTTGAAGTTCACCTGACCCTCAATCTTGGTGGTCTGCGTCAGTGGGAAGGAGTTGCCGGGACCGAGCGGATTCTCTGGCGGCACGTTGGCCAGGATGTCCGACTCGTAGGAGAACTGCGGGTAGGGACTGCCGGCACCCCAGCCCTGAATGGACAGGTTGAAGTTGCCTTTAAGCATGTCCTGCCCGGCCTGGACGTGCGGGATGGCACGCACTGTCGTCTTGAGACCGAACTTGGTCAGTTGCTCCGCCAGGTTCTGCGCACAGGCTGACCAGTCGGCGTAGTCCGCCGGAACCTCCAGGTCGTAGTCCCACTTCTTGCCGGTGTCGTCCACCCAGATGCCGTCGCTGCCCTTCTTCCAGCCGGCGGACTGCAGCATGCTCTCGGCCTTCTTTTGATCCAGAGGATACTGATTGAGCTTGGCGATATCGCTCGGTTCCAACCACAGCGGCACCAGGTTGTCGCTGAGGCCCGTCATGTACTTCTGGGCGATGGCGGACTTGCCGAGTGAAACCGTCGCGTTTGTCACACGGTCGATCGCATACGCGATGGCCTGACGCACCTCCGGTTTCGTCAGCCCCTTGAGGCGGGCGTAGTTGATATAGAGCGCCGGACCGGAATAGATGGGCGGCGTCAGGATGCGGAAGCCCTCCTGCACCATGGCGTTGACCGTGGCCGTGGGGAAGCCATAGGTACCGTAATCGATCTGCTTGGCCAGGAAGAGCGGTGTCACCACCGGCGTCTCACCGTTATACGCGATGATCTTGTCGAAGAGCACCTTATCGGCAGCGTAGCCGGTGGGATTCTTCACCAGAGCAAGCTGAGCCTCGGTGAGCTGCTTCTCATCGAACATGAAGGGGCCATTGGCCACGATGCCGGCTGGGCGGAACTTCTCAAAATCGGTAAGGAGCGCCTTCACCTCTGGGTCCTTGATCGTCTTCCCAGCAGTGAACAGCGCGTCCGCTTTGTCGGCCCAGGAGCCAAAGGTGGCGGCGGAATAGACACGCTGCTCCAAGACGTAGCGTTGGACCACACTGGCGGGCTTGGCCATATGGAAGGTGATGTCATTGCCGGAGGCGGATACCTTGTCCAGGTAGTGCCAGACCGCCCAACTCTGCAGGCGGCCAATGTTGAAGGTGGCGATGACGTCTTGCGGCGTCACGTCTTTGCCGTCGCTCCACTTGAGGCCGCTGTGCATGGTCAGGACGAACTCATTCGGCGGTACGATCTTCCAACTCGTAGCCAGGAGTGGCATCCACTTGCCGGACGACCAGTAGTATTTGGCAAACGGCACGTTGATGAGATCGTCGTAGATACCGACGTCGATGGCGTTCGTGACGAAGACGTTCCAGTGCCCCGTCG
>JAMCRV010000020.1 GCA_023381555.1 Chloroflexota bacterium | reverse complement strand
GGAGGATGCCGTGCTACGTACCCAGGTACAGCTGACCGAAGAGCAGGATCGCCGTCTGGAGGAGATCGGCCGTGAGCGCAGCCTTTCCAAGGCGGAGTTGATACACCGGGCGATTAATAGATTCCTCGCCCAGGAGGCCAGCGGTCCGACACCCGAGGAGCGCCGGCAGCGCGCGCTGGCAGTGGTGGGCAAATACCGGTCGGGATATACGGATACGGCGGAGCATCACGACGCGGTACTGGCCGGGGCGTACAGAGCGTGAGCATCTTCGTGGATACGCCGGCTCTCTACAGCCTGCCGCTGCTGGGCGGATTCGGCGTCAAGAGCTGAGCCTCAGTGGTCGTGTTGCCAGCGCTCGGGCAGTGGAGCACGCCACAGGTGCGCCGCCTGAGCGCTACGCGTGGCAGAGCCGCCGGGGCAAGGCGCCATCCGTGCGCACAAGCTCCTCGAAGAGCTGGCACGTCAGGTCTCGCTTCATCTCCGCCAGTGCGGGATCATCCCACCGGTTCCACAGCTGCTGGGGATCTTCCTGCAGATCCCACAGCTCCCCAAACGGGTGCCCCGGATAGGCCGTCAGCACGTAGCGCTCGGTGATGAGCGTGCGCAGGCGCAGGCCTAGATAGTACTCATCATTCTCCACCACCAGCGCATCCTGTACCTTTGGGCGCTCACCTCGCAGCACCGGAGTCAGCGAGCGCCCCGGCAGCGCGGGCGGCTGTCGCGGCGCTTCCACACGCAGCGGCAGGTCGCCCTCGAGTACCGGGACACCGGTGAGATCATAGAGGGCCGGCACGAGGTCGAGCAGACTCACCAGCGCCTGCGAGCGCGCCCCTTCCAGAAAGTGCCCGCGCCAGCTCCAGAGAAAGGGAACCCGCAGTAGTCCCTCGAAGTGGAACGGCCCCTTATTCAGCATCCAGTGATCACCGAGCATGTCGCCGTGATCGGAGAGGAAGATGACGATCGTCTGCTCGCGCAGCCCGAGGCGATCCAAAGCCATGAGAACCCGTCCCACCTGCTCATCCACGAAGCTGACCATACCGCAGGTCAGCGCCCTGATGTCACGGAGCTGATCATCCGAGATGTTCGTGCGTCGCTGCCGGCCACTGACGATGACGTCACGCTCGAACTGGTCGCGATAGAACGGGGGCAGAGCGTCGAGCTCACCGGCTCGACGCACCGGGAGGGGCATCTCCGCCGCCTCGTAGCAGTGCGCCCAGACCTCAGGGGGACAGTAGGGATGATGGGGATCCGGAAACGAACACTGCAGCAAGAAAGGATGATCGCTCCTCGCTACGTCCTCGAGGAAGGAGATGGAGCGATCGGCGACCCAGGTGTTGTAGTGCCACTCTGGAGGGAGCGCCATGATCCACGCCTGTTCCGCCTGTGACGCCGGACGGCGGCCAGCGCCGGCAGACAGCAGCTGCCCGGCGCCCGCGTGCGTGGCGTCGAGCCACTGGCGGTATGCGCCGCCAACGGCGCCTCCGTGCCCGGTGGTGAGCTCGACGGACTCGAAGCCATAGTAGGGCAGTGGTGGGGCGGACAAACGGTGCTCTGCCCACATTGACTGGCTCTCCGGATAATCAGCTGGGTCGAGACACTCGGGGTCGCTTCCATTGGGTAACCCATAGATGCTCGCGTGGATCTTGCCCACGGAATGAGTCCGGTATCCCTGCCGTCGCAGCCCCTCAGGCAGGGTCGGAAACACGCGCTGCAGGTTGATGCCGTTGGTCCGGACCTGATGAGCTCGCGGTGTGAGCCCCGTGAGCATCGTCGCGCGCGATGGCATGCACAGAGGGCAGTTCACGTAGGCCCGATCGAACTGGACGCCTTCCGCGGCGAGCCGATCGAGATTCGGCGTCTTGAGCACCGGGTGCCCCGCCGATCCCAGGTGGTCCGCGCGCTGTTGGTCAGTCATGAAGAGCAGCACATTAGGTCGAGACACGAACACTCCTTTTCTTGAACGTCTAGGATGACGAGCCCGAGCTCTGATCAGCGGCTAGCCACGGATGCCGGAGAGCACGATGCCACGCACGAAGTAGCGCTGGGCGAAGAAGAAGAGGACGAGCACTGGCGCCATGACGATGAGCGACGCCGCCATGAGCAGGTCCCACTGGGGCAGCTGACTGTTCGTTTGCTGCACGATGAGTGTAAGAGCTAGTGAGACGGTGAACAGCCGCTGGTCACTGAGGTAGATCAGCGGGGCGAAGAAGTCGTTCCAGTGGAACACGAACGAGAACACGGTCACAGTCGCCACGGCAGGCATGCTCAATGGCAACGTGATGCGCCACAAGATCGTCAGTGTGCTGGCGCCATCGATTTTGGCGGCCTCATCGAGATCGACCGGCAAAGTGAGGAAGAACTGCCGGAACAGGAACACGTTGAAAGCTCCACCCCCAAGCCACGCAGGCAGAATGAGCGGAATGAAGGTGTTGACCCAGCCAAAGTACTTGAACAGGATGAACTGCGGGATGATCGTCACCTGTTGCGGCAGCATGATCGTGGCCAGCACGAGTGCGAACACCTGGTTGCGTCCGGGCCAGCGCAAGCGTGCAAGGCTGTAGGCTACGATGGGGGCAGCCACCATATTGCCCGTCAGGGCTAGTGTCGTGATAATGATGGTGTTCGCGAAGAACGTGCCGAAGGGCAATCCAGGAATCGTCATGGAAGCCGCGAAGTTACCCCACTGGATCGGATTGGGAATCCAGATTGGCGGGAAGGTGAGAGCGTCGCGCGCTGTCTTCAGCGCGGTGGATAGCTGCCACGTGAAAGGAAGTAGGCAGAAGATTGCCCCAATGACAATCACAGCGTAGAGCACCGCCCGACTACCAAGACGGGCAAGACGCCCAGAGAGCGACCGGGAGCGCGCCGGAGATTGGCTCAGCTCGCTGGCAGATAGTGATCGAGCTTGCGCCATCACTGTTCCCCCTTTCTGTCAGTCGAAGACTGATAGTACACCCAGTGTCTCGACGACCAGAAGACGAGCAGCGTGAGCGCCATGATGTACAGGAAGAGCAGCCACGCGATGGCCGACGCATATCCCATGCGGAGATTCTGGAAGGCATTCTGGTAGAGATACAGCATCGTGGTGAGTGTGGCATTGCCAGGGCCGCCGTTCGTGATGATGTAGGCCTGTGTGAACATCTGCAGCGCGGCGATCAGCCCTAACGTGACGTTGAAGAGCACTACGGGCGTAATAAGGGGAAGCGTCACCGAGAAGAAGCGTCGAACTGCTCCAGCGCCGTCGATCTGCGCAGCCTCGTGGAGCTCCTCTGGCACGCCCTGCAGGCTGGCAAGGAAGATCACCATCGGTGCTCCAAACGTCCAGATGTCCATGATGATGAGCGCCGGCAGCGCCCAGTGCGGATCGACGAGCCACGCCGGGCCCTCAATGTGAAAGAGAGTCCAGAGCACCCAGTTCGCGAGGCCGAAATCGGCATCATAGACCCATTGCCACAAGAACGCGACGGCGACGCCGGACACGACCGATGGGAGGTAGTACAGCGTGCGCCACAGACGCAGGCCTTTCACCTTCTGATTGAGCAAGATCGCCACGAGCAGGGCCAGCACGGTATGCGCTGGGACGCTGACGAAGGCATAGATCGTCGTCACCTTGATCGATTGCCAGAAGTGCGAGCCAGGCTGCAAGAGGTCATGGAAATTGGTCAGCCCGATGAATTTTGGCGGCCGGAGAATGTCCCACGCCGTCAGGCTCAACACCAGTGACGCAATGATTGGCCCAGCGATGAGAAGGACGAATCCCGCTAACCAGGGGAACACCAGCAACCAGCCAAGTATCGCCTCTTTCTGCGCTAGAGAACGCTGCCGGATGAATGCCACTGCTAACCTGCCTTCACGGCCTGCTGAATCCTGGCGTTGACTTCCTGAGTCACCTTGCCGAAGCCTTTTTGCACCGACTCATGGCCACCGAACAGCAACGGGATCTCCTTTTGCGTCAGATTGTCCATCACGTCGGTGAACGCCACGACGTCGGGCTCAGGCTGCGGCGTGGTGATCTTCAAGACGTCAGCTAGGATTGAGCGATGAGCTGGACCAAACTTCGGGTCAAGGTAGGTCTGCTGAATCGCGGGGACGCTCGCTGGCATGAACTCAAAGGAACCGATAATCTTCTGTGCCTCTTCCGTCCCAGTCCAGAGGACATATTTGGCAGTCTCCTCTTGAACCTTCGATGCTGGGTTGATCCCCGTCGCGCTGAAGTTGGAGTCGCTTGCTGATTTTCCGGTGTTTGGCGAGTAGGGCACCATTGCGATGTCGAAATTGATCTTCGCCTGCCGTACTTGAGGGATACCCCAGCTGCCCATCGTGGTGATGGCGATCTTGCCGGTGTAAAAGAGCGTTGCGCCATTCTCAGACGACAGCTCCTGGGTAGTCGGTGACACCTTGTACTTGAGAACCAGGTCCACCATGTCTTGCACGCCCCCGATCGCTTGAGGCTGGTCCAGCAAGCAGACGCGGTAGTTCTTCGTGGGATCAAGGAAGTAACCACCATTAGCCAGTACCCAGTTCAGCCACCCCTGCTCCCAATCCTCCGTTGCCCAGAAGCCATAGACCGAGGGGTGCGGACCATTCCCGCGCTTGGTGAGCTTTTCTCCGTACTCCACGACCTTGTTCCAGTCCCATTTGGAACCGAGCTCTGCAGGTGGGGTAAGGCCGGCGGCTTTGACGAGATCCGTGTTGTAGATCGTCATAATGAGCGTGCCGCCGAAGGGCATAGCCACGACGTTGCCGTGATAGGTCACTGCATCTCGCGATGGCTTCGCCATATTTCCATAATCAGTCTTGATCTTCGCATTCTGGTTGATCATACTCGTGAGGTCAACGAGCTGCTTCCGGTAGTCCCAACTGAACACGTCGCGCCCTACCATACGGTAGGCATCCGGACCAGTGCCACCCGCAAGGGCGACGGGGAGCTTTGTGAAGTAGCCAGGCTGAATCTGCAGGTTCAGTGCTGCTTGTGGATTGTCGTGAACATAAGTGGTAGCAAGCTTCTGCAGTAACTGCTCCCAGCCTGCCGCCCAGTCCCACACGAGAATTGTCTTCTGGGCCTGAGTTCCCTTGAACACTGAGGAAGGCACAGCCGTCGCTTGAGACGGCGCCCGCGCTCTTGATGCCGTGCTCGCAGCAGCCTTGGTAGCGGCAGCTCTGGTCGATGCCGATGTGCTGGTCGAAGCACCGCACGCTGCCAGCAGCGTGCCGGTAGCACCGGCAGCACACAGTGCAAGCACGCGACGCCGGCTCAAGCTCACTGCACCAGGATGACCTCCTTGCCGGAAAGAACCTTCAAGCATGTTTGATTGCGACATTACTGCCTCCCTACGTCAATGCTCGACGAAACAATGCAGTACAGATTCCGCTTGATGCGCTGGGGTGCGGGGGAATCTGCGAAGATCACATAGGATTGTTGCATGAGACGCCGCGAATGATGAGTGGTGTACGGCCATGCCGCGGCCAGAATCCGGACGGGGCTACACGCGCTGTGTCACGGCTTGGAGCACTTGCTCGAGCCCGGCTAGGGTCGCACCCAGATTGTGTGCAGATCCGTACAACAGCGAGAGCCGGCTGACCGTCACCCGGTCTGAGGTGTTCCCGTGCGCACTGACGACGATGACCGGGACGTCTTTCCAGGCACTCTCGGCTCGCAGCTGCTCCAGAAAGCCATAGCCATCGAGACCGGGCATGAGGAGGTCCAGAATGATCACGTGAGGGATCCGGAGTTTGACCTGGGAGAGGGCCTCAGTGCCATCCCGAGCCAGGCGAACTCTGCAGTGCCGGAACTCCACGAGCACAAAGCTCTGGAGGAGGCGCAGCATCTCAGGCTCATCATCAATGATGAGTACCTCGCACTCCTGTTGCACGTGTGGCAGCAGAGCCTCGCGCAGCTGGCTGCGCGTCACCGGCTTGAAGAGGTAGGCGGACACATCCGGGTCGTGCTGAACAACGGGATGATCGAACTCGCAGAGCAGCACTGGCAATCGCACGCCCTGCAGGTCCTCCCTGCTCGTCAGCCGCTGATCCACAACCAGCGCCTCGATGGGCTGTTCCTCGCTGGCCTGCAAGGCCGCTTCGAGCGTGTCGAACCGGCGCGGGCGGTAGCCCGGCAGGTGCCGGCGCAGAAGGCGCCATACCGCCTCATCAGCCAGTACAACACCTACCACAGGTGGCTTGCCTTCCATCCTGGGACGGGCCCACGTAGCGCTCGCCGGCATTGGGGGCGAGGGACGCTGGAAGGGAATCGTGAAGGAGAACGTGCTCCCCTTGCCAGGCTCACTCTCAACCCAGATTCGTCCTCCATGCAAGTCGACGATTCTCTTGCAGATGGCGAGACCGAGTCCACTCGTGTGTCGCTCGCGTCCGTCTCCAACTTGCACAAACTCCCGAAAGATGCCAGCCGCTTGTTTCTTGGTCATGCCGCGGCCGGTATCGATCACCTGAGCCAGCAGCTCACTGTCGAGCGCGGTGCACCGAACGGTGACGTGACCGTGCTCCGTGAAGCGTGCGGCGTTAGCGAAAAGGTTGATGAGCACCTGGCGCAGCCGCGTGTGATCCGCCAGCACGAGCGGTAGATTGGCGGCACAGTCCACAATGGGCTCGACGGCGTGATCATCTAATAGGCCCCGGACGGCCGCCAGCGCTTCGCTCGCCACCTCTGCGAGCGAGCACTGCTCAAGCTCCAGTGGTAGCCGCCGGGCATCGATCTGGCTGAGGTCCAGAATGTCATCGATAAGCTGGGATAAGTGACACGCGTTGCGATAGATCACTTCGATGTCACCACGCAGCACCTTCGGCAGACCGTCATCACCATAAAGCTCAGGATTCAACACCATCATTTCACTGAAGCCGATCACGAGATTGATCGGAGTTCGCAGCTCGTGACTCACGCTCGTGGCAAACTCGACTTTCAGCTGGCGCGCCTCCTCTGCCGCCTGCCTTGCGCGCTCCAGTTCCGCATTGAGGTCCCGGAGCTGGCCATTGGCGATCTGCAGAGACTGCGTGAGACGCGCCAGCTCACCTTGATGGGCCTGGGCCTCAGCCGTCCGGCGGCGGGCGAGCTCCGAGCTGGAGCGCTCCCACGAGGCAAGCGTGGCGACCACCTGAACCCCCATGCCACTCAGCGCGGCGGCGAGCCACACGCCGGCAAGCGCACTCCAGGCAGTGGTAAGACTTCCCGCAGAGCTCAGCCACAGCGCGAGGGAGCTCACTACCGCTACGGTGCCAGCACCAGTAGCGCCCCACAGAAACGCCGCCGCGATCGCTGCCCCTGCGAGCAGGCTCAAGAACGAGCGCTCGCCTGTCGCTAGGGAGAGGAGCGCTGGAAACACGAGTAGCGATGCTACCAGGACAAGCGCCGCCGGTGAGGTCCACCGGACCGCCATCACCCAGCTGATAGTTCCTCCGACCACCATCAGCAGCGCCACCGCTACCGGGGGCATGACCTCAGGACGTACAAGCAGCGCCAGTGCAATCAAGAGACAGTACGCTGCAACGATGAGAACCGAGGCAAGGCGCCGGATAGTCTGCTGGTAGAGTTCCTCATCATCGCGCGGGCCCATCCCAGATGGGAACGGCCACCTTCGATGGAGAACGGGGACCGTCGATGGCATAGAACCGCTCCTTAATCACACCAGGGATCCATAAGGGACACGCTCGGCGTTGCTCGCCTCACGTGCATGCTTTGAGTGTCACGCATGCTACCGTCAGCCGTCAGGGAGCGTCGTGATGCTCGTGCTGTCCGCCGGAGCGCAGCCGCTGCGCCTCGCGGAGATCCGCTACGAGACGCTGTTGGTATGCACGCCAATCATCCGCGTAGTGCTCACGCAGGGACTCGTGGACAAGCCGTTCCAGTGAGGCGCCAGAAATACGCCGTAGAGTAATTCGAAAGCAAAAGCGCCACGCCATTTCGACGAGCAATGCCAGAGGAAGCCCGACGAAGGCCAGTGGCAGGAGGCCGGGGATGGGTCTCACTGCAACGGCAAGCGATCCACAGGCCGCGAGCCACCACACCGCTGCCGCAGCCAGGTCTCCGCGCCGCCACCGAAGCTGTGCTCTTTGGTAAGCCTTAGCGCCAATAGCACCTGTTATCAGCAGTAAGACCGCCAGCGCCGCGCTGTCTGCGGCAGGACGTTCCGTCACCATACCCACGCCTACAACAAGCGCAGCAACGGGAATTGAAGCGAGAACGCCCGCAAGGGCAAGCCGGCCGGCTCTCACGTGCTCGAGCAGAATGAGCTGGCCGAACTGAGCATACTCCTCAGAGTCCATTGCGACCACCTCGAGCTATCGGGAAGTGCCAAGACTCTCTTCCCTACAGTATCTGATCTCACTGTAGCGGAGACCACGACGTTGCCAGCAACTGCTGGAGGATGGAATGCCAGCTGGTAGGCGCGTGTAGTCGATCATTGGCGGCGGCCACGTCTCACAGGATCGGTGTCCACGCGCGCCAGAAGACTGATCACGATAGCCAGCGTACCGATGATTGCCAGTACTCCAGCACCTCGCAGCACGAGTGTGCCGGTCAGCGGAAGCTCGGCGGCGGCAAGGAGCAAGAGCGTCAACCCAGCAGTAGCCAGCGTGACAGCCAGGGACAGCAGCGCACGTCGCTGCCAAACCGGTGGTTGCACTGTCCGGATCCACTGCAACGACAGCGCAAGCTGGCCACATTCGGCACAGAGCCAGAGCCCCCAGCCGTACAGCAAGGCAGCGGTATCAAATACACCGTTCATAGAGCGCAGGCTGAATACGTAGGTGACGCCGAGCAGACCAATGGCACCGAAGAACAAGGAAGTCCAGTTGCGCCACAGTGCGACTGGGACCAGGATAGCAGGAAGAAGGGCGAGGAGGACGGGAACGAGTAGGTGGAAGCGACTGGCCTGAGGCAGGGTCAGCAGAACCGCAAGCAGGGCGGCACTGGCGCCCAGGATCACGCGCGCGCGATCCGCAGCCATCGCTGCATGCCTCTCAGCTCCATTACGATACTCTCGGCAGAGCGATCCGGTGTCCAGGAGGCAAACGGAACCCCACGCCGGAGGTACTCGTCGGCTGTGAGCCCCCGCCGCAGCTTCCACAAGCGGATACCTAAGGAGGAGACTCGGTCAGACTCAGCGTCGACAAAGTGAAACGGCGATACCTCGACGACCGCTATCTGAAAGCCACGCGCGTGCAGGTCGAGAATGGCCTTGATGAATCGCTCATCAAGAAGAGGACTCACGGCAATCAGCAGTGAGCTAGGAGGAAGGACGCGCGAGGGAATGACGGTGACGGTCTTCCAAGCATAGGTGAGCACCACGCGCGTATCAAGCAGTGCCTCGATAATGCGTAAGAGCTGCCGGCTGCCCATGTCGGGCTCCAGCCAGCGAAGCTCCCCTCCGAATCCAATCACCCCAACACGATCACGTCGCTCGAGATAGACGTGCGCTAGCGCCGCGGTGAGGTGGACAGCGACATCAAGGCTGGAGCGTGTTGCTGCTACCAGCTCTGCAAACGTATCCAGGAACAGTACGACGTCTCCATTACGCTCAGGGTGCTGCTGGTTCACGGCCAGCTCACCGCGGCGCGCACTGACGCGCCAGTTGATACGGCGGACGGCATCTCCCGGCACGAAGGCACGCACATCGGCAAACTCCACACCTTCAGCGCGCGTACGAGCCAGCTCATTACCTGCGAGCACGTTCGTTTTCCAGGGGCTAGGAACCACTCGTAGATACTCGAGTCGGGGGTAGACGCGGAGCTCGTTACTCTGCACGAAGGTACCCTCCCAAACGAGAAGATCGAAAGGCGCCCAGCAACGGACGAGCGAGGTGCCGATGAAGTAAGCTCCCCAACGATCCGCCCGAACGTGCCGCGTCAGCCCGTAGCCTCCGGAAGGTAGCACGAGCGCAACCGACTGCTCTCTCTGCGGAACCCCAAGACCTTCGGGGAGCAGGAGCGCAACGTCACACCGCTGGAGATCCGATTCCGCTGCGATGTGTACAGTAAGGTCCGCCACATCCCCTTCTTGAATACGACTCCGGCTCAGCGTCGCCTGGAGCCGGACGTCGGGAACGTCAGCGAGAAGTAATCCCAGCATCAAGGTGATGAGGAACGGCAGCATAAGCAACAACGGCTCGATCCGGCCGGTGAACAAGGCCGTGATGAGTCCTGCTGGGACGGCGGCGGCATAAGCAGCGAGCTTCGGTGTGACAAAACTCCTCAACGCGGCGCAGACACCCTTTCCACGGTAGCGGGGGTAGGAACCTCCTCAAGGCACTGCCGGATGACCGTAGACTGCGGCACCCGCTGCACCCACTGCTCCGGCGCCAGTATGATGCGATGGGCAAGGGCCGGCTCCGCAACTGCCTTCACGTCCTCAGGCGTCACAAAGTCTCTCCCTGATAGGGCAGCACGGGCTCGGGCGAGCTTGAGGAGTGCAAGGGAGCCTCGGGGGCTGCTTCCCACTTGAACCCGAGCATTCTGCCGGGTGGCCGCTACGAGGTCCACCATGTAGTAGCCGACGCTCTCAGAAACATACACGGCTTCGAGCGCCTCTTGGAGGCTACGAAGCGCCTCTGGTTCGATGACGCGGTTGAGCTCCGACCGGTCGGATCGCCGCTCAATGCGACGCTTGAGGACCTCCCACTCCTGTTCACGGGATGGGTAGCCGATGCCCGTCCGCAGCATGAAACGATCGAGCTGCGCTTCTGGCAGCGGATAGGTGCCCTCGTACTCGATGGGATTCTCTGTTGCCAGCACCAGGAACGGCTCCGGAAGCAGACGCGAGACACCATCGGTTGTTACCTGACGCTCCTGCATGGCCTCGAGGAGTGCCGCCTGCGTCTTCGGCGGGGCCCGGTTGATCTCATCCGCCAGCAGGATATTCGTGAACACCGGACCTGGCCGGAACTCAAACTCACCGGTGCGCTGATTGAAGATGGAAGAACCGGTGACGTCCGCAGGGAGAAGGTCCGGAGTGAACTGGATACGCTTGAAATCCAAGCCCAGCACCTGAGCGAAGGAGGCTGCGGTGAGAGTTTTGGCGAGACCTGGGAAATCCTCGAACAGTACGTGCCCGTCCGCCAGGAGCGCCATCAGCACAAGCTCGAGCATCGAGCGCTTACCGACGATGACACGCTCCATCTCGTCGAGGATCTTCTGTGTAAGCCGGCCAACCGAGGGGGTGTCGAGCATGAGGTCACAGCTTCTCTAGCACGGCGATCGTCGCTTCAATTGTCTCCAAGGGTATGCCGCGGCGCTGCCGTTCCTTCGGAGGGGGGCGATCCGGCCGGAGCAAGCTCCAGGCCGTCGCTCCCAGCAGTTGCTCCGCCGCAGCCGGCCGCACATTCAGATCGATGATGTGTCGCGTGAGACGCTGCTTCGCTACTTCCTGAAGCAGAGGGCGAAGCCGGTAGTGATAGTCGAAAGAAGATACGGAGCTGAAGCGGATCGCATTAGTCATCTCGACGAGCTCGGACGGCGGACCACTGATCTCCCTGTGCCGGTCTATGGCAGTCCGAAAGCTATCTCGGACTGCCATTGGAAACCAACGAGCAATTGCCTGCTGCGCCGCCCACGCTCCGAGCACCGCCAGCACGCCAAGCTCTAGAGACAAGGTAGTGTCTAGCACCTGCGGCTGCACCAAGGCCACGAGGATAACTGCCACGATCGACAGGACCCCCAAGACTGTTGCCTGCCTAAGTGCTTGCCACCGTCTCATCGAGCAAGAACCTTCTCTTCACGTGCGGCAACAGCCTCGGCATTGGCCGCGATCTCACGCTGAACGGCTTGCAACAGCTCGATTGCCTCATCCTTGTACTCCACCCCCATCGGATGGGGGCTAAACCGTGCGAGCTCGAAGATTGTCGTGAGTCTATGCAGCGGCCCCTCAGCGACGATGGAGCTGTTCACAAGGCGCTGAAGAAATTCAAAAGGCGCTTCGTGACGCCGCCGCGGCAATCCGTGATGCCCAGCTTCGGCTTCGATGCGAGCGTAAGCCCGGACGACCGCTCTCCGAGGATCGGTTTCTCTCCGGAGGGCATCTATCCCCTCTTCAAGGATCTCCGTGACTGCATCAGCGGCAGCTGGCTGATCCTTTGGCATGCGCCGGCGCAGATCGATCCAGAGCGCCCGCGCCACTAGGAACACGAAGAGGAGACCAAGCACGAGGAGCACCGTCCACACCAGGACTGGCGGAAGTCCAGGCGGGCCTTGCGGCGGCATCGACGCCGCGGCCGGCATCGACGGAGGCAGTGCCGGTAACACGCCTTTGGGGAGCGGAGGACTGACGGCACCTCCTGGCGCGCCCAGGAAGCTATTCGGCAGAAACTTGAGCACTAAGAGCAAGAGGAAAAGAAGGACTGCAAGCCAGATCATGACTATAATGAGCACTGTCTGCCAGCGTAGTGGGGCGAGCTCGACAACTTCGTCCCACTCGTCATCACCCTTCTTTCGCTTGCGGTTCGGGGTGAGCACGATGGCCAGAAGGATACTGCCGGCCAGCGCAAGGAGGGCGAAGAAGAAGAAGATCACGTCGAGCAGCAGAGAGATGCTGTGCCGTTGGCCACCCGTAAACAACCCGCCCGTGACCGGTCGAGTCGCGATAGCAACCAATACCAGGAGCACAAGCGTCAGGAACAGCGGGATGACGAGGGCCGCGGAGGCCCGCTTTCTCTGGCCGGGGCTACTCCTCTGGAGCGCCACGTTCTGGCCTCCTCTTCCGTGCACTAGCGGCATGGTACACGATATGAAGCAAGCAGATAGTCAGCGGTAGCCTTCAGAGCCAGCCTTGGGCAGTGCCCAGGCTCCGCAGGTTGACGGAGCAGCGACCTGACCGTACGCTGAACAGCGTTTAGCCGCTTCCTACGGACGATAGCAGGAGAGAGTGCAGACGAACCTCCAGGATCCTACGATCCCACCAGCGGAGCCGAGCGCAGCACCTGCAGCAGCACCCTCCCCGTTCCGAGAGCGACCGGTCATGCTTCGCACCATCGTAGTCATTGCTGGGGCCGCGTCGCTCGGAGCCGAAATGTGTGCGTCACGACTGCTTGAACCGTACTTCGGCACGAGCCTCTTCGTCTGGGCCAACATCATCGGGCTCATTTTGCTCTATCTCACCGTCGGTTACTACGCCGGTGGAAGAATCGCAGACCGCTTCCCGCGTGCTCACAACCTCTACTTCATCACTGGTGTCGCCGGTACCGCTCTGATTCTCATTCCATTCGTTGCACGGCCTATCTTGCTACTCTCGCTGAACGCCTTTGCGACCTACTCTGTCGGCGCCTTTGCCGGCTCTCTCTTGGGGACTATTATTCTCTTCTCTGTTCCTGTGACTCTTCTCGGTTGTGTGTCGCCTTTTGCCATCCGGTTGGCATTACGCCAGATTGAACGTGCCGGGAACGTGGCAGGCGGCCTCTATGCACTCTCCACCATCGGGAGCATCGTGGGGACGTTTCTCTCTGTGCTTGTCCTCATCCCAACCATCGGCACGGCGCGCACGCTGATCAGTCTCGGCCTAGTCCTCTTGATCGTCTCAGCCATTGGCTTTGGCAAGCGCTGGCCCTGGATGGTCGTGATCGCTGGCCTCGTGCTTCTCTTGCTTCCACCTGCCGTGATCAAGCCGGAACCTGGCATGATGACTGAGCTCGAGTCACCGTACAACTTCATCCAGGTCATCCAGGATCACGGCGTTCGCCTCCTGCTCCTCAATGAAGGCATAGCGATCCACTCCGTGTACAATCCGGCATCAGAGGGCAACCCCAACCCGCTCGCCCATCTGACCCGTGCCTACTGGGACTATGTACTGGTCGCCCCCTACTTCAATCCGCTCCATCCACTGAACCAGGTCCGAAAGGCAGCGATCATTGGGATGGGCGCGGGCACTATGGCCAAGGAGTTGAGCTACTTCTATCCTGGCGTGCCAATTGATGGCGTAGAAATCGACCCGAGTATCATTGCGATCGGCCGCAAGTATTTCGACCTGCATGAGCCCAATGTCCACGCCATCGCCCAGGACGGCCGGTACTTTCTCAGAACGACACACGCGAAGTACGACCTCATCAGCGTTGATGCGTACCACACTCCGTACATCCCTTTCCAGCTGACGACAGTAGAGTTCTTTCGCGAGGTGGAGCAACACCTGACACCAGATGGCAGCGTCGTCATCAACGTCGGTAGAACCGCACGCGACCAGAAGCTCGTTGATGACATCGCACGGACCATGAGCCGGGATTTCACCAGCATCTATCTCATAGACGTGCCGTCACCTCCTGGTGCGCTGATACTCAACACTCTCATCGTTGGTAACAACAACCCAACATCCCTCTCTGTTCTCACGCAGCGGATGAAGGGCTTGGATAACCCGGTGCTGGCCAGCCTCGGTACCTCAGCAGTGGCCAGCACAGTCGTCTATCATCCGACGAGCGGCCTCGTTTTCACCGATGACCACGCTCCCGTAGAGCAGGTAGTCGACAACATGATCATCGACTACCTGCGCACCAGAAACTAGCGCTCGTTCTCTGATGCAACGGGCCGGTAGTCACGCTGCCCCGTCGTGGGATCCTCCCACACTTCGAGCAGGACCCCGGTTGTGGGGTCAATTTGGCGCTCTCCGGTCGGCCGCAGTCGCTCCGGGTGCGTGACTGTTGGTTGGTAGTGGTAGCGCTCGAACAGCACCGCCGCGAGCACCACGGAGAGTGTCAGCAGGGCATCCAGTACGAGAAGGACGATAGCGCCGTGGCTGGCCTTGACGAGGAAGAGCGCTACCAGTATCCCGATACAGGCTGCGACAATGACCGTCCCGCGGAGGGAGCGGCGCATCTACTTCTCCGCAGCCAGCACGACGGCTGTGCCGTAGGCTACGATCTCCGTCATACTCTGGCCGATTTCTGAGCTGTCGAAGCGCATCATCACGACCGCATTGGCACCCATGGTCGTCGCATTCTGCACCATGCGATCGATAGCGTTGCGGCGCGTTTCCTCCAGCAGCTCGGTATACTCGATGATCTCTCCACCGCGGAGAGAGCGCAGTGCCGCCAGCACATTGCCACCGAGACCACGACTGCGGACGACGACCCCAAAGACCTGGCCCTTGACCTCCACAACACGCTGCCCGGAAACCTGCTCTGTTGTGACGACCAGCATCGTGCTCACCCCCTCTGGAGGCTCCGTCAGAACGCACGCCATTTGACGCGTCTATTAGCATGATGACGAGTGGCACCAGCACCGCACCGGCCACCCCCCAATTGGGGGAAGAAGGCGGCAAGGAGACAGAGAGCGATGCACGCAACAGTCTATACCACGCCAACTTGACCCTTCTGCACCCAGGTGAAAGCGTGGCTTTCCCAGAAGGGAATTCCCTACGACGAGAGAGACGTTTCGCGGGACCAGGCTGCTGCCTATGAGATGATTCGCAAGTCGCAGCAGCAAGGGGTACCAGTGGTCGACATTGAAGGCCAGATAGTAGTCGGCTTCGATCGACGTCGCCTAGAGATGATCGTTGCGGAGAGCACGGCCCGGCCGGCATTGGGAGCTGCCGTCGCTGATGCAGCTCGGATCCTGAAAGCGAAGGGCCTTCCCGAGCAGTCAGGAGCGTACGTTGGGCGCGTTACGCCTGGCTCACCAGCTGCCGCTCTCGGGCTGCATCCAGGAGACATCGTGACGCGTCTCACAGGAAGGCCAGTCAATACAGCAGATGATCTTCTCCAGATCATGGCACAAGCCGAACGCGGCATGCGCCTTGACGTGACGTATGTGCGGGATGGTATTGCGCACGATGCTTCGGTAATCCTGTAAAGCAGGAGGTCTCGGGACGGAAAAGTGGTGCTGAGAAGGGGCCCCCTACCCCTCTCAGCACCACCATCGTTGACAGTGGCGCTGCTCGCTGACTGCAGCGACACTACACTCAGAAGCGCGTATCTGACCGGTAGCCCGCCGGTGCGCCATAGGCGCGATTGCCTCGACGATCTTCCCAGCAATCACGGCAGTAGACCGGCTTGCCTGGTGTCGGCTGGAAGGGCACCTCAGTCTCACGTCCGCAGGCTGAGCAGACGACAGCATGCATCTCACGAGGTGCACGCGGAGCACTTGCCGGTTGATTGCCACCAAAGCCCTGGCTACCTTTGCGAGTCGCCCGGCACGATGGACAGCGAGACGGCTGGTGGGTCAAGCCATGGGTGGCATAGTACTGCTGCTCACCCGCAGTGAAGAGAAACCGCGAGCTGCAGTCACGACAAACTAGAGTAATGTCAGCGTAGGACACTAGAAATCCTTACATTTTGAACTGTGCGAAGACCTCGACGAGCGAGACGCTGTGAGAGCTCGAGATTGATGGGGGATCTCTGAAGCGGTCAGCCGGCCTCTCAGTAGCGCTTCAACACGAACAACTTGCGTCTCGACACCATGAGTATAACAAGTTTAAGGGGCTACGTCTTGCTCTCCAGTACTCGCCGCAACTGGCCCCGAGCCACCGCCAGGCGTTGTTCAGCCTCGTCTGCCTCGATATTCTTGGTAATCATCACGATCGCCACCTTTGTGCGGAAGCCCGCTCGATCGAGCGCTGCCCACGCTAGCGCATAGGGCTGCCTCGTGACAGCAGCCACAATTCGTGCCGCTCGATCACGCAACTTGGAGTTCGTTGCTTGGACATCGACCATCAGATTGCCGTAACACTTGCCCAGGCGAACCATACTGGCTGTGCTCAGCATGTTGAGTACAAGCTTCTGCGCTGTTCCCGCTTTCAGGCGTGTCGATCCGGTCAGCACTTCTGGTCCCACGACGGGTGCGATGAGAACATCACAGCGGTCTTCCATAGCGGAGTGCTCTGTGCAACACACACCGATAGTGAACGCGCCAACCTCTCTGGCCGCATCAAGGCAAGCCAAAACATACGGCGCGCGTCCGCTCGCCGAGAGACCGGTGACCACGTCGTCAGCAGAGACGCCACGCTCGGTGACGACGGCACGTCCAGCTCTCGTATCGTCTTCGGCACCCTCGACTGGTCGCGTCATTGCCGGCGCCCCCCCTGCGATGACGCCCTGAACCAGCTCTGGAGGCGTGTCGAAGGTCGGGACACACTCGGCAGCATCGAGGATTCCCAGCCTACCACTCGTGCCGGCACCTACATAGAAGAGGCGGCCGCCGCGTTCTAACCGGGCGACGATAGCGTCAACTGCTTGGGTGATCTGGGGGAGCTGGGTCGCGACGGCTGCCGGGACTTTGCAGTCTTCCTGGTTCATCAGCGCAACGATGCCGAGAGTCGACAGCGTGTCAAGAGCCTCGCTCGCCGGATTGGATTGCTCCGTCGCTAGGCTCTGGAGCAGCGGCTCGGCCGGCTGCACCCTACACCTCGATGAGACTGCGCTTGAGAAAGCTCAGCTCTTCCAGCGCCCTGCCGGTGCCCAGCGCGACGCAGTTCAGAGGATTCTCCGCAACTTGGCAGGGAATCTCCGTAGCCTGGGCCATAAGCGCGTCAATGCCACGCAGCTGGGCTGTACCGCCCGTCATGACCATGCCCTTGTTATAGATATCCGAGGCAAGCTCTGGAGGCGTGTGCTCGAGCACACTCTTCACGACATCTACGATCTGACCGAGCGGCTCCTTGATAGCCTCCAGCACCTCACCAGATCGCACCGTCATGCTGCGCGGCATGCCAGACACCTGATCGCGACCCCGGACGTCCCACTCGAGATCGCGCTCCAAGGGCAGCGCCGTTCCCACTTGGACCTTCACTTCCTCGGCTGCGCGCTCTCCCACGAGTAAATTGTGCTGCCGCTTGATATAGGCAGCGATAGCGTCGTCGAGCCGGTTACCACCCACCCGAATAGAATCTTTGACGACGATGCCATTGAGACTGATCACCGCCACTTCGGTTGTACCGCCGCCAATAGAAACGATGAGGTTGCCATCCGGGCCATCGATGGGAACGTTGGCGCCGAGCGCAGCCGCCAGCGGTTCAGGAATGAGATAGGCACGCCGGGCTCCAGCCGCCAGCGTGGCGTTCCGCACGGCCCGGCTCTCGACGCTCGTCGCTCCACCGGGAATGCAGATCATGACATCGGGTGCGAGCAAGCGCCAGCGCCCGGCAACTTTGCGCAAGAAGTAGGAGAGCATAGCTTCGGTCACGCTGTAGTGCGCAATGACACCGTTGCGCATAGGGCGGTACACCATGACGGTCTCCGGTGCCCGGCCGAGCATCTCACGCGCCTGATCACCAACGGCGCGGATGCTGCCATCCTCACGGTAGACAGCGATCACCGACGGCTCGTTGAGAACGATGCCCCGTCCTTGCACGTACACAAGGACGTTCGTGGTTCCGA
>JAMCRV010000034.1 GCA_023381555.1 Chloroflexota bacterium | reverse complement strand
CTTGGAGCCCGTGAGCTAGAGGTTGCTGCCGTCCAGCGCGCGCCGGGAAGGCGATCCGGTCACCGGATCGCCTTCATGACTTTCCGAGAACTTGTCACACTACAGAGACGAGGGAAGAATCCCCCCAGAGGAGGCGCATCTCTTCCGAGATGAGGAGCAGCTCTGCAAGCATGCCTTGTGCCTCGACCTCGCCGTCCTTCAGCACGATAATCTGGTCGGCACGCTGCAAGGCTGGCTTGCGATGGGACACCGCAAGGCAAGTGATGTCTGGCTCGGCAAAGAGCCGTTCCCAGAGCGCACGCTCGGTCTCGACGTCCAGAGCGCTGGATACGTCGTCAATGATGTACAGCGCTGGATCCCGCACGAACATTCTGGCTGCAGCGCTGCGTTGCAGCTGACCTCCAGACAGCCGGACGCCACGCGTTCCTACCTCTGTGTCGAGTCCCTTGGCGAAGAGCTCGAGATCACGATCCAGCACGGCGAGCCGTATCGCTCGTTCTGTGCGTTCAGGATCGTCAAGCAGGCCCATGAGAATGTTATGGCGTAGCGTATCACTGAAAAGTCGGGGAACCTGAGGAGTGTACGCTGAGCGCGGTGGAATGAAGAACGTGGCAGGATCGCGGACGGGCTGACCATTCCACACGATCTCCCCTTCCTGTGCGGGAACCAGCCCTTGAATCGTGCGGAGGAGCGTCGTCTTCCCTGAGCCGATGCGCCCGGTGATCACCGTGAAGCTTCCCTTCGGTATGGTCACAGAGACGTTGCGAATGCCGCGGCGACTTCCGGGCCACAGGTAGGTGAGGCTCCGAATCTCGAGGCATTCCAGCTGATCGGCAGCAGCGCGCACCGGAGGAGTAGGATCAGGCTCCGAATGCCGGAGTGGAATATCAATAGGTGCAACGATCTCCTCGGGAGGACGGTGCGTGAGAAGGTCCGCCATGCGTCTCCAGGATACTTTGCTCTGCTGGAAGTTCGTGTAGGCCCGGCCGAGCCACCGTGTCGCGTTTGTGCAATAGGCAAGGTAGGACACGAAGAGGGCAAAGTCTCCCACTGTGAGGCTGCCGGCTCGGAGCCGCCCGGCTCCGAGTAAGAGAATCCCACCGGTGCCCATGATGAGCGTGTTGGCGAACACGGAATCAAGCACTTGAGTGAGCACAAGATCGCGTACGGCAAAGTGTTGCCTGGCGGCGTTGAGGCGCTCGACGTGATCCCGAACGTGCTGCTCGGTCCCTGCCACCTGGATCACTTGTGCTGCCTCGAAGATCTCTCCCAGCGCTGACGCGACATCCCCGGTTGCTCCACGGCTCAGTGATCGATAGCGCTGGATCCGTCCGCCGAGCCGCTGCACCAAGAGAACCAGCGCCAGCAACGGGACGAAAACGAATGCCGTGATCGTGGCATCGATGCGGGCGAGTATCACCACAGCAACGACGGCGAAAAGAGTGTTCCCGCTCAGGTCGAGGAGGTTGTCGAGAAAGTTCACGACAACCTCGCCGTCATCTCGCATTCGGTTGAGCGCATCACCAGGTGGGACAGACAGAGCCTGGGCTGCAGGCGCCTGGAGAATGCCTCCGAGAATGTTGCGATCCATCGTCGCCCGAAGATTGAGCTCCCAATACCAGTGCACCAGACTGGCCCCGAGTGCAATAGCGAAACGGGTCGCGGCCGCGGCAAGTAGGATCACGAGCAGCGTGACTGGCGTCCAGGCGTGCGCCGGGCTTCCCGAGAGGCCATCGAGGTAGTGTTGGGTGACGAGCCCAGGCACGAGTGGGACGCCGTACCACGGAATCCAGAGAAGGAAGTCGACGAGATAGGTCCGGCCGCGCAGCTGGGCGAGGCGCCAGGTCAGAAGGCGAGTGTTGATCATACGAGTGCTACTTCTAGGCCAACTTGGAGCAGAGCCGCGAGCTGAGAGGTCGGGTCGCGGACGAGTTCGGCGCGGGCGCCGTATTCCACGATCTGTCCGTGGGACAGGAGCAACACGTCGTCGACGAGGTCGAGTGTAGAGAGCCGGTGTGCGATGATGATGGCGGTACGCCCCGCGAGGAGGCGTTCAAGAGCGAAGCGAACGTGTCGCTCTGTGGCCGGATCGATGCGCGACGACGCCTCATCAAGGATGATCAGCTGTGGATTGCGCAGAAAGACGCGGGAGAACGCGAGTAGCTGGGCTTCGCCAGCGCTGAGGCCGCCGGGCTGAAGTGGTGTATCGAGGCCTGCCGGGAGAGAGCGAAGCCACGATCCGAGACCGAGATCGTTGAGCGCGTTGATGATGTGGCCATCCTGAAGGTGCGGGTCAAAGAGGGTGAGATTATCACGGAGTGGAGCTCTGAACAGCTGCACTTCCTGGGTCACCACCCCAAGGTGTTGGCGTAGCTCGGCCAGGCGCCACTGCCGCAAATCGACCCCCCCGAGTCTGATGGATCCTTCTTGAGGGTCGTGGAAGCGCATCAGCAACCGTGCCAGAGTCGTTTTTCCACTGCCAGTAGGCCCGAGCACGCCCACGACACGTCGAGGAGGGATAGTGAGCGAGATCTCGCGAAGCACGTGCTCACCGCTCTCGTAGGAAAAAGTAACTTCCTGAAACTCCAGACCCAAGGGACCCTGTAGTACCGAGCAGCCAGGTCCGTCGGTGATGAGCGGCTTGATTCCAAAGAGCTCTTCAATGCGGATCAGACCGGCAACGGCACGCTGGAGATCCTGGAGCTGGTTACGAATCTGTTCGAGAGGCTGACGGAGGAGCTCGTTGTACTGATAGATGAGAAATGCTGTGCCGATGGTGATCTCACCCCTGTGAAAGAGGTATCCGGCCCAGAGGAGAGCGAGACCGGTCCCTACTGTGAAGGTCGTGTAGCTTGCGTTGTCTGTGAGTGCCCAGGCGACACCACTGGCAAGCTGGCGTGGTAGGAAACGCACAAAGATGCGCTGCATCTGTGTCAAGGTGTAGGCGACCGCTCCGTTTGCCCGGAGGTCTTCGATGGCGGCCAGGCGCTCGCCGATGAACCCGTAGAGCTCCGCTGCAGACTGGCGCACAGCTGCCCATCGTTTGCCGGCCCAGTTGCGGGCACCGAAGAGGAGGGTCATGGCGCCACCCGCGAAGAGTGTCATCGTGAGACCGACACGCCAGTCGACGTAATAGAGCATGACGAGGATGCCGATGAGCAGGAGCGCATTGCCAAAGACGTAGATGATGAACCGTGAGAAGAAATTCGCGAGGTTGTTGACATCGCCGTCGACTCGTTCGATGAGCTCGCCTGGTGTACGTGCAGCGTGAAATGACCGGTCAAGCTGGAGACAATGCTGCACAAGATCCAGCCGCACGCGGTTGGTCACCGTCCAGGCGAGCGTCTGGGCGAAGTAGGCTTCGAAGATACCAAGACCCTGGTTGATGAAACCCAGTCCGAGATAGCCTGCGGCAAGGGAGAGCAAGAGCGACAGCGGCCCCTTTCGCTCGGCAGTGTCGATGAAGGCTCGGACGATCTGTGGCGTGACGAGCTGGATGGTGAGCACCAGAGCAATGACTGCAGCGAGCACTACTAGTGCGCCACGTTCTCGAGCCAGATAGCGAACGAGAAACCTGCCTTGATGACGGACAGATGTGTATGCCATGTGGCCTCCTCAGCCTTCTGAAGTCACTGAATGGTGGGGTAGCTCGGATACGATGACGTCCCCGCTGACCATCTCACAAAGTGACGGCCGCCTGGTCAATTCGATGTAGTCAAGCTACCGATCGAACGAGCAGCAGCGACTGAGCCTGAGGGTAGTGCGGTTCTTGCTGAGAGGGCCTACGATGCTCGCTGGAGAG
>JAMCRV010000028.1 GCA_023381555.1 Chloroflexota bacterium | reverse complement strand
CAGCATCGAGAATGGCCCGAAGCTCGTCGTAGGCCCGGTCTCGTTCCGACAGCACTGCGTTGCGAATGGCATCCTGCTCACGAAGCATGATCGTGCAGACTTCAGCGATGAATCCGGTGGCCAGTGCTGCAAGACAGGAATCCACCCGCCGCTGCAAGAACAGGCGATCTGTCGTCGGGAGGCCCGCGAGCAGGGCGCCGGCGAGTATATCCAGGGTCCGTTCCAGCGCATCAGGATGGACGTAATGAAGACCGGCAACAGCTGCGCCGATGGCCCGGCACTCGTTCCTGTCCGGCTCATCAGCGAGCACAGCGTGGATAGTCCGCCGCGCGAGGATGCTGAGGTGGGACTGTACCTCGGGCACACTGGAAGCGACGAAGCCTGTGTGGGCAAGCGACTGCTGCCATTGCACAGCCACGTCTTCGCAGCGCTGGGACAAGAGTGTGTAGAGCGCCTGAATCTGCCCCATCTGCGTGGTGGAAGTTAAGATGTCACGCTCGGTAACCGGGGATTCTGTTGAGGCTGTCTTGCTACGCCCGCACAACTGGATGCCCTCTCTGGATGATCAAAATAGAGATCCTGTGGACTCTCTGGGTGCCAGAGTGGGGTACGCACGACACCAGGCTCCACGAGCTCCATTCCTTCAAACCAGCGCACCAGGTAGTCTTGGGACCGTGATGTGACGGGATTCGAACTGTGCCGGTAGAGACGGATGAGTGCTGCGTGGGCATCTGGGGGTGTCCCTTCCCCAGTGCTGTGCGAAATGACGAGATAGCTTCCCGGGGACAGTGCAGTTCTGAATGTTTTGACGATGTGGTCGGTCGTCGCATCGTCACTGACGAAGTGCAGAACGAACACGAGCAGCACGGCGAACGGGCGGCTGAAGTCGATGAACTGCTGGACACGCACTTGCTCGAGCAACGCTTCGGGCTGGCAGATGTCGGCCCGGATGGTGTGTGCGTTGGGATTGTCGTGTAATAGGGCCGTACCGTGAGCGACGGCTACTGGATCGATATCCACGTAGAGCACGCGAGCATTGGAATTGGCGGCTTGAGCGATCTCATGCACGTTCCCAACGGTGGGGATGCCAGAGCCCAGGTCGAGGAACTGATCGATTCCGTGCGTCACGAGATAGCGAACCACTCGCCGCAGGAAGGCTCGATTGGCGCGCATGATGAGCGGAAACTGGGGATAGATGCTAATTGCCCGCTCGGCGGCTTTGCGGTCGCTATCGAAGTTGTGTGCTCCACCCAAAAAGTAGTCGTACATCCGAGCAGCGCTCGGCTCGTTTGTCGGAATCTGGTCGGGTACCCACGCTCGGTCCGCCATTGGTATCCTTCACACCCCTCCTACAACGGGCGCCCGCCTACCGTCACGACCGGCAGCCCCGGCGCTCGATTCGATCGTATTGCTTTGCCTCTCCGTCATTGTACAGGTTCGTAATTCGAGGTATGCGACCTCTCGTTACGCGACAAACAAGGCTGACGCCACAGTTGGGCGCTATTAGGAAGGGCACACGATTGGCGGCTCTAAGCTCCCATCCGAGACACCGGCCCAAGCGCGGGCGCGTCAACCACTTTCTGCTCGATGAGCCACGCCACTGCTTCGCAAATCCCTTCCAGTGATGTGTAGCGCGGCGTATAGGTGATCAGGCGCTGCGCCTTGGCGATACTGGCGCAAGGGCTGTGAGCGATGTGGCTCCAGGTAGCTTCGGCCTGCTGAGCAGCCACGCCCTGGCGCCACTCGTCCCAGGGAAGATAGCGCAGATTGGCTTCCCGGCCGAACCAGCGGGCAACGGCTTCGGCATAGCCGCGAAGCGTAATTGCAGCCGGGGATGCGACGTGAAAGCTCTCACCGGCTGACTGGGAACGGAACTGGAGCGCAGCTTGGAAGGCTTGCGCTACGTCATCGGCGTGCACGTGGTGCAAGGTTGCGAGGCCGAGATCAGGAAGCGCTACTTCTTCTCCCACGGCGAGCTTGTGAAATATCGTGGTATCCGAGTTTCCCTGAGGATTCACCGGTACCCACCCTGGTCCCACGATGTGACCAGGGTGGAGAATGGTCGCCGGAAAGCCATGGCGTCGCGCCTGATCCAGCAGGTAGGCTTCGATCGCAGCTTTGCGTACACCGTAATCCCCAAAGGGGCGCCGCGGCTGGCTCTCCGACGTCGGAGCTTCCACGGTGGGGCCGTGAACCCAGAGCGTGCCGCAGTGCACGAAGTGCTGAATGCTGCCGCGCAGCGCCTCCACTGCCAAGCGCGCGCTCTCTTCCGTGAAACAAATGAGATCGAGAACGGCGTCGGGATGCAGCGCTCGCAGACGCGCCCCAAAGCTGCCCTCTCGCTCCTCCTGCTCGCGATCGCAGCGTTCGAGACGCACCCACTGCCAAGCCCCGTCTCGGCGGTAAGGCCGGCGCTGACCGCGGCTCAGCGCGATGACGTCGTAGCCATCTTCCACCAGCCTCGGTACCAAGTAGGTACCAATGTGACCTGTCGCCCCTATCACAACGATGCGCATGTGCCTACATCTCCCAGCTCTTCCGGATCATAGCATCATAATGCGCCACTAACCTACACGTGGCAGACTGAGCTAGCACGCGGATTCATTGGGGCTTAGCCGGCATCGATAGCGTATGGGCTGCGCCGGCGCCTCCCACGGTGCCACGTGTGCAGTCGCTCTTTTTTCACTGTGGAGGGGCACGAGGCGTTTGCCCGTCAACCGAGAGAGCGCGGAAGGATTCGGCGGAGTCCGAAGGACTCGGGGCAAGCTGCGCTCTAAATGCTTGATCTTGATTCTAGGGCCGAAGGGAGAGGTTGCAGCCACAAACGGGCAACACGGCATGAAGCCATCACAATTGCGTGAGCGTATGCTCGCCAAAGATACGGGCGGATAGATCAGGATCTGGCATATCTGGGTCCAGCGGGAAGATGGGGCGCTGCACACGCCGGTAGGTCAGGCTGGGAATATCCTGATCCACTGCACCCGGGGTGAGTGCAAGCAGGGCGTGACGAGCGGCGCGGCGCAGGTCGGGCTCGAGGTAGCCGATTTTGACAGCCGTGATGTGGTACTCTTGAGGATCGAGCCCCAGTTCCGTCATTTCCCGTACGAAGTGGAAGGGCTTGCGGCGTGACGTGATGATGACGTGAACGCCACCGATCCGGAGCACGGCAATGTCGCCGGCGATGGGATCAGCGGGGAAGAGCGTCTCGACCGTACCCTGCACTTCGAGTGGCTGGGCGTGCACAGGGTCAAGCTTCCCTCCCAGAGATACGCGCACCCGAGCGCCACCCCCGGCCCGCCGGCAGAGAGCGACCGCCGCCGGATCGACGATGCTCGCGTAAATTGCGCTGCGCTCGCCCGAAGCGAGCCGGGGGGACGCGAGCATGCGACTAATGAAGTAGGGCACATCGCCCACTCCACCTGCTGTTGGATTGTCGCCGGAATCACTAATGACAACCCCGGTCTGATTCAGTGAGAGCGCCTGCTCGATGCACCAGTCGGCCGGCCCGGCCGTTGCTACAAAGCCGAAATCACGTCGAGCATCCCAGTAGCGCTTGGCGATTTTCGTGGCTTCACGCCCAATCGTTGCTGCATCCGTTCCGGTGACGACGACCGTGGCACTGCTGCGGGGCTCGTCGGCCCATACGTATCCCACCCAGAGAGAGGAATCGATGACGCCGGGAAGAGGGTCCGATTCTTTCAGGCTAGCATAGACACTGCGACCGGGCTCAACGAGCGTGCTGGTGCGCTCGCCCGGAAGAATGACAGGGATACGCACCCAAGCACGGAGTGGGCGGATGTGGCCATCAAGGCACGAGAGCAGGTTGGTGCACGCACGCTCGCGTGTTTCCATGACATCGTCGTGCGGTGCCAGCCGGTAAGCCGTAAAGAGATCAACATTCTCTACCAGACGGGCCGATACATTGCCGTGGAGGTCCATCCCTGCAGAAATGAGACAGTCCGGTCCCACCACCGCACGGAGCGCTGCGGCAAGACCTCCTTCGACATCATCCATGCCAAGCACGGACATCGCGCCGTGGATGTCAAGGTAGAAGCCGTCGAATGGCAGGGAGGCGTGGACACGCTCGAGAAGCTCGCGCTTCATCGCGTCATAGTCGGCGCGGACGACTGGTCCGCCGGGAATAGCGCGCGCGTGCAGGCAAGGCAGCCAAGTCACATCGGTACGGCTGTGAAAGTCCCACTGTGGCATGAACGGGTAGCGAGGCGCTAAGTCGCTGCCACGGAGGATAGTGAAATCTGCCAGGGTGCTGGGATTGGGCGAAAACGTGCTGCTCTCAATGGCAATGCCGCCAATGCCGATGCGAAAGTGCCGCTCGTGAGCGCTTGAACTGCCCATCGTTCATCTTCCTCCCTCGTACTTATTGACTCAATTCTTGGCTGCGGCATGGTCTCCTGAATGAACTGCCGGTCCAATCACGCGCCCGAGCCAGGCGCGTTGACCTAGGCATGAAGCCCGTCAATTTGCGCGACTCCAGGCTGTGTGGCGTTGCCGATCTGCTCCTCAGTATCATCGGGATGGGAGTATACATAGCAGCACGGTGACGTGACGGCTACACCGTTCAGCTGCTGCCGTCTGAAAGCCACGTCGCTGGTCTTGTAGGGACACTCTAGTGGATGCTGCTTCACCAGGAAGATGGGCTCAGCGCCTGGACTTCTCATTCCCTGCACCGATGCGATAGGGACTGTGGCTACACTGCGTTGGACACTCCTCGGCATCGAGGAACGGTAGGCACGGCTGAGTGCGGCAGTGCGAGGTCATTAGGGAGGATGCCGCACGTGGAGGGGTAGGAGGGGTGGAACGTCAGCGCTGGGCGCAGGTATTCGGACACCAGTCGAAAGCAAAGGGAGGAGAGATTCAGTGATGCTGAGAGGCGCCAGGACGTGCAGGCCGTAAACGAGGAGTCGGCGCGGTGCGAGTTCTCCCTAGCCCACTATCGCTACATTCTGCGCCGAGCCCGCGCAGCAGGCTACCACGTTTGTGGGCACCGCGAGTTTCTTCGGAGCAGCGCTCAAAGAACGCTCATGCTCCGGCACGATGTAGACGTGTCTCTCGCTGAAGCCCTGCGACTGGCACGGCTCGAGGCACGCGAAGGAGTGCAGTCGACATACTTCATCCGACTACGTGCCTCCGGCTACAACGTACTATCGCGGCTTGAGTTGACCAGGATTCGCACCCTGATTGATCTCGGCTTCGAAGTGGGTCTGCATCTCGAGACTGGGCTCCGTGAGGGGCTATTCATCGATCCCAGCGAGGAGGCAGCCTTCTCCAAACAGCTTCTCGAGATTGTGTCAGGGCAGGCCGTCGCTGGCTGCGCCATGCACGTGCCAAAGCAAACGCACGGCAGTCTGTCACGAGATACTCTCCGGAAGTCGGGGTTTCTCTACGAAGCAGGCGAGCCCGAGTTCAATCACCACGTGCAGTTCTTTTCCGACAGTAATCAGATGTGGAAGCCGTCGTGCCCTTGTCTTGCCATTGATCAGGCTGACAGGCTGTATGTAACGGTGCACCCGATCTGGTGGACACGTCCGCGCACCAATGTAGAGCGGATTCGCCGCCGGCTCAGCCAGGGGCTGTGACAGCTGTGACATTGGAGTCGCCACCGGCTGAGCGGGCATACGCCGCAGTCCCACCGTCTGGGTCAGTGCTGCCGTGCATCCCGGCATTCTCTGGCCCTTGCTGCTCTTGCACTCAGTGTTGACCTGTCGCGTCAGGTTCATCTTGCCGAATCATCCTCCACCGTAGGTGCCGGCTATGCGTACAGTCTTGCTGTCTGGCACACGGACTGAGAGAGGTGGAAGATACCAGTGTTGTTGATAGCCCAGGCTCGATGGGGTCGCTCTGATGACGTAGTCTCCGGGAGATAGATGAAATTGCACGCTGTGGGTTCCGGTCGTCACTGACGCCGCAGCAACTAGTCCCGAAGGAGCATAGACCCCTACTGCTGACACGAACTGTGCATTGGGGAAGGTCAGTGTGAGCTCTGCTGGTTGGAAGATTGGCCGAAGGGCGTGGGTGATGATGACCAGGCTCACGAATAGACACAGCACGGCCGCCCGCTGCCACACGCCACGCCGTTGTGCAGTGAACAAGAGGAGTCGCCAGCGCATGTTCCAGAGTGGTCCCTTGCGCTCTATAGCATAGGATACGCGTCGCTCGCGTCTTCAGTTCCCGTAGAGAGCGGCGGGCGCTGGAGCAAGAAGCTCACGTTTTACCGCACGATGGACACTGGGCCATCGGACACGGCGAGGATCTGCGGCAGCACTCGGGTCACTGCATCCAAGAGATCACTGGCGACATAGTCTGGCCTCTCCTCGGGAACGGCCGTCGCGATCGCTTCCGCGGAAGCAATGCCGGTGAGCACGGCCACAGTTGGGAATCCTGCCGACCTCCCGGCGCAGATGTCTGTCTTCAGATTGTCACCGACAACAACAGGGATGCTTGATGGAGGGGCGCACTCGAGTAAGAGCTCGTACATGAGCGGCGAGGGCTTGCCGGCGTTCGTTGCCTTTCTCCCGACGGAGGCTTCGACTGCGGCGACGATTGCCCCCGATCCCGGAAGCCAGCGATCTTCCCAAGGGTAGGCTCCGTCGAGGTCAGTTGCTACAAATGGCACACCTTGCAGACCCACTGCTTGCGCGTGTGTCAGTTTTCTGTAACTGAGATGGAGGTCCAATCCCACGACAAGGCTGTCGGCTGTCATCTCATCGTCAGACGGCACTGGGGTCAAGCCGGCATTGCGCAGCTGCCGCGCTACTTCCTCGCTTCCGAGAACGTATGGCCGTCTGGTGGCGGGCCAGTGACGGTGGAGGAGCCGGGCGCTCGCTATCGCCGCTGTCATGACAGTGCCTGGCTCAGCGGAGAATCCCATTGAATGCAAGCGGTCGAGAATCTGCTCGTGCGGTGCCCAGCCATTGTTTGTCGCAAAAAGCAGGGTGTATCCCTGTGTACTGGCGATATCGAGAGCCTGCGGGACGCCGGGAAGCACCGTTGAGCCACGGTAGAGCACTCCATCCATATCCAAGAGGAGTGCCACAGGTCTGGAATGTGGGCTCAGAGAGGATCCTGCCGTCAAGACCGACCACCATCTCGACACGACTGACAGAGACACATCCGGTTCACGAAACTCTGGATGCCCCGAGACGTGTCACGGCGCAGTATGGACACGCGAAGTCGCAATCGTCGTTGGTGGAAAGCCACAGCTTCCAAGAGAGATCACAGAAAGCCGCGGCGACCAGCACGGACTCGGAAGCAGCCGGGGACGTGCAGAACTCCTCTCACTGTTTCCAACTCTCTACACATAGACTCTACCTTTCGAACCCCACCGAATGCTCTGGTCTACTGCGGTGCTGTCTCAGCGAAGAGGATGCCGCGGATGAGGTGAAGCGCGTCGTTGACTACTCGTAGTCTCGCCTGCTCCCATGAAGCGTTGTAGGTACGCCCGGTGGAACGCTGAATATCACCGTCGTCGACAGCGACGCCGGCTCCGACGATCGGAGGATCTTGCTGGAGTACCGTGACGCGCACAGCCATCCCGATGCTGGGCCCTTGCCCCCATTGGCGAGCGCCGCGGGCGAGGTCAGCCAGATCTTCAGCCCCGTCGCCGGTAGACACCGAGAGAACGCGCGCCTCGTTGAGGAGATGGACAGGCAGGGCGGGCAGAAGCTCTGCCGCCACCGAGCCCGCCGTTCCGACCTCCACGATCCCCAGCTTGAGGTCGCGTTCAGCAAGGAGTCGCGTTGTTGCTGCAGCAAGGCTCTCATCGTCTACACCGTAGAGTGCTGGGCCGAAGATGGAGCGAATTTGCTCTTCCATAGGGCCAATGGCCTGTTCCGCCTCGGTAGTGGTGCGTGCCTTGGTCGTGAGGCGTACGTGGATCCCGTCGCGCTTGGCATACGTAGCGACGGTCGGCGCGAGCGAGTGAGTCAGCTCACCCAGCATTTCTTCAACCGTTGACTCGCCTATCCCGACGACTTTGAGGGTTCGCGAATAGATGACCGTACCGCCGGTGTAGGCCTGAAGCCGGGGCTTGACTTCGTTGGTCCACATTCTGGTCATCTCGCTCGGGACACCGGGCATTGCGACGATGATGTGCCCATCCCGATCGACCCACCAGCCCGGAGCCGTGCCGACTGGGTTTGGGATCGCTCGTGCCGACTGGATGAGCGTCGCCTGTTTGACGTTGCGTTCCGGCATGGCGACATTGCGACGTGCGAAGAAGGCGCGAAGCTCACACTCGAGCTCAGGTTGCACCACCATTGGCTCGTCGAGCAGCGCGGAGATGGCCTCGCGAGTGAGATCATCCTCTGTCGGTCCGAGACCACCGGTAACGACGATGATCTCCGAACGCTGCCATCCCCGTCTGAATGCTTCTGTGAGACGTGCGAGGTTGTCACCTACTGCGGATACGTAGTAGGTGTCGATGCCAAGCGTGGCCAGTTCGCGGCCAAGGAATGCTGCGTTGGTATCGACAATTGACCCAAGTAAGAGTTCGGTGCCGACGGAAAGAATTTCACCTCTCATCCCGCAGCTGGTTCGCCTTCTAGTCCGGGCTTGGTCATCCGCTCGGCATCGAGAGCTTCAGTGAGCTGTACCGCCGTTAGGGTAGTTCGTTCCCGGGCCACTTCGCGTACTGTCCGGCCAGTCTTGTAGGCCTCCTTCGCAATAGCCGCCGCCGCATCGTAGCCGATCAGTGGCGCCAGCCCAGTGCAGATGGATAAGCCGCGCTCAACGAGTTCCGGGCCACGTGTCGTTGCTGTGATCCCGACAACGCACTGCTTCACGAAGTTGCTGGTCGCAGCCGCAAGCAGATCGATGCTCTGCAGCAAGTTGTAAGCAGCAACAGGCATCATCACGTTGAGCTCGAAGTTGCCGGACTGTCCTGCAATCTCCACTGTGACGTGGTTTCCCAACACCTGTGCACACACCATCGTGAGCGCTTCAGCGATGACCGGATTGACTTTTCCAGGCATGATTGAGGAGCCGGGCTGCACCTCCGGAAGAATGATCTCAGCAAAGCCGGCACGAGGCCCACAACTCAGGAAACGAACGTCGTTCGCGATCTTGAGAAGACTTGCTGCGACCGTGCTCAGAACACCGCTCGCCTCGACCACGGCATCAATCGTAGACTGGGCTTGGAAGTGATTGGCCGTCTCCCGGATCGGTGTCTGGGTTTCCGACTCTAGTCTGGCACAGACACGTCGAGCAAACTCAGGGTGCGTGTTGACACCAGTGCCCACCGCAGTTCCACCGAGAGGCACCTCCGAAAGCTCTGCAACGGCGTGGTCCAGACGGCGCAAGGCGCGCTCTGCCTGTCCGGCATAGCCAAGAAACTCCTGCCCTAAGCGGATCGGTGTCGCGTCTTGGAGGTGGGTGCGACCTGTCTTGAGAATGGGCCAGAACTCCTCAGCCTTCGCTTCCATTGCTGCTTGCAGCTCCTGGAGAGCAGGCGCCAGCCGCTGGCGAATGGAGAGAATCGCAGCGACCTGAATGGAGGTGGGGATCACGTCATTGGAAGACTGCCCGCAGTTGACGTGGTCATTGGGGTGGACCGGCGATCGGGAACCGATTTTGCCACCGAGCAGCTCGATCGCTCGATTGGCGATAACTTCGTTGGCGTTCATGTTGGTGGACGTGCCAGAGCCGGTCTGAAAGACATCCACCACGAACTGATCATCCCACTTGCCCTCTGCCACCTCCTGTGCAGCGGTCGCAATGACATCGGCGAGGCGCTGGTCAAGCAGTCCGAGCTCGGCATTGACGAGCGCAGCATTCTTCTTGATCATCCCGATGGCATAGATAAAGGCACGCGGGAAGCGTAGGTTGCTAATGGGAAAGTTCCGTAGGGCCCGCATTGTGGAGGCGCCGTAGTAGGCGCCTGCAGGCACTGGCAGTTCCCCCATAGAATCCCGTTCGACACGCGCCGACGGGTGTGTTGTGATCACTCCGTTCACTCCCTTTCACGAAGGGTGCATTTGAAGTCCTTGACACTCTAGTGTACTTGCTCGCTTCACGCCCATCGGGAGATAACTACCCCGTCCGCACGCATGCACTGTTGCACTAAACTCAGGTTGACGCCGCGAGTGAGGGGATGTACCGTCTTGGGCGTACGTGTACGGCTCGCATCACATCATAAGAAGAGGGTTGACGTTCATGATCCAAGGAATCGGACATGCGGCTTTCCGGGTGCGTGATATCGGGGCATCGTTGCATTTCTATTGCGACATCCTTGGCTTCAAGCATGCTTTCGACATGGATCGCAATGGCAAGCCTTGGATTACCTATCTCTATATCAACAATGGTCAGTTCATCGAGCTCTTCCCTGCGGGCGAATCCGAGGAGGATTTCACGAACAAGGGAAGCTATCGTCATTTGCAGCTCGAGGTCGACAGTCTTCAAGAGACGATCCGCGGGCTTGAAGCTCGTGGACTACCCACCTCAGGAGAGACGCCGCGACAGGGCCGCGATGGCAACTGGCAATACTGGGTCACCGACCCTGACGGCAACCGTATCGAGCTCATGCAAGTGGAGGAGCACAGTCTTCAACGGCAAGCAATGGCTCGTCTTGCAGCACAGTGATGCAGTGAGCGAGTCTTGCAGGCGTACCTTATCGTCGTCTTGTCGGTGAGGGACTGCTAGCAGTAGAAGGAGATCGACGTGAAGGTCATCTACGCCTTTCGTCGCTCTACCTTGGCGCTACAGATTACTCCGCCTTTCCATTCGCCGCGAACGGAAGCACTGACTCCTTGGCTCGAGGAAGTGCGGCAGATAGGCTTCGAAGGACTGGAGTCGGGTCTTGATGCTGCGACAGGGCCAGCCTGGCGTGACGTAGCACCCTCGCTGCGTCATACGCTTGAGGTGGTAGGGATACATGTGTCGCGGTGCGTGCCAGCGGTACGTCTAGTCAGCCCGCGTGCGCAGTGGAGGACTATCTCACGAGATAGCGCTGGGAAAGTCGGGCGTTGTCGCCCCCTGGTCCACTAATATTGTGATTCCCAGGGCATAGGTCGGGTACCTGGCCCGGGGTAGCGAAGGAGTCAGCATGGGCCCTCGCATCTCTCGCTCGCGACTGCTTCCAGTGGTTGCTCTGTCTGTTGCGACAATGCTGGTCGCTGCCTGTGGCAAGAGCTCGGCAGTGACGCCAGGGGCAACGCCGACGATCAACATCGTCATCAGCGGAATCGCTACCCCGGGTGCAACGACGACCTCATCCTCACAAGCGGTCGGCCAAGCCTCTAGTACAACGGCACAAACACTGACAATCTCCACGACCACGTCTTCGGCCGCCGCTACGACGAGTATCAACGTCACGGATGCCGCAAGTGGCCAGTCGCTCGTGGTGGCTGGTACAGGCGGAGCCAATCTGAGAATCCGGGCCACTCCTAATGGAAAGGAAATTGCCGCTGTTCCACAGGGGACCAAGCTCATTGCCTTGGGGACACCGCCGCAACAAGCGGGGAGCTACACCTGGATCCAAGTCCGGACCCTGAATGGGATGACCGGGTGGGTGGCGTCTCAGTATGTGACCGCCGGGAGCTAACCTTTCTCTACCCCCTCCGGCAGTGGAGAATCGCCTTGCGAAAAGCGCGGCTGTCCCCATTCAGGAAGAGGTCACGGGACTCTCCGCCCCCAGGCCGCCGTCCATAGCACATACCAATCTTCACGTGATAGTGTGACTGACACTGCCCCTACGGCTTCTCGAATGTGATCGGGGCTGGCGCTTCCGACGAGTGGCACGATCCCTGCCGGGTGGCGTAGCAGCCAAGCGAGCGCCACCTGCGCTGGCGTCGCAGCGTATTTGTGGGCGATCTCATCCAACTGTTGCACCAGCTTGCTCATCCGCTCATCTGACGTAGGGACCTCACGCTTCCCGGTGAGGAAACCCCTGGTGAGGGGGCTGTAGGCGAGGGGTGTCAGGCCGAGGGCCATACATTGGTCGAGGGTACCGTCGCCTCCGTCCCATCCTTCATAGATCGACTGCAAGCGCCCCAGGCTGATGGAAATCTGATTACTGACGAGCGGCGCATCGAGGTAGCGCTGCAGGGCGCGAATCTGCTCGGGATAGTAGTTGCTGACACCGACGTGGAGCACGATTCCCCGGCGCAGAAGGTCATTGAGGGCTCGGGCGGTCTCTGCGGGGTGGGCTAGCGGATCAGGTCGGTGAAGTTGCAGCAGGTCTATGTAGTCGATGCCCATTCGCTTCAACGAACGCTTGACGCATTCAGCTATGTACGGAGCATCGAGCTGATAGAAGCCTGGGCGGATACCACACTTCGTGGCAATCACGATGCGGTCCCGCGAGCCAGGTACCGCTTGTAAGCAGTCCTTGAAGACTTCCTCACAGGTTCCCCCACCGTAGATGTCAGCGTGATCAAAGAAGTTGATGCCAGCCTCCAAGGCCGCTTTAAAAGCTGTGATCGCTCTCGCTCGGTGCGAGGGACCAAACTCCTGAGGATTCCAAGTACCGGTCAATCCCATGCATCCGAGCGCGATGCGAGTCACGAGTGGACCGTTCATTCCTACGCGCTGAAGGGGTAGGGCACTGCTCTGGGTCACCACGATTCCTTTCCCGCACTGATCTGTCGCGAGAACGTGTGCTGCGCTTCTCGCAGTTGGAGGCTAGCACACGCCTTCTCTCCCCAGAAGGCTTCTTCCCTAGACGTAGACGGCAGACGGACGGGGGCCATCGACACCTTCGTGCAAGGTGCCGCTGGCGTGATCGCACGTCGCTGTAGCGCAACGCTGTGGGCGTCGCTGACTATCTCATGACGGCGTCAACCGCGCTACCGCTCTCGCTGCGCGTCGAGGAGAACTGCGAAGACCTACGAACAGTCCGCCTGCGAGAAGGGCCAGAGATACCGCGGACCAGAGGAGTGCCCAAAACAAGGGTGGGAGACCGGTGAGATGGGAAGCGACCAGTGCATCGCTGTGAACCTTCGTGGCGGCCGAAAGAGCGAGCAAGTAGCGCAAATCCTCGAGAACCTGAAGATTCAGTTGAAGCGCAAGAATGCCGAGTAGCACTACGAAAACACGATCGCTAAGAAACCGCACAGCGGTATACAGCACAGCCCCAACGCAGACGAGATAGAGCCAGGCGGCGAGGTTGTGATTCCAGAGGATGCCAGCTACTCCCAGAACGATGAAGAGGGCCACCGCAGCGATGCGGGCGAGGTTGGGTCGGGGAAGCAACGCTAGGAAGACTCCGCCGGTGAGTGCACTTCCGACGTACCCTGCGCTCGCAATGAGGAGAGGATTCCCGCCGATGGTGAGCGTGTAGCCGTTGCCAGTGAAGCCAAGGATACTGATCGCCTTGACGTGCCCCCCGGTCAGAACAGCGACAACGGCGTGCCAGGTCTCGTGAACGAAAGCTACGAACGGGCGTAGCGGTAGTAGCACCAGTGAGGCTCCTGGAACGAGCCACAGCACGAAAGAGATTGCAACGGCCAAGAGCAGGACGACACCTGTTGAGACGGTGGCGACTGGTGAGCGGTGTGGCACGACGCTGCTATTGCCCTGTAGGGGTAGTTTCGACATGGAGTTGCTCCGATTCTGCGTAGACACAGTGTAACGGTAGACAGAGTAGTAGTGGCTGCAGGCGGTCATTTTGCCCATTTGGGTCGACACGAAGCACGCTGGTATACTTGTGCTAGACGGAAGCTGGACCGTTCGGGCACTGAAACGGGGCACTGGGCCGCCAGACGGCGCTCGAGGCTCAAGAAAGGAAAGCCCAATGGCAGTAACTGTTGGCCGGGCCGGCTCTGCCGCCATCGATCAGATCACCGAAGCGTTGGGATCGCGGAGAGATCTCCTCACTTACAAGGCCAAAGTGTCCGCGTCGAGCCTTCACATCCCTGGCCCGGATTTTGTCGACACTAACTTCGGACCCTCGGACCGATCTCCCCAGGTTCTGCGCAGCTTGAGCCAGATCTTCCATACGGGCCGGCTCGCTGGAACCGGCTATGTCTCTATTCTTCCTGTCGACCAGGGAATCGAGCACTCTGCAGGAGCATCGTTCGCTCCAAACCCTGCCTACTTCGACCCTGAAAACATCGTCAAGCTGGCCATCGAGGGCGGGTGCAACGCTGTAGCCTCGACCTTTGGCGTGTTGGGAGCAATCAGCCGAAAGTACGCTCATCGCATCCCTTTTATCGTCAAAATCAACCACAATGAGTTCCTTAGCTATCCAAACCGCTACGACCAGATCATGTTTGGCAATGTACGCCAGGCATGGGAGCTTGGTGCAACTGCAGTAGGTGCAACTATTTATTTTGGATCGGCTGAGTCGACGCGACAGATCCAGGAAGTATCAGCCGCGTTCCATGAGGCTCACAGCCTCGGTATGGCGACTGTGCTGTGGTGCTACCTCCGGAACAGCGCCTTTAAACAGGGAGACACAGACTATCACGTTGCTGCCGACCTTACTGGGCAGGCCAACCACTTGGGCGTCACCATCGAAGCAGACGTCATCAAGCAGAAACTTCCTGAAAATAACGGTGGCTACACCGCGTTGAAGTTCGGACGGACGAGCAGCAAGGTCTACACAGACCTTACGTCCGACAATCCGATTGATCTGACGCGCTATCAGGTGTTGAACTGCTACACCGGGAGGGCCGGGTTGATCAACTCTGGTGGCGCATCGTCCGGAGAGAGTGACTTTGCCGAGGCCGTATTCACGGCAGTCGTAAATAAGCGGGCAGGCGGAATGGGCCTCATTTCTGGACGGAAAGCATTCCAGCGACCAATGGCAGATGGAGTCAAGATCTTGCACGCAATTCAGGATGTGTATCTCTGCAAAGACGTGACTATCGCCTAGCACAGTCGTGTAGCGATAGGCGTATCGCTACGTGACGGTCGGCACAAAACCCAGTGATAAGGCTGTGCCCGCCGTCTTAATGCTCATTCGGTTCACTACCCGTGCTCATACCTACGAATCACGAGAGTGCCTTGCTAGGATACGGCGCTGGACTTCGTCCATTGGGCCCCGAGGTGGATCACGAAGACTCTCACGTTCACCACCTCCATAAGCTATGATTGCCTAGCTCGGTGCACAGTTGCTAGTGAGAGTGTTCTTTATCGTTAGATATGTTTCGTAGCTCTCTAATCGTTTATGAGGAAGTTCATGGCACACATCTATATCGGAAATAAGAGCCAGGTAGATCCAGAGGTGCTTGGTGTAGTTTCTACACTCAACGATGAGTATTGGGCGTTTGCTGAGTTCAATGCCGCTGGACGCAATGTCGATTGGTTTATTGCGAAGGCCAGCACTGATGAGCCGTCGGTGCTCATCATGACGGAGCTCAAGCGCATTAGCAGACCACTTCGTGGTGCATTTGACGGGATCTGGGAGAGACAGGATGACGATGGCAAGTGGGAAGAGATCATTCCTGCCAACTCCTCCGACCGCAACTACTACTGGCAGGCTGTCAACGCAACGAACGCCCTGGCGCAGTGGCTGTGGAACAACCAGGCACGATTCCTTCACGATCATTCGATTGACAAGCCCCTCGACTTCCGCATCTGGCCGGACCTCCTTTTGCTTGGTCCCGAGTCGGTTCAGCACCGTCTCCCTTACAGGCCAGATTCAGGTTTCGGCATGTGGTTTCAGTCTCTCGAAAAATGGATTCAGCACGTCCGAGCCTGGCGGCCGCGACACGGTGTGACACTCTCCTTTGGAGAGCTCGAGAGTCTAGCGGAGGCGCTCGACTTGGAGCGCTGCGAGTCTCCGGTGTTCACGTTTGATCCTCCCAAGACAGGGCCTGCTCCTGCTCCCGTTGAGATTGAAGGCTTCTTCGGCTGGCTCCTCCAGCTCGATCAACGGGTTGCCAATCTTGAGCGGGAGCTAGCCCAGCAGCAACGTCATCCTGCTGCCGATCGCAGCAAGGATTGACACGGCTCATAGCGGAAAAAGGTCAGCACGAAAACCAGATAGAGATCGCGAGTTCGTTTATCAGCACCGGACCTCGTGAGCTTCGGGATCGGGCTCGCTGCGATCAGTGGCAGGTGGCGGTAACATCATCCGTGCATTGACCTTGTCGTGCCATCTGCCCATGAACTCTGCTGGAATGTGTTGAGATTGAGAAGGAGGCTTATCCGTGGTGAAGCTACTCTTTCATAGCGCCACCATCGTGCCACCTGTGGGATCACCGTTCGGTGGATGGCTGGTCTGTGACGAAGGACGTATCGGCGCTTGTGGACGGGGGCCATCTCCGTTTGCAGACACGTCGGGATTTCACATCATCGATGCGGGCGGAGGGTATCTTCTCCCCGGGTTTATCGACCTTCACGTCCACGGTGCCTTGGGACATGAGGTGATGGATGCCGACGTCGATGGTCTCCGAGCGATGGCCCGCTTCTTTGCGCGCCATGGTGTGACTGCATTTCTGCCGACCACCTGGACTGCGACACGAGAAAGCACGGTCCGGGCACTCCAGGCAATACGGAAGGCGGCTGGACCTGTTCCGCAAGGAGCGAGCATTCTCGGAGCGCACTTGGAAGGACCGTATCTCAATTCGGCGCGCTGTGGAGCGCAGGACCCTCAATTCATTCGCCGTGCGGCACGAGAGGAGGCAGTGGCGCTGCTCGACCTCAATGTCATCAGACTCATCGCGCTCGCACCAGAGTTCGAAGAGAATCACTGGCTCATCCAAGAGTGTGCACGGCGAGGTGTCACGGTGTCGCTGGCCCACACCGCCGCGACGTACGAGCAAGCCCTCGTGGCGTTCGATTCGGGTGCAACGCAAACGACCCACACTTTCAATGCAATGACAGGTCTAGCCCATCGAGAGCCAGGAGTAGTTGGCGCTGCTCTCGCACGCCACGATGTGCGCTGTGAGGTGATAGCGGACCTCGTTCACGTCCACCCAGTGCCGCTGAGCATCCTGATCGCTCAGAAGGGACCGCACAGTACACTCCTCATCACCGATGCCGTTCGAGCAGCAGGCCTCCCTGACGGGAGCTACACGATTGATCATCGCACGGTGACCGTGCGAGATGGATCGGTGCGGCTTCCGGATGGCACCCTCGCGGGATCCATCCTGGCCATGGATCGAGCTCTTTGCAATGTGAGGGACGTCACAGGCTGGGACATCGAGCACCTGTGGCCTATGGCAAGTCTCACCCCAGCGCGAGCCATTGGAGTGTCGTCGCGCAAGGGGAGCATAGAGCTGGGGAAGGATGCCGACCTTGTGCTTCTGGACGGCTCGTGGGAGGTGATACTTACTGTCTGTGCAGGCGAAGTGGCCTATCAGCGTCAGGGATAGCTGCCTACCTTCACCACCGGGTCCGTCCTGGCCGCACCACTCGCAAACGTCGAAGCAAGAAAACTGACGACTTCAGTTCGGGGGCGAGTCGTGGCAGTGTCGAGATACGTGCCAATCGACCATGTCGAGGAGCTCTGTGAGGTCGAAGGGCTTCTGGAGCACTCCCGCGACGCCAAGTTCATCGACCATATGTTCGTTGCCCCGTTCTGCGGTGAGGATCAGGATCGGGGCCCGGTGGCCACCAGTGTGCCGGTACTCCGCGATGAATGATTCACCGTCCATCACAGGCATGCGTAGATCAAGCAAGATGAGGCACGGAGGACTCGTCAGTGCGATTCTCAACGCGGCCGCACCGTGCTCAGCCACATCGACACGGTAACCCTCGTCAGAGAGAATCGCTTCGAGCATCGCGCGGATACTCGGCTGGTCGTCTACGACCAGAACGCGGCGATGCGAGCACATCATCCGTCTCTACTACCATCCAGACTCACTCGTCTCTTGTTAAGATGGAGCTACAGGACTTCCGGAGAGCAGAGAGTGTGCCAATACGACCAGTCAACTGCACTGACAAGACAACTGTGCCACGTTACCGGACCTGTGACAGAGGTGCCTACCACCACAACCATCTAAGAGAACTGGTCGAAGAGTCGGTTGAGCGCCTCGCTGCTATCCGCATCTTCTGCTCGCAAACGCTCAACGTGGCGGTCCAAGCTCTCTAATCCCTCCTCTTTATAGAAGAGGCCGAGATAGAGGGGATCAGACTGTAGGGCCAGCTCCAGCGCAGCTGAGCGGTTCGATGGATCGTGCCCAGCGGGAATCTGCTCGGTGGCTTCTCGAAAAAACTTGAACGTGTTGACCTCGTTGAATGTCGGGCAGGGACTGTACACGTCGATCACGGACATGCCGGGATGATCAATTCCCTGAACGATGAGTTCGGCGAGCTCTTTGGGCTTTCCAGAGAACCCACGGGCGACGAAGGTCGCTCCCGAGATCATGGCGAGAGTCAAGGGATTGAGCGGCCGGTCGATACTGCCTTTCGGAGTGCTCTTGGTAATGAATCCCACGTTGCTGGTGGGGGATGTCTGTCCCTTTGTAAGGCCGTAGATCTCATTATCCATGATGACGTACGTGATATCGATGTTCCTACGCATCCCGTGAATGAAGTGCCCGCCACCGATAGCGAAGGCGTCGCCATCACCACCGACAACCAGCACTTTCAACTTTGGATTTGCCAGCTTGACACCGGTAGCGATAGGGATAG
>JAMCRV010000060.1 GCA_023381555.1 Chloroflexota bacterium | reverse complement strand
GATCAGTGCTCAACCACGTCCTCCTCCATCAGACAGTCATCGGGCTTGAAGCGCAGAAGCAGATGAACCAGGCGGAGGCCTATCCGGACATCGTCGTTGGCTGCGTCGGCGGCGGCTCCAACTTTGCTGGTCTCGCCTTCCCGTTTATCGCGGATAAGCTCACCGGCAAGAATCCGCAGCTGCGCGCCATTGCGGTCGAGCCGGCAGCCTGCCCGAGCCTCACCAAGGGCGTCTACACCTACGACTATGGGGACACAGCGGGCCTGGCGCCGATGGTCAAGATGCACACGCTTGGCCACAGCTTCATTCCGCCCTCGATTCACGCAGGCGGCCTGCGCTACCATGGGATGTCCCCCCTGGTCAGTGCGCTCTACAACGCCGGCATCATCGAGGCACGCGCTCTACCCCAGATAGCGTGCTTTGAGGCTGCGGTGATGTTTGCTCGCAGCGAAGGCATCGTCCCCGCGCCAGAGACGTCTCACGCGATTCGGGCAGCCGTCGACGAAGCACTCGCCTGCCGTGAGCGCGGCGAAACCAAGACAATTCTCTTCAATCTCTCAGGCCACGGGCACTTCGACATGCAAGCCTATGATGACTACTTCGCAGGTAAGCTCACTGATACGGAGTTCAACGTATCTGCGGTCAAGGAGAGCCTTGCTCACCTTCCTCAGCCGGCTGGTGCTCGCTAGGCAGCATGCATCAGGGAGCAGCAGAGCCGCACCTGGCCCCACCAGCTCCCGTGGGGACAACGTCGAGCTCCACTTCCCACACGCCAGCTTTCGGCCTTCGACGGTCGCCGCTGTCGCTGACTGCGGCTCTGCTTCCCCTCTTACTCCTGTGTGTGACCTGGGGTATACACTGGCACACCTTTGAGCGCGAAGAAGTCGGGCTCGATGGCGCGCTCTCCGTCGATCTCGCGCTCACCTCCTTCCGCAGCATGGTCGAGTTCAACCTCAGAGATGTGCATCCCCCCTTGTTCTATGCATTTCTCAAGGGCTGGCTCGCTCTCGGAGGGGTGCACTATCTCACCGCCAAGTACGCTCCTATCGCCGCGAGCGCGCTCTCGCTTGCTCTCCTGTTTCAGATCTGCCGCCGCGTGTACTCAACCCGACCGGCGCTGCTCGCCATCGTGCTGTTCTCACTGGCCCCGCCCGTCCTCTTCCAGGCACCTACCGTCCGCGACTTTTCACCCGGTCTTACCCTCTCGCTCGCTTCTGTGCTGGCAGCCCTCACTGCCCTTCATCACCAGCCATCCCGACGAAGGTCGCTCATTGCGCTCACCCTCCTCTCAGCCGCCGGTCTTCTCACCTGGTACTTTCACCTACTCTATTGGGGAGGTACGCTCCTCTACGCTGCTGTGACGCGTCGCAAGCGCGTCACAGCAGCTCTCGCCGCGGGTATGGCTCTCGCCACTCCTTGGTATGCGCTAATCATTCCCCACGTCGTGCACAAGCTCACTTCAGGAGTCACCACGTCCGGGGGGCCCCCCGCTCTTCCGACTCCGCCGGCTGTCCTTGTCGCCTTCGCCACAGCGCAGTTCGGCACCGGCCTCCCTCCAGGCCTCGCGGTGCTCGCCGTCTCCTTCTGGCTCCTGACGCTTGCTACCGGCACCACCCTGACGCTTCGCGCTCTCCGGCCATCTCGTACTCTCACTGCCCCTGTCGATGGGCGCGGCGCTGGTCTCCTCCTGCTCATAAGCGCCATCGGCATCCTCGAAGTCGCCGTTACCACTCTCCGCTGGTCGGACGTGACGGCCTTGAGTCGCTATCTCCTCCCTCTCAGCCCGCTCCTGGCAACACTCGTGGCTGCTCCGGCGCTCACGAGAAGACGGCTTATCAGGACCCTCTGCCTCATCCCTCCCATTCTCCTCCTTCCTCTGAGCCTACTCTGGTGGTTCCTTCTCGCTCGCGGACCAGGTATCGATTGGAGCCACAACGTCGCCCTCGCGACAGTAGCGCAAGACAGTCGCCCCGGCGACTTCCTCCTCTTCGGAGACCGCGCAGCCGAAGGGCGCTATTACCTTGATCACGGCCCTTTGCCGGCAGCCGCCATACACGCCGCAGGTCAAGCCTACCTAGCGGACCCCAAGACCGCAGTGGCTCGCAAGGTGTCGCACCTCTGCCACGAGCAGCGCAGAATCTGGTACCTCACACCTCTTGATGCACCCAATCACTATGGGACCGAGGCCCTGGCGACCTGCGCCTTCCGCGTTCTCAACGACCACACGCCGAATGGGGATCTCTCTCTCTGGCTCACTCAACAGCCCGCCATCTCCCAAACGATCAACGTCTCGTTTGGCAGCCAGATCGCTCTCACAGATGCGTCATACACGCCACAGATCACACCGGGTGCACCACTCCTCGTCGAGTTACGCTGGGTCGCGATCACGAAGCCCACAACCAGTTACAGCGTCTTTGTCCACCTCAAGGACGGCGCCGGAGACACCGTCGCGCAGCACGATAGTCCCCCAGAACTGGGCTTTTCCCCGACGTCGTCCTGGATTCCGGGGGAGACTGTGACAGACCGCGTTGCTCTCACTGCCTCGGCCTCGGCAGTCCCCGGGGTCTACTGGCTCCACGTTGGCCTGTACACCGGGAACACTCGACTCTTGCTACCTTCGGGGGAAAACTACGTTGCTCTTGGCCCGATCGCCGTCCGCTCACTTCGGTGAATCGAATGAGCTGTCTCCATCGAGAACGGCCCGGAGCACATTCGGGACGTCGCTGGTAATCGCGTAGAGAGGCAGCCGCGCCAGCCGGATCATCTCCTGCTGATCGTTCACTGTCCACGTTGCCACAGGCAAGCCTGCATCCTGACACGCCTGCAGGACTTCCAGAGTGGCAAGGGGACACTGAACTGACAGGAAGTCAGCGCCACATTCGCGCGCTGCCGTGACGAAGTCTTGCGGGAGACGGCCTCTCCAGTCAGTTTCGGGCAAGAGCAGGCCGCACAGCCACGGCACAGCAAGCTGCTTCAGCGTCCTCAAGTACTCCGGATCAAAGGTAATGAGTTGCGCCTCATGCGCCTCCAAGCTGGTCCTCAGCTCAGCGGCAACGCGCTCTTCCAAACCCGGATAGCGTCCTCGTGGGCCCACCTTCAACTCGACCTGAGCGATCGCCCTATGGGAGACGTAGTCCACGAACTCTCGCAGCGTTGGCACGTGCTCGTACAGCTCCGCTCCGTGCCAATGATGCGCCGCATTGAGGCTCCGCACCTCCGCAAAGGTGAGATCGCTCACCACTCCGGTTCCATTCGTAGTTCGAGACACGTCGACATCATGCAGCAGAACCAGCTCTCCATCAGCGGTCATATGGACATCGCACTCGATGACATCCGCGCCTGTCCGAATACCTTGCTCAAACGCCAGCAGCGTATTCTCAGGGGCAAGTCCCGCCGCACCCCGATGACCAACACAGAGTGGCTTCACTCCGAAGCTCCTTCCTCAGATTGTCGTTCCGCTCCTATCACTGCCCGGCAGTGGCATCCATCGTGCTACACTACCCGCGCGTTGGACGATTGCGAGGGCTGGATGAGAATCAAGGATCTTGGGCAGCGCCACCCATTCGTACTCGCCTGGATTGTCTTGGCGATCGGAATGGTCGGCATTCTCTTGTGGACCAGCAGCGATGCTCGCCTACTTCCCCGCCAGCTCGCATTCTTGGTTTTGACCACGATTCTCCTTGCTGGTGCCTGCGTATGGATTATTAGCTGGGAAGAGCCTGTCCCCGGCGACCAATAGGCCCGCCGTACTCACCCCCGTCTAGCGCGAGCTTCCGTAATACATCCCTGCGCTCGTCTCCCGTCCACCATTCGCTGACGTACGATTGGCCGAACTCTCCGGTCACTTTCAGGCGGCG
>JAMCRV010000033.1 GCA_023381555.1 Chloroflexota bacterium | reverse complement strand
TGGTCTTGCCCGCTCCGCACGGTGAGCAATCCTAGCCCAGTGCTTGCTGCCACGTAGCAGCGAAGCCGAAATGCCAGTAGACGGCTCAACACGCGCACCAGACGCCGAGACGCTGGTGCCACACGACGAAGTGGTCTCGTCAAGAACCTGATGGCACTTTGATCCCCACTCAGCGCAGCCTGCAGCGCAGCCAACTCGAGGAACGGTGCAGCTAGTACCACGCCCGTTAGAGGAGACAGCACGAGCATCTGTGGCGCATAGGGTGCAACGACTTGGGCAGCGACCACGAGATGATCGAGCACATCGGGCACCGTACTCAGTTCCATCAGTGTAAGGTGAGTGATAGCAAGGCGAACCAGGGAAGGGTCGGGGTCAGCAACTATTGCGTCCTCCTTGAGCCCACGGGCAATCGCTTGCTCCACAAGAGCAGGACGAGACAACCATCCGAGGCGGAGACTATTGAGCATGTCTGGGGAGCCAACCTTGATCTCGTAGCTTCGCGCTTGCCAGTCGTATAGTACGTTGAACGCGCATGAGTGCACGTGGTACCACGAGCATGAAATCGCGCGCTATCAAAAGAAGATGGAGCCGCCACTATTGCAGATGCCACAGCGGGTCCGCCGCATTGTCCGACATAGTCTCAAGGCTGCAGCATCTGCAAGTTTGAACGCCGTTGGTCAAGCTCAGCAAGCCTTCGTCAGACGGAGGCGCTCAGCATCAGATCTTGCAGATATTCAGCGAATTCTCGTTATCCGGCTCGACCTCATCGGAGATCTCGTCATGTCATTGCCAGCGATCCATGACCTACGGGTCCGCTGGCCGCAGGCTCACATCACGATGCTGTGCGCCCCTGGTGCAGCGCCAATAGCTCGGCAGTGCGGCGATATTGACACAGTGCTCACCTTTGATCCGAGCGGAGTCCGACAGCTGAGTTGGTGGCTGAAGTGCTCGACATATCGTGAGATCTTCTCTCTCATCCGGGAGCTACGTCGTTCCCACTTCGACATCGCCTTTAGTCTCTTCGGAGAGTTTGCATGCCTATTCGCGTGGGCGAGTGCTGCAGCTCGCCGCATCGGCTACGTAGATGAGGGTTATCGCGCACTCTTCACACATCCCGTTCCTGGACGGCGCTATCAGGTGGCTCCGGGTGCCTTGCCGCCGCACGAAGCCCAGTGGAACGAACGGCTGGTGGAGATGGAAGGAGCGCCGCCCCTGGGGATATTGCCACGACTCTCAGTAGATGGCACCGCTGCACAATGGTGGTACGAGCAAAGGATTCGCTTAGGGCTGCAAGAGAGACGTTACCTTGTACTCTCACTCGGAGCCCAAAACGGCACCGCCAAACGCTATGACCCAGCCTTGTGGGCCGATGTAGCCAGCACTCTCTGTCGGCGGCACGGGTTAGTGGTGGTACTGACAGGCAACGCTGTAGACGAGCCGCTCGCCGCAGCCTTTCAGAAGTCGTTCCGAGGTGAGGTCTGCAATCTCATCCGACGGACATCTCTCGATCAGCTGTGCGCAATCATTGCCGGTGCAACCCTCGTGTTGACTGGGGATTCAGCTCCTGGACACATCGCCGCAGCCTACGGCGTTCCAGCGGTTGTGGCCTTTGGTCCTACGGACCCTCACGTGTATCGCCCTTACAGCGCTTGCACTTCGGTGACTCACGTGAGCCTGCCTTGTAGCCCGTGTTACGATCTCCTCACGACTGCAGAGTGCCGGCTAGGGCTTCGCGAGCCTCTTTGCATGCGTCTCCTGCCCACTGCTGTGCTGATTGAGGAAGCGGAAGCTTGGCTCGCGAAGCCCCTCGAACTTGCTCACAGGCAGCAGTGTAGCTTCTGCTCGCTCGGACGTGACCGGCTTGTCATGCCCTCTACCGATAGCTAGACTCCCCACGTTCATACGCTTTCCAAGCAGCGTCCAATCTTAGGAAGAGGACGAAAGCAGCATGGTCCAGACATTGGGAGTCGCGGTAGTTGGCTATGGGCGAGTTGGCGGCGCACACATGCGCTCGGCTCAGCAGATCCCTGGGACACGGCTTGTCGGGTTGGCAGAGGTGCTGCCCGTCCGACGCCAAGAAGCCGCTAAGCAGTTTGACTGCCTCGTCGTAGAAGACTATCACGATCTCCTCGGGCGCGACGACGTGCATATCGTGACGATTGCGCTACCACACTGGCTTCACGAGCGGGTTGCGGTCGACGCCGCACGTGCCGGAAAGCATTTGCTCGTCGAGAAGCCACTAGCAATGGAGCCAGACGAATGCGACCGCATCAATGCAGCGGTCGCCGCCGCAGGCACAAAGCTGATGGTAGCACACAGTCAGCACTACAACCCGTTCAACCAGACGGCCAAAGCGCTCATCGAGGAAGGTGCCATCGGCCAGATCGTGTTCCAGACCGTTACCTGGTATAAGCCTCTCGGCCTCGCATTACGCCCTCCGTGGGGAATGGATCGCAGCAAGGGAGGTGGCATGCTCCAGATGAACGGAGCACACATGATCGATGTCTGCCGTTGGTTCGAGGGTGTGCCGATCGTCTCAGTGAGCGGACGGGTGGGCAACGACGTGTTTGGAGATTGCGTCAAGGCCGATGACAGCTTCGTGGGCATACTTCGCTTCGCCGATAGCAAAGTGACAAGCATCGCCCACGTTGCTTACGAAGAAGGCGTGGAGACCTACATCCACGACGTCATCGGAACGCGAGGACAGTTGCGCGTTGCGTCGTACCCACCGGCCCCCGGCCTCTGGATCAACCACGGGAGTGTGCTCGAAGCCATTCCACCGCGTGGGTCGCACAGTCGTGGGTTGCAGGGAGAACTGCAGGATCTCGTAACGTGCCTACGCGAGAACCGCGAGGTGCCAATTACTGGCGCGTATGGCCGGGAGATCGTTGCGGCGATGTCAGCACTGGAGGCATCAACTCGTGAACAGCGTGAAGTGCCCCTGCGTTGAAGACGGGTCCTGGTCCTGAAGAGATTCCTGATCCGCTGGTTGTACTCTTGTAAACAGTGAACTACAATAGTGCAAAACCTCTCACTGCAGCCAGTCTCAACCAAGGAGGAGGGTGTACCGTGGGCTTCTTCAAGAAACTGCTTGGGGGATCAGATTCGAGTGCCAGCACAAAGGTCCCGAAGCGTCCTGAACCCGAGACGCTGGACGCAGTGGAGCTGGCCTGGAAGACCTTGCAGGACCTGGTCGATGAGATCAACAAGGGCGGCCCTAGCGGGTCGCTCGTTGGCATTCCTCTGCAACAGCGCGTCAAGTTGCGGGACGAGATTACGGCGATCGGAGAACGGTTGGGAACAGATCGAGCAGCTGTAAAGTCTCGTCACGCCGAATATACAGCAAAGTCGATCGGCGGCATCCTGAGAGACCTTGCGACACTGGCCGGGAGCGATCCTTTCTGCCAGTTCAGATTCGATCCGGACGACCCACAATCTCCGACAGTCGCTCAGCGCTGCGCTGCCTTCGCCGGCGAAGTAGAGGCATTGGAGCGCCAGGTCGAGCACACACGCAAGATAGAACACGACCAACGCAAACTCTAATCGACGTCGCGGCACGTCATCAAGCGCACCATTCCAGTCGCCGGTGCCCAACGTGCCGTCACAGAAGGATTCCAAGCCTCCGAAGGCTCACGACACCCGGATGCTTGGGAAAACGGAATGTTCTCCTCTGACTTCAACGATAGTACACAAGGTGATAGCGATAGTGTCTGTGGCGTCGGAAGGGATTGGTGAGAGTTGTACCGGAATCGAAAACGCGGGTGATGTATGATCCGCGTTGGTACGTGCAGCTGGACGGACCACAAACCCTTCTACCCTCCTCTCTACGAAAGAGCTGGAGGCCAATCAGCCCGTCTCGC
>JAMCRV010000079.1 GCA_023381555.1 Chloroflexota bacterium | reverse complement strand
CACAGTGATCACCTCATCCACACCAGGTAAGAGGTGGGGAATGTAGACCCGGTGGAGGAAGTTGTTTGTGCGCGAATACCCCTCTGGATGACGATAAGCGATCGCATCGTGCAGCGTGACGATGCGGAAATAGGGTGCGAGATGGCGGGGCATCCAGAACGGCGCAATACCCACGGGGTCGTGGATAGCATCCAGCCGCGCCAGGCGCGCGGCCCAGGTGATGGTTGCACCCCCCAGTGCCATGAGTCCTGGCAGGAGACGGCAACCAGGAAGCCAGATGGAGCGCTGCCCGCGCTCTCCCCGAAATGGCCCCGATCGGTACGTCGTGAGGTACACCACCTGCAGATCAGGGGCGTCGAGCCGAGCAAGGGCCCGTCCGAGCTCAAGAGCCACTCTCGTGACCCCAGAGAGTGGGCGCTCGACCCCGTAGGTCAGGAAACCGATGCGCACGCTGCTCACCTCCTTTTCCCTCACGGGCTAACCCGTGCTGCACTCGAGCTCTCCGTACCGTAGACTTACCCTTGAGGCATGAGTTCTGGCAGTCTCAGCCAGACCCTTCAGAAAGATACGCTCTAGCCGTTATGCTTGACTCCACGCTCGGGGTTATTGGTGACCTGCTCCACGCCATACTCATCGGTGGAATTATCAGCGTTCGCTACCTCTGGCCGGTATGGATTCTCATCGCCGCGCTCTGGCTCCTCACACGCGGCCTGCGATCCGTGCTGCGCTGGCTTGGTTTCCCGGTCAAGAGCACTCCTCGACCGCATTTCCCTTCGATCACTGTCCGCTCGTCGCGTCCGCGCCCTACGCCTCGAAAGGGCACGCTGCGGTAGAGCGCGCCTGAACATTGCCCACTGGTGTGCCGGTACGTGCCTACCGGCGGCGACTGCAGCTTCCAAGCGCAGAACTCCACTTCACGAGCAAGCCTCGCTCCACCAGCCAGTGTACATAGTTCGAGGGCTCGCCTGCTGGTGGATAGCTACCGGTCCTTCCGCGGCACTGAACGGCCTACACTCATCTCAGCATATCGACGGAGTAGGAGAGCAGTTTTGGAGACGCATACCGTCACCGTGAACTTCGCCATCCCCGACGGCCGGCCCTTCCGGCTCGGGGTGATTTCGGACACTCACCGCTATAGCAGGCCGGCTGCCATCCCCGAGAGTGCTCTCGGTCGCCTGGGAGCGTGCGATGCCTACATCCACTGTGGCGATTTCCTCGATCCAGCACTCCTCGACCCGCTGCGCAAGCGCGCTCCTTGCTACGCGGTGCGGGGAAACGTCGATCCACCCGAGCTCAGCAGTGACTTCCCAACGCGTCTCCTCCTTCACATTGGCACGTGGCGGGTTGGCGTTATTCACGCGGGCGGCACGAACGAGCGCAGCTGGCGCCGCACAGTCGGAACATTCTCTGAACCGGTCAATCTCCTGTGTTGCGGTCACTCGCACCGGCCAGTGGCCAGGCAGCTCAGCGGCTTTACGGTGCTGAATCCCGGCAGTGCCATCGATCCGCGCGGTCTTCCCAGCCGCAGCGCTGCGCTGGTCGAGCTTGGAGTTGCGATGACCATCCACCTCATGGCCCTGGATCCCGGCAACAGCAACCCACAGCCCTGACATCGCTCCACTGAGAGAGGCAGGCCTCCTGCCAGGGCAGTGCTAGAATGCGGACATTCAACCTCAGAGCACCGTGAAACGCTACTCCGAAGGGTACGAAGCTATGCCAGCCTCTTCACTCTCTGTGCGCAAAGCCGTGATACCGGTCGCGGGTTTGGGTACTCGCTTGCTGCCCGTGACCAAGTCGCAGCCCAAGGAAATGCTTCCCGTTGGCCGCAAGCCAGCGGTGCAATACATCGTGGAGGAGCTCGAAGCGGCGGGTATCAGGGACATCCTACTCGTGACCGGTCGGAAGAAAACGGCGATCGAGGACCACTTCGATCGTGACCCCGATCTGATTCAACGTCTCACAGCGTCTGGCAACACCGATCTCATCGAAGTACTCGACTTCGCTGAGGAAGACACCTCGTTCTACTACGTGCGTCAGAGCACACAGTCGGGCAATGGTGATGCCGTCCGCCTCGGCCGGCGTTTCTGCGGCGACGAGATCTTCGTGGTGGCCTTCGGCGACAGCATCATCAAGAGCAATGGACGCGAGAGCGTCGTGGGCCGAATGATCGAGACTCATCTTGCCCGCGGTGTGGTCTGCACTATTGCAGTGGAGCGAGTGCCCGACGATGAAGCCTATAAGTACGGCGTCGTAGCACCGAGTGAGCCCGTGGGGGAGAGCTTCGAGATCAGTGATCTCGTAGAAAAGCCGGCACGCGGCACTGCCCCCAGCAATCTCGCCATCGCCGCCCGCTACGTGTTCAGCCCAGCAATCTTCGATGCACTGGACAAGACGCTGCCAGGAAAGGGCGGAGAGGTCTGGCTCTCAGACGCTATTCGCCTCCTCCTCAAGCAAGGACATAAGGTCTGCTGTGTGGCGCTGGACGAAGGCGAACAGCGCTACGATATCGGCAACTTCGAGAGCTACTACCGCGCATTCGTCGATTTCGCGCTCGCCGATGAGCGCTACGGCTACCTCCTCCGCCAGTACCTCATGCGGAAGCTGGACTAGAGATGCAGCCCTGCCTCCTCGCCTCCGCCCCTGGACGCTGCGGCATCATCGGCAATCCTACCGACATGTATGGCGGCTCCGTTATCAGCTGTTCCATCGAGCCACGCGCCTACGCTCGCATCGATCCTGATACACAGCTCACGATCGTCTCGGGAGGTGTGCCCCTCCCGGTTGGGGGCCGGGAGGGCCTGGTACTGCGCCAGGATATCTACGACATTCCCAAAGCCTGTCTCGCTGAGCTTCACATCTACGATGCTCCAATCCGTCTCACCGTCTGGAGCGATATTCCGTTCGCCTCTGGCCTCTCTTCCTCTTCGGCCCTCGTATGCGCCACCTTGAAGGTTCTCAGCGCCTACCGGGGAATGTCGTGGAATCGCCATCAGTTTGCCGAGATCGCGCGCTCGATTGAGCTTAATCGTATGGGCGTCATTTGTGGCTATCAGGACTTCTACATGACGTCATTCGGTGGGATCAACTACCTGGATTTCCGCGACAAAGAGTTCTACCGTGAGGTGGGGAAAGAGCCATACGCGACGATCGAGCCGCTTGATGGAGACGTGAAAGAGCTGCCGTTCGTGCTCGCTCACACTGGCATCACGCACTCGTCGGGCGCAGTGCACCGGCCTATCCGCGAGCGCTGGCTTGAAGGGGATCGCGAGGTTCGCGACGGCTATCTGCGCATCGGTCAGCTCGCTCGCGCCGGTAAGAAAGCACTCCTTGTCGGCGACTGGACAACTCTCGGCGTGCTGATGAACGAAAACCATGTGATCCAGCGTGGCTTAGGTGGCTCAGGGCCAGCGAATGAGGAGCTCATCGCTGCAGCACTGACGCACGGAGCACTAGGCGCTAAACTCGCAGGCGCTGGTGGAGGGGGAACAATTATCGCACTCCACCCTGATCCCGATTGGCTGGGACAGCGTCTCCTCGAAGCCGGCGCTGATCGGGTCCTGCGGCCCCGGGCAGTGACAGGGGTCCGTCTGGAAACAGCACCGGCATCGCAACCTCCGACAACGCCAGAACCATGACCGAGAGACCCATCGAGGGAGCACTCCATATAGCTATAGCTAAGGGACACCGGTCTGCCCTCACTGGTCGGCCTGTGGTCGCTTTCGGAAGAACCGTTAGTCGCCTCGATCATCCTAATCGTTGAACCCCGAAGCCGGTTGCCGCGGTGGCCGTCATGGCGAGAATCATCCCCAGCCAGACTACACCGAAACCGCGCGAGTAACGCTCGGCCGCATAGGTGGCGAGCCATCCGT
>JAMCRV010000077.1 GCA_023381555.1 Chloroflexota bacterium | reverse complement strand
TGGGAGAGTACCGGCGTCATCGACACGGTGATGATCTGCCCATTGAGATGAGCACCGTTGCCCTTTACCGCCTGGAATAGCTCTTCACGAAAGGGGTCGTAGACGACGCCAAGGACGATCTTCCCGCGAAACTCATAGGCGATGGACACACACGACACTGGGTAGCCGTGAGCGAAGTTCGTCGTACCGTCCAGTGGATCAATGATCCAGCGACTCGGGGAGTTGCGGTCTCTTCCCGTTCCTTCCTCTGCCAGAGTTGAATGATCCGGGAAGTGTTCGCCGATGTACGCGATGATGAACTGCTCAGATCGCCGGTCGAACTCGGTGACGAGATCCACTTGGCCTTTGTAGCCGACCGTCCGAACATCACGAATTGCGCCCAAACCTTCTCGCAGCACGCTGCCTCCAAGCCTGGCGGCTGTGATGGCCACCTCAAGCTGCTTTGCGAAACCTGTCATGCCACCTCTCTCCCGAGGGAAGCAGTGTACCGCGTGGCAATGAGCCCACCGTGCGAAGACACGGATGGATGGAATGAGATGACAGTGCACGGAGCAACCGGTTAGGGTCGGGGTGGAGCGATTTGAACGCTCGGCCTCAGCGTCCCGAACGCTGCGCTCTAACCAAGCTGAGCTACACCCCGAGAGCTTGGAGTATACTGCCAGGGGCAACACCGGCGCAAGTGAGGCCGCCCTGATTCAGCCGGCACTCGCACCCGAGCGCTTTGCCGCCCCCAGTGGAAGTCAAGCAGGAGCGACGTACCATAGCCAGGACGCGACCTCCATCGACCGATCTACCACCTCTCTCCGAGCGACTGGATGAATAATCCGATCTCGTTCCTCTCTAACGGCGAATGTCCCGTCTTCTATCAACATAATATTGGGGAGCGTTCTGGAGCACCAGCCACTGGAGACGTGCGCTCGGTCACGACTTACCTAATCTAAGGAGGACCAGACCCTCTCAATTTGCTGGATGGGATGTGTAGTGCGGTTTTTTGCTCGCGGCGATACGGCTGTAGCAGGTGAGGTTGAGGTGTGGCTGGAGGACGCTTCATCACGGAGACTTGAGGCCAGTGAGCAGATCAGACACATTCCGCGTTGCGCCTGGATTTCCCAGCCGGCGCGCCGCCATCGCGAGCTCGCGACGGCGCGCCGGACTGGCCAGAAGAGCACTCACGACGGACAGAAGCTCAAGAGCTGAGGTTTGCCGCTGATAGAGCACGATCGCGGCACGGTGACGGGCAAAGAGCGCCGCATTCGACTCCTGAGGTGATCTGCCACGCGGCGGCGGCAGTGGGATGAGTACGGCACACTTTCCTAGCGCTGCAATCTCGGAGAGGGAGGCTGCGCCAGCTCGAGTCACCACGACATCTGCCAGAGACAGTGCATCTGGATAGTCTCTGTCCAGAAATGCTCGCGGCTCATAGCGCCTTGTCAGGGTGGCGGGAAGGCTGGTCTTGATTTCATTGGCTCGTTCCACCCACCGGCCTCCCACCACGTGAAGGACGCGGCACGCCTCCAGCCACTGTCTTAAGTGCTGCCATACCATCTCATTGATGGCACGAGCTCCTTGAGAACCACCCATAACCAAGACGCACGGATCTTGGGATGACCAGCTGAGCTGTGCTCGCAGCCTATCACCACAGCCTCGGTCCAAGTCACTCCGCAGGGGATTACCTGTCACGACGACGTTCAAGCGACGAAACGCCGTCATGCTATCGGGGAAGGCGACTGCGATGGCAGTTGCGAACGGAGCAAGGATGCGATTGGCAAGGTTAGGCCGGACATCCTGCTGCAACGCCAGAAATGGTATCCCCAGCATCGCTGCCGCCAATCCGACGGGAACAGCGACAAACCCACCACACGTTAGCACGCGATCCGGAGCGATCTGCCTCAACAACATGAGCGCATCAAAGGCACCGACTGGTACCTTGGCCAGATCAACAACGAACTGGCGACCTAGGAAGCGGTTCAGCTTCCCAGCTCGAATGAAGTGTGACCTGAACCGCTGAGTCGAGAGCACGCGCTCTTCGATCCCGTGCTGGGTGCCAATCCACTGAATCTCGCAGCACGGATCACGGGCGGTCAGATCTTCTGCGACAGCGAGTCCAGGATAGATGTGCCCGCCAGAGCCACCACCGGCAATGACGATGCGCATACCTCGTTACCTCGAACGGATAGATCGAACTGCTGGCTGGGCGGGAATCGTGGGGCGACCTGGCACTCGATCACGTGGGCTGGCGGTGCGGTGCCTCACCACCGTCTTGCGTGCTGATTGCGTTCTCGCGGTTCGTCTCGAGTCTGCGACTGGTACAGCATCGGGGCGGAGCCTGGCGCCCACGTTGAGCAACAGCCCGACGCCAGCCAAGGTGACCACCATGGCAGAGCCGCCATAGCTGATGAACGGGAGCGGGACACCAGTGAAAGGGATGGCCGAGGTAACTGAGCCGATATTGAAGATGGCCTGACAAATCACCATGGCCGTCACACCGTAGGCCACCAGCCCGGAAAATTGGTCTGGAGCGTACTTCGCGATCGTAAATCCTCTCCAGGCCACAACCGCGAAGAGGCACATCATCGCGATAGCTCCTATCAGTCCGAACTCCTCACCGACGATTGCGAAAATCGAGTCAGTATGCGGAGCTGGGAGAAAGCTGTACTTTTGGAGGCCGAGGCCGAAACCCTGGCCGGTGATCCCACCGGAGCCCAGAGCGATGAGAGCTTGCTTGACCTGGTACGTGGCGGTCTGGCCAAGCTTGTCACTCAGGGGATCTCGAAAAGCCGTAATTCGCTGTAGCCGGTAGGGGGCGTGAAGTATCAGGCCGATTACCGCGGCGACACTAGCTCCGCCTGCGGCTACGATGTACAGCAAGCGTGTTCCTGCGGCGAAGAGCACGGCTGCAGCACTCACGAAGAGAATGAGCGTGGTGCCGAGATCCGGTTCTTTGACGATGAGCGCAGCGGGGAGAATGATCAGCACAGCGAACACGAGCAAGCCGTTCTTCAAGCTGCGGGCCCGTTTGTAGTCTGATCCAAAATACGCAGCGAGCATCAGGATGATAGCGAGCTTCATGGTTTCACTCGGCTGGTAGTTCAATCCATGGATGCTAAACCAGCGGATAGCGCCTCCGGAGTGCTCTCCGAAGAGGAGCACGACGAGCAGCAACGCCACGTTGACGGCGTAGAGAGGGGCGGCAATACGCTCTAGCCAGTGAAATGGCAGACCCGCTGCGACGAGCAGCGCAAAACCTCCCACCCCCACGGCAATGCCTTGGCGAACGAGATAGTAGTTGTTCGGAAGATCTTTCTGCAGCGCTACCCAAACACTGGCACTGTAGACCATGAGCAGACCGCTAAGAGTGAGTGCTGCAGTCGCAAGAAGCAGCCACACGTCGGATCGCCGGATGTTAGCGCCGATCGTCCGAAGCACAGTTGCCACGTCTATACGCTCCCCACTGCCACGGAACCGCGGGCAATCGCTTCATGAACCAGATGAGTGAAGTATTCGCCGCGTTCCTCGAAGTCACGGAAGCGATCGTAACTCGTCCCTCCGGGTGATAGCAGCACTACTTCTCCAGGCTGAGCGATTGCGACCGCGGTCTGGACCGCATCATCGAAGGACGCTGCGAATAGCAAGTCCGGTGCTCTGCCGGCCACCTGGCTCGCATCACGAAGAGCAGAAGCCGCCTTACCGGCCAGTTCCCCAGAGACCACGACTGCGCGGGCGCGCCGGCAGAGCAAGCGCGCCGCTGATTCCCACGGCAGGTGCTTGTCTCGACCAGTCAGAATGACGATGAGGGGCTCCTGAAACGACCTAATAGCGGCGATTACGCGCTCGGGAGCGGTCGCGATCGAATCATTGTAGTACCGTACGC
>JAMCRV010000054.1 GCA_023381555.1 Chloroflexota bacterium | reverse complement strand
GCCAATAGTTGGTATAGCTGCGAGCTCTGCAGGTGGATACTACGAAGTCGCATCCGATGGAGGTATCTTCGCCTTTGGCCCAGGGACAAAGTTCTATGGCTCTATGGGTGGAAAGCATCTCAACAAGCCGGTGGTGGGTATAACGATCACCCGCTCAGGTGGATACTACGAGATCGCATCCGACGGAGGTGTGTTCGCCTTCGGCGCTGCGTTTCACGGCTCCACGGGGTGCATTGCGCTCAATGAGCCAATTGTTGGCCTTTCAGTATCTCGGAACTCGACAAGTGTCGGCACTGGGACTGCATGCGCGACCTTCACCGGCCACCAGGCCACTGGTGGTTATCGGTTCGTAGCCGCAGACGGTGGTGTGTTCTCCTTTGGCAACGCTGTGTTCGCTGGATCCCTCGGTGGCAAGGGTGTGAGTGACATCGTGGGGATAGCTACCAGCTGAGGGGCACACGTTGAGCTTCGGCTCACCTGCCAGTGAACGACAGACCGGCGGTGCGAGGCTTTTCAGGGGGGTTGCCCCATATGGTGTGCGATCCACGGAGCTGTGCCTGCCTGAAAAGCTCAACCGTGTTTCGCAGACAGCCGATCCGTTTCGCATCTCGGCGCTTCCGGGTTCTCTGTGGGTAGCCCTGGTCATGGGATTGCGGGGTAGAGTTGGAGACCGCCGAGGTGGAACCAGATTGCAGTCTTGAAGTGCTCCCGGTTGCGGTACCCGCGTGCCGATACCCGGATCGCCTGAATGCGGCTGTTCGGTCCCTCCGCGCCAGCGTTGCTCACGCGATTTGTGAAGTAGGACATCAGCCCGGCCTCGTGGCGCTTCAAGGTGTGGGCCGCGTCGATCACGGGCTGCAAGCGTGAGTGGGTGGCCCAGAAGTACCAGTGCTTCTCTGCCCAGCCCCTGCGCTTGTAGGACCAGAAATGGCGCGGGCTCTCCTTGATCGCCCACGCACGAGCGGTCTTCAGATCAGCACCTCGGAGGGTGGCGAAGCGGTCCTGGTGACGCTCAGGGAGGTTCTCCTTGGAGTACAGCCACAAGTACTTCGTGCCCGCCAAGGTCTTGTTATCCGACGCTAAGAGTGCCCGGTTTTCCTGCTTTCGTACGGTGTCGACGGCACCAGTCATGTACTTCATGAGGTGATAGCGGTCGAAGACGATCTTGTCGTTGGCGTCTTCGAGATGTTGACGGGTCGAGTTGATGTAGGGATCCCACATGTCCATCGCCACTGCTGCAATCCCCTTGCGCTCCTCGGTGCTGAACTTCTCGAAAAAGCCGTCTAGGCTGGCTTGACGGCGTTCATCCGCGAGATACTCGACCGTGTCGGTGTCGAGGTTGGATACCACGGTGATGTACGACTGACCCCGGCCGGCGGACTTTTCGTCCACGCCGACCTTGGCCGGGACGACATGGGGCTTGGCTGCGAGGCCTCGCTTTACCGCCTGGTCCATAAGGTGCCACGTCTCGTCCCAGCTGAGCCGCAACAGCTTACGTGCTCCCTCGACGTCGCACTCCTTCAGCACGTCGATCGCTAGACGCTCGAACAGTACGGTGAAACGGCTCATCGGCTCGGCCCAAGGGAGTGCGACCTGGAGCACACCGTGGGTGGGGCACTCGACGCGTGGCGGGCGAGCATGGAGATAGGTGAGGAACGCACAGCTGTCGAGATGGCGAAAGGTCCGCTCTTCAGTGTGGTCGTAGACGGGGAGGACCTGATCGCACTTCGGGCAAGTGAAGCGGGTGAGTCTGGGGTGTTCAGCCCACACGTCGACCCTGCCGCTCTCGACGGACAGATCCACCGCGCTCACCTCCCATGGAGCGACGAGTCCCAACAGGTGCCGGTAGAGTTCAGTATCACGCATGGCCCCATCGTCGCTGTGTCTTCGGATGAGCGCCAACGCACACCCGTTCTATAAATTAACCCACAGAGAACCCAGAAGCGCCTGCATCTCGTGCCTCCACGGACTCGCGTCCCGTTCGCTCCGTCGATCCGGCCAGCGGATCGCGGACCGGCGGTGCGCTGCGGCGGCTGGGGGAAGAGCGCTGCGGAGAGTGCTGGGCGCGTGCTCGCGAGGATAACCACCGCGAGCATCGAAGCGTGCCTGGGGAGAAGCGAGGCGGTCCTATGGGGATTGGGCCACTGGTAAGCTCGGCCCGGTCAGATCCTTATGCGAGGCCTCGAATCGCGGGTTACCTCGATCAGGCGACATACGTTATCGGTAGGTAGCGACGCTTCGTAAGCGAGAGCGTCGAGGTCGATGCCGTTCTCTGCGACCTTCCAGCGCGAGGCGCAGCAAAACAGGTGATTCGAGGGTTCCGAGCTTCTCGTCGCCCCGGCTCTCGGGTGCGCCAGATCGTAGCTATTGTTGCACCTGGACCCTAGCTAAGTGGTGTCGGGCTTAGCAGTGATCGCTGCAAAGGCGTCCCCCTATCTTGTAGAGCGTCAGGATCAGCGCGTCATCCCGGCCACCTCCGCTCAGCTCAAGGCTCCTGGTTTACCACTTTGCCGGACTCCTGGTGTATTCCGGCGCTCCGAATATGCTGCTTCAAGAGTTCGATACGGTTCTCCAGGTGCCTGCGGCGTGACTGCGATACTGGCAGCCAGTATGCAAGGCCAGCGCCCGACAACTTTCGTCCATCGACCAGCTGGACCACGACCCTTCCAGTCGGCCTCAACTTTCGACTATTCGGAACACCATAAACCGGCTCCTCTGGAGACCACATCACCATGACATCTGCAACCTGAGCCTTGGGGATCGTCATAGCTCTCGATACGGGTGCCCACCTACCAGCCAGTCCATACATTGTCACGGAAGTAGTTGATAGGAACAGTCCCGAGCGCAGCATTCGCAGTGCTATGAGCGCTACTAACACCGACCCGCCGATAAGCAAGACCGTACCGATAGTTGCAAAAGCGCAAAAGACGATATTGCAACCGACATCCACCCCGCCGGGAATGTACAGGCACGCCTGGCGAGCCGGGAAGCCAGCCGATGCCAGAAGTCCAAAGGTGTCGATCAGCCCTACCATGACAGCAATTCCAGCGCCTGCGGCCTCAAGGCTCTGACGCAAAAGCGCCGAGCGAAGCTTGATGCCAATCAGGACCGGACCTTGATTGGCATCAGGGATTACATACTCACGCTCTTCCACCCTCATGTAATGCCCACAGACGCCCAACTCCGATCATGCATCACTTCGTCAAGGTGGCGTTCAATGTGCGTGCGGCGTGACTGCGATACTGGCAGCCAGTATGCAAGGCCAGCGCCCGACAACTTTCGTCCATCGACCAGCTGGACCACAACCCTCCCGGTCGGCCCGACTTGTCGACTATTCGGAACACCATAAACCAGCTCCTCTGTAGACCACACCACCATGACATCTGCAACCTGAGACCTGGGGAGCGTCATAGCTCTCGATACGGGCGACCACCGATAAACCAGTTCATACATTGTCACCGAAGTAGGTCCCACGAACAGCCCTGAGCGCAGCATTCGTAGTACTACAAGCGCTGCCAGCACCCATCCACCGATCAGCAAAGGCATGCCAATAAGGGACAAAATATAATACGAGCCGTAGCAGTCGTAATGCAGCAAGGGTGGGGGCATAAAGTAGCAGTCCCGGCCGCCCGAAAGACCCGTTGCAGGCACTAGCCCGAGCGTGGCAAGCATCCCCACAACACTCATGCCAATAACAGCCGCCAACTGAAGCCACTGTCGCACAAGCACCGATCTAGGCTTGATCAGAATCATCGTCGCTCCTCAAGAGTTCCGACCGCAGTGACACCCCCCCCGGCGATCAGTGAGATCGGTTCCACCTTACGCCAAAGTCCGCAGTGCCACGCAACCATTCAGGTCGCTGCCGGCCCTGACCGCACGACGCGCACCGTGATC
>JAMCRV010000105.1 GCA_023381555.1 Chloroflexota bacterium | reverse complement strand
TGTTGGGTCCCCAGCTCACATCGTCACGATCGTCAAGCAGATTCTGAAGGATGCGGCGGAGATCAACAGAGGGAACGCGATCTCCTTGCCACTGCGTATCCATGGATTCCAGAGGATGAGCCCAGACCTTGAAGTTATATGGGAGCATAAAGTGCCGGGCGATGCCATCGCCGAAGATCGCGCGAATCCACTGTTCGAAATTGGCTCTTGGCAGGGAACGGCGCTGAGCCTCCACGATGCCGAGAATACAGTCGAGAAAGGAGTCTGGAGGCAGTCGATGGATGTTGTTCTGGAAGGGGTACGGCACAAACCGCCCTTGAATCCAGATCCACGCTTCGCGCATGTGCTGATCATAGTCACCGCGAAGCATCCTCTCGACGAGGTCATCGAAGTACCGATAGTGACTAAACATAACGTGTCCGCCATGATCCCAAATAAATCCGTGTGGATCGTGATAGCTTGAGGCGAGGCCACCTACGTGATCGGATTTTTCATAAATATCCCAGTGCGGGTAACCAAGCTCTGCGAGTCGGTATGCGGCCCCCAATCCCGTGGGACCGGCACCGAGAATAACAATGTGTCCGCAGTCCGATGCCTCCATGGCCATTTCCTTCTAGAAATGTCGGAGAACGTGCGCCGGCACTCCGGCAGCAACCGAACGAGGTGGAATATTCTTTGTGACAACGCTTCCCGCGCCGATCACCGAGTCGTGGCCAATCGTGACGCCTTTGAGCACGGTCACTCGAGCACCGAGCCACACATTGCGCTCAAGCACAATAGGAGCCGAGGGAGGGGGCTCGTGTCTGTCGACCACGCCGTGGTAATCGTTGTCCATCAAAATCGCGTAGGTGCCGAGAGTGCAGTCATCATCGATACGCACTAGCAAATGCGCGCTGATCGATGCCCCATAGTTAATGTAGACTCGCTGGCCAATCTCAAGGTGCCCGCCCTGGTAGCAGGCGAGCTCAGTCGGCACGGTAACGGCGTCGAAGCGCGTTCGCTGCCCGACAGTGATCGATCCTTCATTGAAGACGCGCACTCTTCCGCGGACGCGCACCCCGCGCCCGACCTCCCTACACGAGCGTAAGGCGAGGCGCGCCCACAAATGCTGGCGCACAGCGGTGACAGCGGTGCGGAAAGACGGCGAAGACAATGCCCTGATGACGTCGCGGTGCGCTGAAGAAGTCTGCTGCACGGCTATGCATCCTGAGTCACGCTGCGAGCGTGCTGCCGGTTGGGATAGAGATAGAGACGAGTCTCGCGGTCAACACTGAAATGAAGGCTTTGCCACATGCCTACCAGGATGTAGCGAACGTAGGTGAGATCAGACTCCTTGCGCCACAGAACACGCTTGGCGAACTGGCGTGCACTCTGGCTCACCAGCCGCTGCAGCAAGAGAGCAAGCGCCTGGAAGTCGCGACATCTGACGTGCTTCAGGTAGAAGCCACCGTCACCAATGCCATAGGCACGAAGTGTTGCTGGCCACTGACTTTTCGTACGCGTACCGTAGTGCGTCACTATCACTTCAGGCCGGAGCAAGATAGTCGAGCCGCGACGGTAGGCACGATACGCAAAGTCGTAGTCTTGTGAGGAGCGTAGCGGTCCGCCTCCACCTAGTACCTCGTCGAAGAGGCCAATACGGGCGAAGAGACGCCGGCGAACGGCAAAGTTGGCTCCCATCCCAAACACCTTGAAGCCATCTCGCACGCTCAGGCGTTCGGGTCGCGAAATCTTCAAGCAAGGGGTAACGTCACCGGCGCCGTGCGGCTCCGGCGGGGCAAGCACCTGGCCGTAGAGCAGGTCGGCCTCGGCATCACTCGCAAAAGCAGCGACGATGCTCGCGAGCCACGCCGGCGGGACGGTGCAGTCATCATCTGTGAAAGCGAAAATCGCTCCGGGCGAGCGCTGAACACCGAGGTTGTAAGCCCTCGAGAGCCCGCGCTCGCGCGTGTGGAGATAGCACACACGGCTTTCCCGGGCAGCGACTTCTTCCAGCCACGATGACGGTCCACGCTCGCTCTGGTCAACGATCGTAACTTCGAACGCCGGGTACGTGCTGGCGAGGATACTCCTGAGAGCCCGTTGTAGTGAAGCAGGACAGTCGCGCGTACAGACGATCACCGAAACTAAGAGCGAATCGAGAGGATGTGCATCCACGTGTCGTATCTCCTCATCTATACAGCCTCTGGTGCTTCAGCAGGTCCGCGAGATCGCAATGCCAGGTAGAGCAGGCGATGAATATCTTGTGGCGAAGCGATCTTCAGCAGCAGCGACGCTGCACCGTACGTTGCTACTCCTGCAAGGACCTGCATCGCGAGGGGTAGTGTTGCTGCAAGGAGCACTACGCCAGCCATGGGCAGGCAGGCGAGCACGCAGCGCCAGAGGAATCGCACAGTTGGGCGATCGAGCACCCCTGCCGGCCTCAGGGCGATCGCCCCAGCCAGCATGACTGCCTCAGTCGCCACAGTGACGACGGCTGCACCGACGGCTCCGTCACCCAAGCGATTCGCCGCTAGCGGAATCGCCAGCAAGTTTAGGAGTGGATTGATGATGGCAGCGAGGCAGCTGATGGTCACATAGCGACTTTGACGGTCGTTTGCAGCGATGGCGGCGCCAAGGAGTGTAGTCATCCCCACGATCGGGATGTGCAACGAGAGGATGCGAATGAGCGGGACGGCGCTGGCAAATTCGGGTGGATACCGCAAGGCAACGAGAATGCTGTGTGCCACAAGAATCATGCCGGCGGCCATTGGAATGCACGAATAGCCCACCAGACGTAGCGCCTGGTTGGCGAGCCTTGCAAACCGGGCAGGGTCGGCCACAGCCTGAACGGAGAGCGCTGGATAGAACGCCGTCATGACGAGAACCGGGAGAAAGATCGGGAGTCCGGCTAAACGATACGCAAGCACGTACCAGCCTACGACCACATTGCTCGTCATAAATGACAGCATCGGAATGTCGATGCTTCCGTACACCATCAGTGCTGTGTCGGCGAGCAGGAATGGAAACCCACCGCGAAGGAGCATGGGCCAGTGCGACACCTTTAGGCGAACTGCTGCTCGACGGGATCGCAGAAGCTGCGTTCCATTAGCAAGCAAGGAGACAGTACTGGCAGCGCCCTGAACCAGCACGATTGCAGGGAGGCCGAACTGTCGAGTGATCACGACTATCGTGCCCAAGACAGTAAGATATCGTTCGACACTTCCCCAAAATGCTGGCCACCGCATCTCCTCGATTCCTTGAAGAGCGCTCACCACGGTGGCGTTCAGAGCACTCACAATCATAGCGACGCAGGCGACAGCGATGAGGCGAAGAGCTTGGTCATCCTTCCCAAGAACCAGCGCGACGAGGACAGCGCTGACACTCGCCACCAGTGCGAGAGGAATCTTGAGCAGGAGTGTGTTGAGAGCGTAGCTCGCGAGTCTTGCGGGATCACGCGCGATTTCCTTCGTCAGGAAGCGATTGGTTCCCATCCCCACGATCAGGGCGAAGAAACCAACGTAGTACAGCGCAAAGCTGAGATCACCAAAGCGCTCTGCGCCCAGGTAGTGCGGGACGAAGACGACCATAACGAGACCGATCATCCACGTGGCCACCTGTGATCCCAGAAGCGCCGTAAGATTCTGAGCGATGAGCCGCATGGCGTCACAGATCCTTCAGGTTTCAACACGAACGCAGTTATTCGGAGCGACCACGCTCGAGCGAGTCATAGAGCATTCAGGGAAAGAGGCGGCGAATCCAGTGCGGGATCTTCGAGTGATGGCCGTTGAGCACGATACCGCGAACTTTGCCCGCGGCAAACGTCCGGACAGTCTGCTGGACCAATGGAGCTGGGGTGGCGCCGCCCCGCACTATGAGGAGGACGCCATCTGCAAGATTGCTCACGGACACTACATCAGGGTTGTCGAGTGCGGGTGGAAGATCGAGAATCGTCACGTCAAAGGAATTCCGTAGGCTTTGGACCAGTGTGCGCAGGGCGCTCGATCGAAGAAGACGGGTTGCCGAGCCTGTGATGTTGCCCGCCGGAAGCGTGGCGAAAGAGCCAGACGCATTAGAGCGGATCGCAGTTGCCAGGGAAGCCTCGCCGGAGAGCACATCACCAAGCCCTGGGCTGGCGGCGATCCCAAGTTCTCGCGCCAGTATGGGATTGTCGAGATCGAGCTCCACGAGCACGACGCGCTTCTCAAGGTCCTGCGCGATAGATAGGGCCAATCCCAGCGCTCCTAAGGTTCGGCCCTCCTGCCTCACCGCACTCGTGACACCTATGACGAGTGACTTGACGGCCTCCAGCTCTCCAAGCGCGTGAGTGTACACCTGTCGCATCCTCTGTGTCATCGCTTTGATAACCGCCACCTCTGCAGAAGTCAGAGTGGGCGATGCTGGCTCTCTGGTCTCCGCGGCTCGCGGCGTAGGGAGAGTCAGTGAGTCTGAAGCAGAAATGACTGTGGCCAACGTCGACTCCTTTTGCTACAGAGCTGCAGGAGGAGGCAGCTGACGTGACGAGGCTGCCACCTCCATTGAGAGCACGGTGCGAATGTCACGGCGGACGATGCGACGGCGAGGGAACAACCGGCGCCGCGCCGGAACATAAGGAAGCGTGCCGAAGACCGGGAGCTGGAGCTCTTGGGCCGCTACCGATGCCGAGTAGATCGCGTGGTCGAAGAAGGCGAAGGCGACCAGGGCGATCCCGGCTAGAGTTATGCTTGCCGCCGCGCTGAGGGCGATCGGAATGATGAGCTCCCGCCGCTGGACGACCGGATGAAGCGGAATGTTCGGCTCATCCATGATGCGGAACGCTTGCCCTTGTCCGATCGCATTGGAGCTCTCGCTGAACTTGATTTGGTTCACCTGGCTCTGGAGGCTCTGCTGTTCCTTGTCTGCAGTATCGCGCGCCTGGATGAGCTTGATGACCTCTGGATATTGAGCTGTAAATGCCGCATTAGACAGCAACGTATCCGCTTTATCGAGCGAAGTATTGATGAGGGCCGGATGCGCTTCGAAGTAACTGCGCAAAGTGGCTGTGGCATCCGCGAGCCGCTTGTTGGCCTGAGCGAGCTGTTGTTCGTAGAACGCGAGGGCTGCGCTTCCCTGAGCGCTACTCTGCGCAAGGATATCTTTGTTGAACTGCTCGATAATCGCCTTGACCACCTGAGAGGAGACGCGAGCGTTCGGGCTCGAAAAGCTGATCGTGACCAGGTTCTGTCCGCTGGTCGTCACTGTTGCGTAACGTCTGATATCCAGGATGAGTTGCTGCCGAACTAACGGGTTCGAAAGATAGCCTCGCAGATCTGTTTGCGAGAGTACCGCGACATCGAAGCTGTCGGTCTGGAGAAACTCTTGGACGTTACTCTGCTGATTCTGCGCCGCTGAAATCCACTGATTCCAGTCACCAATTGTGGACAGGTAAGGTGGCTTCTCCGCCCACACCGTAGCTGTCGACTGATAGAGCCGGGATTCATTCTTGAACGCATAGACGACGCCGGCGGCAGGAACCAGAACGAGAAGACAGAAGAAGAGTAGCTTGTGCCGGAAAATGGCTTCGATGTAGCGTTCCACGGTTAACTTCCCATCCTGTCAACGTGAGCGGGCTGCGACGTACCTGCAAGATGCAAGAGCTTGCGTACATCAGTCTTGTAGAAGCGCCAGCGCCGTCCCACCTTGTGACCCACCAACTGACCCGAGTACACCAACCGATAGATAGTGGCGCGACTCACCCGGAGATACTGCTCAGCTTCCTTGAGCGTAAGAAGAACATCCTGTTCAGTGAGCCGGTCCATGCTCTTCCAACCACTCTCCGCCGTGCTTCCGCACTCAAGTTGAGATGGTGTGCAGTGTCTCGATGCATCTCAACGTGCGTCAGCATGCATCAGAGTGCTGAACGCCGGCTGAACATAGCGCTCCAGTATTCAGGATGTTCTGCTACGGCCTCTCGTAGCGGACGATCGCGTGAATTCCGGTTCGGTCACAGTGGCTCAAGAGACGTGCAATGTTCATCTTGGAGTCACTACTCCACCCTAGAGTCCCAGTCAATCTCTGAAGTGGGCTTCTCGATGGAAGGGTAGGTGGGCATGAACGGCGGTGCGTGCTTCGTAGCTTGCCGCACGGTGGTCGCTGCAGAGCTTGGAGAAGAGTTTGTGCTGCTCGACACGGCAAGCGGCAAGTATTATGGACTCGAGGGCGCCGGCGCACGTGTGTGGGAGCTTTTGCTCCAAGGGCACTCCGCAGACCAGATCTGCTCGACGCTCATCTCCGAGTACGATGCCGCAGAGGTGCCTATCCGGACAGATGTGTCGACGTTCCTCCGGTCTATGCTTGATCGTGGTCTGATTGAACTGGCTCACAGTTGATGCGTAATGTGAGGTCCTCGGTGCTCGTGCGTAGAATCGTCCGTCTGGGACCCGTCCTGCTCGCGCGCGCCGTACTTGAGCTCATCGTAGTAGATCGCAGTATCCACCTAGGCGTCCCGCGCTCCTTCACCAACACCGGCTCTGGCAGCGATGAGATTTCCGCACGCGACGTCGTGCAGGCTCAACGCTATGCTTATTGGATCGGTGTGGCATCACGACATCACATCATCCGGGCACAATGTCTCCATCGCTCGGTGCTGCTCAGTCGCTGGCTCGCTCGTGATAGAATCAACCACACGTTACGTATCGGTGTCCAAGTTAACGAAGGGATCCTGACCGCTCACGCGTGGATCGAAGTGGGCAGTACGATCGTCACCGATGTCACTGGCGCCACAATGGCCTTCACCGTTCTCACCCCGCCATCCACCTGGCGCTCTAATGGTCACCCCACTCTTGCCAGCAGCGTGTCTGACACGTACAGATAAAGGCTGAAGACGATGCCACAGTCAACCTCATTGGGAACCCATGCGGCTGCGCAACAAGAAAGGCTAAGTTGGCATTCCTTCTATGGCCTCTACCTGGAGAGCGATTTTCCACTCGGTGCTACCGGCCTGATAGACCGTCCTGAGCGGGTCGACGTCGAGGTGCGCTTGGCAACTGATGGATTGCCTGAACCAGATGGGCCGGTTATCGCCTGGATGCCCTGTCCACAGCACGGATTCGATGTCACCGTCCGGCGCGGCTCGGGCGGAACATGGATCTGGCACCGAGCCGTCGCAACATTCTTCATTGCGAGCCACGCACGCTCCGTGCTCGTCTCTCCCGACTCCGGAGTTGAAGGAGCTGTGCTCAGCACACACTTTGTGGACGCTGTTGTTCCTTATCTGCTCAACCGGCACGGGTACCCAGTGCTCCACGCTGGTGCCGTCGTACTGAACGGTGGCGCAATCGCGTTTGTTGCACCGACGGGCCAAGGCAAATCGTCCCTCGTTGCCGCGCTACTGCACCGGCAGGCGGCGCTGCTCACAGATGATGCCCTTCCACTCAAGCTCACGCACGGTAGCGTCTTCGGTATCCCCGGACCTCGCCGGATCAAAGTCTGGCCAGATAGCGCTGAACACGTCCTTTCCTTGCATGCCGAGACGCTCAGTCGTGTACCTGGATCCGTAAAGTGCGTCATAGAGGGAGATGGCTACTTCCAGCAACCCCAGGATGCTGCGCCGGTGAGTGCGATCTACGTTCTGCAAAGGTTGCCGGCAAGGTCTGTTGAAGAAGCGGTTCAACTGGTTGACCTGTCGCGGCGAGAAGCATTCGCCACGCTACTCGAGCATAGTGTGGTGCGAGCGCAACTATTGCCTGAAGAAGAAGGACGACACTTACCAGTGTATGCGCGGCTCTTGTCTACCATACCGGTGCGCCTGCTGCGTTACGCGTCAGGGTATGCGTATCTCAACGACGTGTGCGCTGCGATAGAGGCAGAGGCCCGGGGAATATGACCGGATTCGTTGTCGTCTGGCAACGCAACGGGGACATCATCGATTCACACCTCTTCCACCGGATGAAAGCTGCCATCCCGTATCGCGGTCGGGATGGCTTCATATCTATGGTGCAAGGCGGCATTGCCTTTGGACTGGCGTTCGATGCGATGACACCGGAAGCGCGGAAGGCTGGTCCTAAAATCCATCGCTCTGGCACGGGGCTGACACTGCTCGGCGACGTCCGGCTGGACAACCGTGAGGAGCTGGGAGCTACTCTTGGTTGTCCCGTAGATGGAGGGATTGCAGACGAGCAGCTGGTACTGGCTGCCCTTGATCGCTGGAATCTGGCTGCGCTTCCCAGACTGCAAGGTGACTTCTCGTTCATTATCTGGGACGCACCTGAACACACCCTCACGCTCGTTCGTGACCCCTCAGGTCAGCGACCGTTGTTTTTTCACGATGACCCCGACTGTTTCATCGCTGCCTCGGACATGCATCAGCTGCTGTGTGACCCGAGGACGCCCATCGCCGCTAACCGGAAGCACATCCTCGAGTTTCTCACGCCCTATCACTTCTTCCAGAACGAAAAAGATCATCCCGAGACGTTCTACCGCGATATCGAAAGTGTGCCAGCAGGTGGCCTCGTACGAGTGTCGCACTCGAGCCGTGAGACGAGGCAGTACTGGACTCTCACCGCTCCTCGTGAAATCCGCTACCGACGGATTGAAGACTACGCGGCCCAGTACCTGCATCTGCTGTCGGAGTCTGTGAGGGTACGGCTCCGCTCCTCCCATCCCGTCGGGGTGCTTCTCAGCGGCGGGCTCGATTCGTCTTCAATCACCGCGGTGGCCCAGCAGTTTCTAAGCACGGGTTCCTCCGGCGCCTTGGGATTTCACACCTTTAGCAGCACATTTGACCAGCTCGACTGTGATGAGCGGTCATTCATTTTGGACCTGCAGCGACTCTATCACTTCCATGCGACGTTTCTCACGTCGGAACAGATTGGGGGAAGGCTCGATCCAGAGCCTGTAGGATTCCGCGAATCGCCGAATCAGGGAGTGTCTCAGGCTAGGAACGCGATGTTTCGTGCGGCTGGTGAGGCGGGTGTCCGCGTACTGCTGACCGGAGAGATCGCGGATGCGTGCACACTGGGCTCGCAGCTCGTCTTCGACTCACTCATTCGACAGGGTGACGTGCGATCGTTGGTCCAGTACTGGCTGGCCTATCGACGCGGGAGTACCGATCCACTCCGGAGAGCGATTTTCCTCTACTGCCTCGCACCGCTCTTGCCGCTCCCAATCCATCGCCGGCTCACGGCCTGGCACACACGCCGAGCCATCGAGGGAAACCGGCCTTTTCTCGTTCCCCTCTGGATGCCTCCATCACTACGTCGTGAGCTCGTCGATCGTCACCGTGAGGCAGCTGTCCAGGCCGAGAAATCGCGCCTATTCTCGAGCCCGGCCCGTCACTTCGAATCCCAACTGTTATTCCCGCCGGAAATTGCTCGCCAGCCGGCTCCCTGGCCACTAGAGATCCGGCGACCGTTCGCCGATCGACGGCTGCAGGAGTTCCTGTTAGCAATCCCCCCGGAGCTCAAGTTTTCTCCACATCCGGCGACCGGCTCGTTCTATGCCGGAGCAAAGCGCATCGTCCGGACAGCAATGGAGGGGCTTCTTCCTGAAAGTATCCGCCTGCGCACAGACAAGACGATCTTCTCTGCTGCCTTGACGAGAGAAGTAGCCGATCAGTGGCCGCTATATGAGCGCATCTTTGGGCCCGGCGGGCGTTCCGAGGTGGCCGAGTATGGGCTAGTAGACCCAGGGCTCTTCTGGGACCGGCTCCTTGCCTTACGTCAGGGGACTCTCGGTACGGACTTGATGTACGTCATGCAAATGGTCGGTCTAGAAACCTGGCTACGTTCATTGAGGCAGCCACGGCGAGAGCTGGTCACGGGTCCAAGCATCGGAACCGAGCAGAGTTGATGAGAGTCCTTCTCTGTGTGGGATCGGTGACATTCATCTTGTGATCACCATCGTTCCGTACTGTACGAGTGCGTTCGGTATAGCAGACTAAGGAGTATCTTCGTTGAAGAAATCTTATTCCCCACCCACCATCCTTGAGTATGGTCCCATGAAGGACATCACACGAGGAGCAACTGGTTCCCAACCCGACTACATCTTTGTCAACGGCCAGCTCATCAACAACAACAACAGTCCCACGTGCACGAGCAATGTCGTATCTGGAGCCTGCGTCACCACTCCGTAGCGGAGCAAGCGCGTAGGCCCGGGAGGGAGGAGGTCACCCTCCCTCCCGGGCCACGGACGCCTCTCGATCGTTGTGGTCAGGACTTGGTCGGCATGCGTACACTGCTTCGCTACCTGCGTGACAATCGCGAGTTCTGGCCGGTACTGATGCCACTGGCAGGCATCAGTATCCTGCTCCCGCTTACCGGCGTCGGTATGCCGCTCGTCGAAAAGTACATCATTGACGGTGTCATCCTCGGAGGCCAGCTCAACAACCTTCTGAGCAGCGTTGCGATCTATGGCATCTTGTGGCTAGTTGGGACTGGCGCCGTCACCGCTGGCTCAGTGTTGCGCACCTACCTAGACGAGCGAGTTGCGCTGCGCTACCGGCAGCGACTCTATGCTCAGTGTCAGGACCTTGCCGTTGCGTTTTCTGAGCGTCAGCACAGCGGCCGGACGATGTCGTTGTTTCTCAATGATGTGCCAGTCGTTGCGGGTCTCTTCAGCACGCTCATCGTCGGTACGCTAGCCAGCGTTGCCACGGTGGTCGTGGGGCTATTTGCAATGGCCCGGTTGAGTATGATGCTCGCGATTGTGCTGTCCTGCCTTCCCCCAGCCCTTGGCGGAGGTGCCTGGCTTGTCAGTAGGCCGCTCCGGCCCGCCTCCCGACTTGTGCAGGAAAAGGCCGCGGAGGTCACGGCTGCGCTGCAGGAGCAACTGGCCGGCATTCGCGATGTTGTGGCCAACGGCATTGAACACCAGCAACGAGTGCTATTTGACAATGGTCTCGCTGAGCTACTGCGGTTACGAATGCGTGTTACCACACTCGATGCCGGTATCCGGACAGGTCAGCTCGTCCTGTCTCTGGCATCGACGGTCGTCGTGTTCGGGTATGGCGCTGTGCTTGTGGTGCGGGGAGATACGACAATCGGATCTCTCGTCGCAATACGCGCCTTGGTGGGAGTGGTATTCCAGTCATCCAGTCAGCTTGCGCGTCTCGCCAGTGGTGCCCAAAAGGCACTAGGAGCAGGTGACCGGCTTTACCAGTTCTTCAGTGAGACTCCCGAGATCGATGACTCAGCGGTATTAGCTCCGCCACACACGTTCGGAGGCCAGGTCGTTGCTGAGAACGTGTCATTTGGCTATGAACCTGGGCACACCGTACTCCACGACATCTCATTCGAGGCCCACCCTGGAGAGCTCGTTGCGTTAGTAGGTCCGAGCGGGGCCGGAAAGAGCACCCTCGTCAAGTTGCTTGCTCGGTTCCACGATCCGTGCCAGGGGCGAATCTGCCTTGGCGGAGCCGACCTGCGTGACATCCCGCTACGAAAGCTCCGTTCGGATATCGGCTTTGTATTTCAAAATGCATTTCTCTTTGCGACGACTATCGGTGAGAATATCGCGTTGGGTGCCCAGGACGTCACCGAGGAAGACATCTGGTCAGCGGCTCGAGCCGCGCAGGCGTGGGACTTCATTTCACGGCTTCCTGATGGTCTCGACACCCCCGTAGGCGAACGGGGAGTGCACCTCTCTGAAGGTGAGCGGCAGAGAATCGCGCTTGCACGCGCCCTATTAAGAGACCCGCGAGTCCTGATCCTCGATGAGCCAGCGGCGTCTCTCGATGCGCGAAGCGAGTATCTTCTCCACCTTAGCTTGGATGAGGTCCGCAAGAACAGAACGGTATTCATCATTGCGCACCGACTCAGCACGGTGCAGAGAGCGGATCGCATCATCGTGATGGATCGGGGCTGTATCGTCGACCAGGGCCGCCACAGTGAGTTGCTTGATCGAGGAGGGCTCTATCGCGATCTTTGCTCGTTGCAGCTCGTTGGGAACTAGGACGCGTCCGAGGTGACCCGGTGCAGACAGGTGGCTATATCGCGTTGTCCGTCCAGCATCGCACAATGTTCCTCCGTGGTCCAATGACGCCGAATGGGCCCCAGTGACCAATGCTACTGCCGCCGCCGTTTACCTGGACATAAGCTGAACGAACGGGCAATAGTGAACGAGCTGTCATCCTGTTGAAGGCACGATGTTAACGCGCTCGGGGTGCTACAAGAGCCCGATTCACCCTTCGTACTCGTGAGCACCAGACGATTTTAGGAACTATTGGGGAGTTTAGTACCTAGTAATTCGGATAATAGCAGAATGATACTATAGGTTTCTATGTCATGCTGTGTTCATCCCACCAGGTGATACATCTCCACATGGCACTGCTAGCGCGGTGATGGAGTTGAGGATACAAGGTAAGGTAACCGCTCTCCACAGTGTAAGGCTCTGTCCTGGAAACACTTCGCGGCACTAGCACAAGGGAAATCGAGGGGACATGGCTTCATCATACTCCTCTCTGCTGGTCGCGGACTCTGGTAGTTACCTCCGTGACACTCTACAAGCAGCACGTATTCTCACCGATGCGGATTATGTGGCACTGGTCGGCTGCATTTCCAAGAGCCGGGAAGCGGAAGTGATCAGTTCTGTCGGTTCACTCACCGAACTACCACCGTACGCTCTTGAAGTCGTCTACAAAGTGGCACAGACAAGGCGGGCGCTCAGCATCAACCGAAGTGCCCCGGCCGCAGACAATCACGTTTCTGCGGTAGACGGCGCGCAAATCGCCATTCTTGCCATCCCGGCTGAGGCAAAAGGCACGCTCGTGGGCGTCTTGCTGCTTCTGGAGAGCAGGCGTGGCTCGTTTTCGCGAGCTGTGGTTGCGGGGATTACGGCGCTGGCAAGCGCGCTCGCGACGGCAGTTGCCCTCTCTCAGCGCATCGAGTGGTGCGCTGAGATGGCCGAGCTTGCGCACGATCTCACCACACCGGTGAGCTCCATCAGTGGATTCGTCTCCTTGATTCGCAATCGAGAGGAAGACCTCGCCTCACTGGAGCTTCGTGAATACGTCCGGCTCATTGGCATTGCATCCGATCAGCTGATTCATCTCGTTGGCGATATGCGCGACATGGTGTCTCTCGCCGAGCACAAGCTGGTGCTGGAGTATCGACTCTTCGACGTCATTGCTTTGGTGCACGATGTAGCGAGTACGTTTGCTCCACTCGCCGATCACTCCGGGGTGACTATCCACGTTGAGACGGTACTGGCCGGTTACAAAGTACGTGGAGATGTCCGTCGGCTGGAGAGAGCCCTCGGCAACGTGATTCAGAATGCTGTGAAATTCTCACCTCCTGGAGGGACCGTGGAAGTGCAGATTCATACCGCTCCTGGACGGTTCGTCGAGATCAGCACGTCGGATCAAGGGCCAGGCATCCCAGAAGGAAATCTTGATCTGGTATTTCAACGGGGATATCGGTCGTCGTCGCACGGGGAAGCGCTAGGCTTCAATCTTGGCTTAGGTTTGACTATAGCCAGTGCTCTGGTGAAAGCACACGGCGGAATGCTCTTCGCTGAAAATCGAAGCGAAGGAGGGGCACGGTTCGTCATGCGGCTGCCATCGTTACACCAGAGTGGCACCCACGTTCGTGCCGACCGGCAGACCTGCTTGTACGAGCGCCCAGTGCCGGAGGCGTGGTTACCAGCAAAGGCGAGCTAGCGTCGCGGGGGCGCGGGATCGCTCGCAGCCCTTGACAACTGTGCTGTGCAGCTTCAGTCAGCGTATTTTCCCAGTGGTTGTGCGTGGCGAGTCCTGCCTGGGAGCACTGGATTCGCACCTGCGGCATCCTTGAGCACGCCGAGAATCCGCCCGCTGTTAGCGGCGGCATCAAACTGCTCTTCGGCCAGAACACGGGCACCTGCTCCCATCCGCTCTCTGGTCTGTGGGTCTGCGACGAGCTGCTGAAGAGCACTTGTCAGTGCACCGCCGTCACCAGCAGGAATCAGCAGACCCGTGTTCCGATCTTGGATTGCCTCGCCTAGCGCCCCGATGTCGGTCGTGATCACCGGCAGCCCACTGGCAGCCGCCTCCTGGAGGACCAACGCAAGACAATCTGCCAGTGATGGGAATACAAAGATGTCAGCATTCTGGAACAGTAGGCGCAGCTCGCCACAGTTGGGAGTCAGGCCACGGTGGATTCGTACTCCTGGTGGTACCTCCTTCACCGGCGCATTGGTCACCATATCCAGTTCACACGTGGTCTGAAAGTGGTTCCTGAAGACTGAGATGAGGAGCGGTCCACCCTTGCGCTTGAAGTCGCCGCCGACGAACAACAGCCTGACTTTACGCTGCCCATCCGCGTCGTGAATTTGCCCACGTGACCGCGGACTCCACTGCGACAAGTCGGTTCCTGGAGGGATGACCGTCACCCTTGTTGCATTGACCCCATAATCGCGGATGAGAGATGAGCGGGCCCAGCTCGACCAAGTGATGAGGTGAGCCGCTGCGTGGAACGCACGCCGGTTGAGGAGACTCTTGGCGATCTCAATGGGTCTAGGGCCGGGTTGATGACCATATGCCTGTCCAACTGCATCGTAGTTCAATGGTGTCGCATCGAGCGAGATGACCCCGTGTCGCAACCGAATCGCTGCAACTGAGAGCAATGCCGTGACCTGTGTGTGGTAGAAGATTGTATTGAAGACTGAGGGTCCACCAAGTATCTGCAAATGAGCGCGTGCTTTGAGACTCGCTCGGAGCGACCAGTTTCCGCGTGTAAGCCTCTCCCGAAGGCCGGCGGGTGGCTCGTTCTGGTCGATCGGAACCCAAGTTGGGTCAACTGATGAGTCCTTACCGACGAAGTGGACAAGATTCCTGGAAAATGTGGCGTGCCCCAGGTTTTGCTCCATGAAAAAAGCGATGCGGATGCGATCATTGCGGTAAGGCCTCGAACAGTCTTCCTTCATCGCAGGGTTCCTTTGGTAGCTAGACCGGTTTCGTGGTAACTGAGCGCTGGAATATCTGTCGGGTCTCTTGCGCTGCGCTCACATTCGGCAAGCCGCGTAGTGCGCTGCCATCGAGGCGGCGGCTGCATAGCCGCTCGAACCCAGTTGACGATCTTCCACACCACGTACTTCGGCGCGTGTCGCAGGGTCAGTGTCGTTTGGAGAGGAACGCGTGCAACTCTTAGGCCCAGCACGACGTAGAGGGCATAGCCGGCAATACCCGAGAGACCTAGCCGCACTCCTATTCGGTTCCGTCCCGCGACGCCAAGGGCACAAGCCGTAACTGCCGCTCCGAAGCAGACAGAGAGCGGTGCCACGCACTGCTCGATCACAGCTTCCAGGATGGCAACATCGCACCGTTGCCAGGACAGCGCTAGGAGGTGCGGCGCCTTGTGACGAAGAGCATCCAGGCGGCCGCGCTCCCAGCGGTGGTGCTGAGAAACCGAGCCTGGGAGAGACACGGGCATCTCCGCCATGACGACGGCTTCTGGCGCGAACTGGACACGAATACCGTGCTCCAGTAGGAGGAAGTGCTGCTCTACATCTTCTGCCAGTCCGTGTGCAATCCAGCCAACTCTGGCTATTGCAGCACGGGTGAAGCACATTCCATTGCCGCGCAGGCCGGCCGACAACCCGAGAATGGTCCGGCCTAAGGGCCGCGCGTAGTGGTACAGGCTCAATGCAAGGTAGCGAAGCTCAACTGCAGGAGCATCACCACGGTTGTGGACGGAGTAGTGCGTCTGGATTGCTTGGGCGCCTTCTTGTAGGTATTGGTCAAGTATCTTCAGGGTGTTCGAAGCGATGACAGTGTCAGCGTCGAGAATCAAGATTGCGTCTTGGGGGCTATCCGGCTGTTCGAGTACTTTCTCCAGACCAAACGAAAGGGCGTAGCCCTTCCCTACCTGAGAACCATTGCGACGCTCATACACGTTCGCCCCCCATCCAGCGGCAACACGGGCTGTCTCGTCGGAGCAGTTATCGGCCACCACGTGCACTTTCACTGCGCCCGCCGGATAGTCGGCTCGACGGATGCTTGATAGCGTCGCTGGAAGAGACAGCTCCTCGTTGTGTGCGGGGATGATTACGTGGAACCTGGTCGCCGGCTGAGCCTGTATTCCAGAACGAGGATGCCGTCCACGGAGAGCGGCACCGGTCAGTATCAGTAGGTAGAGAGAGCTGAAGGCAACGTAGCCGCCGAGACTGGCACTGAGAGCTCCGCCGGCGCGGCGCGCGGTAACACTAAGGAGGCTACCGTATCGTGCGAATGGCGCCGATGCAAGACTCCGCATGAGACCAGCTTCCCCCTTAGACGTTCATCGAAAGATGGACGGGAAACACAGCTGCTCAAGATGTAACGGCATCAGATGACACTCTCCAGGATGGAAGCATCGCTAGTGGCCCAGTTCTTCATCTCGAATTCATTGCTTTGACACCACCGCTGTCGCCCTTGTACGCGGCAGCGCTGCTCACACTAGGCTGGGAAGCGCTACACGGTCCTTCTATCCTTCGGATGTGGCGATTGGCAGCGGCGCAACTGGACCGATCGAGATTCTGATCGAAAGTTCACCGCTGTGAAACCATCTCTAGCAGAGATGGAGAACTTCACTGGATCGCCGTTGTGCCAGCTGTGTGCCCCCCTCGCTCTCCGATCCTGTCTCGTGATGAGGGCCACGGAACTCAAGATTGCCACTGCGATCCCCGGAGCCGGATAAGTTCTTCCGGGTTTCATTCTGCCGTCACGCAGAACTGGTACTTCTTAGCTTGCCCGCACGATAGCGTTTGCGCGCACTTGGTTCCGATGGAGCACCTTCACGGTACCAGAGAGCGCCATCACACGAGTACGAGATTGAGCAGGTGAATTCGTGAATGTGCCTCGCTGGATCATCGCGTTGGTGCTCCTTGGCGGCTTGGTACTGGCCACGGCCTCATTGACTACGGCCTCGGCGGGTGCTCGCGGAATCCCCCCGCCATCTCCACCGGGCCCGTGGCCCAACGGACAAAGTGCACCGACCCGGGAAATGGCAGCAGCTGTCAGTACTCCTGTGCAAGCCCAGGCACCCACGCGCGAGTTCGCCACCGGTGCGCTGAAAGTGAAGCCACGCGCAGTTCACCATCTCCCACCAGCAGTCCGCCTCGCCACCCTGGAACACTATGGCTTCATACCAGAAGCTAGCCCACCCGTCAGAGCAGCAGATGCCCGGGCAGTTGCACTGTCGCGACAGTTGAACTCACTGGCTGGTCGGTGTGCGGAAGATAGCTCACGTCTCGCCGATCTGGCGATCGCCACGAAGAATACGCTTGCGAAGGACCACCAGCAGGTCACCTTCGAGTCGATACTGCGTGCTGTTGAAGCAGCCGCCCCGCAGGCTGGGCACTCTACCTTCTGTGCCTCCTACTTTCACCGCTTTGTCAGGGCGCACGCCGATCACCCATAGTTGCTCTAGCCTTCTGGTGCTGAGCCCAGCGTCAACACTCATCCTCGCACGAGTTGGCTCCGAGTAGCTCCGAATGGTGCAGTAATACCAAGATGCTGCCTCCATGGGCGTTCATCGCTCATTCAGTTTCCTGACTTAATCTCCTCGCATTGCTCCAGTTGTCATCCTCAATGACGAGCTCTTGCCCAGACGGAGTCGTAGCAGTGATCACCAACAGGGCCTGGATCCTGACTTTCATTGGTCGCGCTTCCAAGGTCGCTGCGCTTGGCGCGTTGTTGCTCTCTGTCTTTGGAGCCCCCACCCCTCCCGTGTTAGCGACAGGGCCCTGTTCCCCACCGGTGGTCAACCCTATCGTGTGCGAAAACTCGCTTCCTGGTACCCCTCCCTCGGTATGGGATGTAAGCGGCGCTGGCGGTACGAACATCCAGGGGTTTGCAACAGACATCAGCGTCAATCTCGGCGGCGCCATCTCCTTCAAGGTGGATACACACGCCTCCTCCTACCGGCTCGACATATACCGAATGGGTTACTATGGCGGTGATGGAGCCCGGTTCATCACGACGATTTATCCATTCGCGCCTCTCCCGCAAGTCCAGCCACCCTGCCTGACACAAACCACTACCGGTCTGGTCGACTGTGGCAACTGGGCTGTTTCGGCCTCTTGGATAGTGCCAGTATCCCTCGTCTCTGGAATCTACTTCGCCAAGCTTGTGCGAACAGATGGAGTGTCTGGCAGCAGTCATATCTTCTTCGTCGTGCGCAATGACGCGAGCACCTCCGCCATTCTCTTCAAGACCTCTGATACGACGTGGCAAGCCTACAACGATTACGGGGGCGAGAGCCTGTACAGTGGTGGACCAGCTCCGTGGGGGGCCTATATGGTGAGCTACAACAGACCTTTCAATACCCGTGCCGACAGTAGCCAGGATTTCGTCTTCAACGCCGAGTACCCGATGGTCCGCTGGCTTGAAGCCAATGGCTACGACGTGAGCTACTTCTCGTCGGTCGATGCCGACCGCTATGGATCGCTCATGCTCAATCACAAGATCATCCTATCGGTAGGACACGACGAATACTGGTCTGGGCAAGAGCGGTCCAACTTCGAGGCTGCACGCAATGCTGGCGTCAACCTCGCATTCTTCTCGGGCAACGAGGTCTTCTGGAAGACCCGCTGGCAGCCCAGCATTGACGGCTCGAACACAAGTTATCGAACTATCGTCTGCTACAAGGAGACTCACGCCGATGCCGTCATCGACCCAGCGGATCCCCCGACTTGGACGGGAACCTGGCGTGACCCGCGATTCAGTCCTCCGGCCGACGGAGGCCGCCCCGAAAATGCGCTTAGTGGAACTATTTTTATGGTCAATGGCAATGTGAACACGCAGTATTCCATTGCCGTGCCGTATGTCTACAGCAAGCTCAGGTTTTGGCGCAACACCAGCGTCGCCCAGCTGCAGCCGGGCCAAACCGCGACATTTCCTGCTGGCACCTTAGGATACGAATGGGACGAAGATCTCGACAACGGCTTCCGTCCCGCCGGCCTGATCGACATGTCCTCGAACACGATCTCTGTGCCTGGTTTGCTCCTCCA
>JAMCRV010000010.1 GCA_023381555.1 Chloroflexota bacterium | reverse complement strand
GAATTCGTCAATGCCATCGTTGGTGGTGTCATCCCGCGTGAATTCATCCCAGGCGTCGAGGCTGGGGTCAAGGAGTGTCTTGCTACTGGCGTCATCGCTGGATATCCTATGGTCGATATCAAGGCAATCCTGTACGATGGCTCCTATCATGAAGTTGACTCCTCCGTGGAGGCGTTCAAGAGTGCGGCTGTCATTGGCTTTCGCGAAGCTGTTAACAAAGCCGACGCGGCGTTGCTCGAGCCCCTGATGAAAGTGGAGGTGTTCTGCCCAGATGAGTTCATCGGCGCCGTCATTGGCGATCTCAACGCCCGCCGGGGTCACTTACTCGGTATTGAGGTACGCTCAGGGTCCCAGGTTGTAAGAGCTGTTGTTCCACTGGCAGAAATGTTCGGCTACGTGAATGATCTTCGCTCGATGACACAAGGTCGGGCCAGTTATTCTATGGAGTTCCACGCGTACGAGGAAGTACCTCGTAACGTCGCGGAAGAGATCAAGGCAAAGCGTAAGGGCTGATCACTTCGCCCGGCATTGAACTGTCGCACTCGCGCAGAGAGGCTGATAAGCAATGACCAAAGGGGCGCTAACGATCGACGTCTCCTCCGAACCAGTCGATCGTTGGCACTGCCCATCATAGCTCCTAGGAGCACGGCCGCACGTCGCGGGCTGACTCATTGAGCCTTGCAGCGTCAAGAAGAATGATTGCGCAGGAGAGGCCTGAGCGCGCGCGACGTGCTTGTGTGTAAGACACGAGCAGCGTATGAGCCAAATGAGAGGAGCACTGCGCAATGGCACACCTATTTCGCCAACCATGCGTTGCGCGGATCGCGCGCATTCTCCGCTGCTCTGCCGGAGCCAGCGGCGCGAGTCTTCTTCAAGCAGCACCGGCCCGCAATACCACCTCTTGCGGCACTCACCACCCTGACAGAGAGAGCACACCGCTCACAGTGGCAGGTCAGATCCGAAACATACGGCAACACCAGGGAGGCACCTGTCTTCCTTCTAGCCTGGAAGTGTTTCGCACAAGTCCGCAGTTCCGGTACAATGAGCGTTCGCTTGACGCAGCATCGGGCGCTCGAGCAGGGTGTGCGCGTGCCCTCAAGCCCCAAGCTGCCGCCGGTAGCACGGGAAACACGTGGCACTACGGGGAGAGATAGGCATGGCAGGACAGCGCATTCGAATCCGTCTGAAAGCATACGATCACAAAGTCCTCGATGAGTCGGCCCGACAAATTGTCGAGACGGCCCAGCGCACAGGCTCCGAAGTCAAGGGACCGATTCCCTTACCAACAGAGATTCGCCGCTTCACCGTGATGCGCTCACGGTTCATCAATAAGGATTCTCGTGAGCAGTTCGAGATGCGTACACACAAGCGCTTGATCGATGTGCTCGAACCAAATCAGCGAACGCTTGATGCGCTGACCCGACTCAACCTCGCCGCCGGGGTCGAGATTGAGATCAAGCTGTAAAGAGCGCCTCGTCCCCGCGGAAGGAGTGTAGTGAGTTGATTGGCATAGTCGGACGCAAAGTCGGGATGACGCAGGTCTTCACCGACAATGGGCGCGTCCAACCTGTTACTGTCATCGAAGCTGGGCCTTGCGTCGTCACCCAAATTCGAGACCTTGATCGTGATGGCTACGAGGCCGTACAGGTCGGATACGGCACCGCCAAGCACGTGAAGAAGCCAGTTGGTGGCCATATTAAGGCAGCCGGGCTGACATCCGTGGCAAAGCTTACGGAATTCCGCACCAGCCCCGGCGACCCGACCTACGAAGTCGGCCAGCGTCTCACTCTCGACCTCTTTCAGTCGGGTGACTTTGTCGACGTGATCGGTACGTCAAAGGGTAAGGGCTTTACTGGAGTGATGAAGCGTCACGGATTCCGTGGCGGACCACGGACTCACGGCCAATCGGACCGGTCGCGTGCTCCAGGGTCTATCGGCCCCGGCACAACGCCTGGTCGTGTGTTCAAAGGCACACGCATGGCAGGTCGCACTGGCAATGAGCGCCGTACGGTGCTCCATCTGGCTGTGATCCGCACAGATCCGGAGAGCAATGTGTTGCTGGTGAAGGGGTCTGTACCAGGTCCAGCGGGCGGTTTTCTTCTGATTCGCCGTTCAAACCGCGGGAGGTAGTCGAATGGCAAGCGTCATCGTCCGGCGTCAGGACGGCACAGAAGTGGGGATCCTCGAGCTCAGCGATGCGATATTTGGCCGCGAACCGCATCGGGCGGCGCTCTATGCGGCCGTTCAGCAACAGCTTGCAAACGCCCGCCAAGGTACGCACTCCACGAAGAACCGGCGCCTTATTTCCGGGGGTGGAAAGAAGATGTGGCGGCAGAAGGGCACAGGTCGTGCCCGACAAGGGAGCAGCAGGTCACCGCATTGGTACCACGGAGCCGTTGCTCACGGTCCAGTGCCTCGATCGTACCGTCAGCGGCTGCCACGGGCAGTGCGCCGTCTTGCGATGCGCTCAGCGTTGTCGGACAAGCTCAGCCAGGGAAAGCTCATCGTCTTGGAGTCTCTTGCTTTTGAGGAGCCGAGGACGAAGGCTTTCATTACTATGCTCGGGGCACTAGGCATCGGAGTGGAGCAGACGGCCCTCTTCGTGAGTGAGGTCCGCGACGACAACGCCTACCTATCTGGGCGCAACCTCCAGTCTGTAGGAATGCTGCCTGCCCAAGGCGTTGATGTAGTGAGCGTGCTTCGGCACGACTGGCTGGTGCTCACGCGTGGTGCTGCGCAGCAGTTGGAGGCAACTCTCGCATGAACATCTATGAAGTTTTGCGCAGCCCGCGCATCACCGAGAAAAATACTCAGCTTGGTGTGCTCAACAAGTACACCTTCAACGTTGCGCCTGAGGCAACCAAGCTCGAGATCAAGCAGGCCGTTGAGTTCATGTTCAAGGTCCATGTACAAACTGTAAACACGATGAACCGGCGGGGGGATGAGCGGCGTGTCGGTCGCTGGCGAACTCTGCGCAGCCGTAAGCCAAGCCATAAGAAGGCAATTGTCACGTTGCGCGCCGGCGAGAAGATCGAATTCTTCGAAGCCCAGTAGCAGGAAGGACGAGGTCGAAGAGTGCCCATCAAGCTCTACAACCCTACATCCCCAGGTCGGCGGGGCATGTCGGTCACGACATTTGACGACATTACGACCGACAAACCCCATAAGCCCCTACTGCAGCGTCTCCCGAATCACTCCGGACGAAACCAGCAAGGCCGCATCACGACTCGCCACCGCGGAGGGGGAGCACGGCGCCTCTACCGCATCATCGACTTCAAGAGAGACAAAATCGGCGTGCCTGCCAAGGTCGCGACGATTGAATACGATCCCAATCGTTCGGCACGCATTGCGCTGCTCCACTACGTAGACGGTGAGAAGCGCTACATCGTTGCGCCGTTAGGATTGAAAGTCGGCGACACCGTGGTAAGCGGACCAGAATCGGAGCCGCGCCCAGGCAACGCACTTCCACTTGAGCGCGTACCCATCGGGGCGACGGTGCACAATATAGAACTGCAGCCTGGTCGAGGCGCCCAAATGGTGCGCAGTGCCGGGGTTGGCGCTCAGGTGCTCGGGCGTGAGGGAGGCTACGTCTCCCTCCGCCTGCCTTCTGGTGAGATCCGCCGCATCCTGGGCCGGTGCTACGCCACCATCGGTCAGGTGGGTAACCCCGATCACGAAAATGTCGTCATCGGAAAAGCTGGACGCTCACGGTGGATGCGCCGGCGACCGACAGTGCGAGGCTCCGCAATGAACCCGCGTGAGCATCCCCACGGCGGCGGTGAGGGCCGGCACCCGATTGGCGGACAACCGCAGACGCCTTGGGGTAAGCCAGCCATGGGCTACAGGACTCGACGCACGAAACGCAGCGACCGGTTCATATTGCGGTCACGGAAGAAGAAGTAGGTACAGCCATGTCTCGGTCAACGAAAAAGGGCCCATACGTTCTGCCCAGTCTCCTCA
>JAMCRV010000107.1 GCA_023381555.1 Chloroflexota bacterium | reverse complement strand
GGTGTTCCCCTCCCCTTCTCCTCTGCGTCCCAAGCATAGCCCCATCCGCGAGTGACGAAAAGACCCTGCATTGGTCCAGGGTCATTTCTTCCGAAAATCCCCGAGGCTCGGTTTAGCCGGCGGCCGCTTTCGGCGTGATGGTGACGGTGCAACCGAGCTGTTCGAGACGCTGGACGTAGTGGTGTTGGAGGCGCATCGGCGCCGTGGTCCACGTGGGCAAAGAGGCCAACAAGCTGGAGCAGGTTGAGGCGGGGATCATCACGGACCAGGAGGAGGTGTACACCGTCTACGAGGAGCCGTGGGAAGACGTGCGGGTCGCCCTGGAGCGGATGCCCGTCAAGGAACTGGGCAGGCAAACGGGGCTGTCGCCCTGGGGGGTGTACAAGCTGCGCTACGGGTTGCATCGGCCCCGCCCCGAGCACCGTGTGCTGCTCCAAGCCGCGGCAGTGGCATGGGTGCGTGGGCAGCTGGGGACGTGGGACATAGGGGCAACAGACCGGGACCTGCTCGCCCGCTACCGGCAGCGCCTCGAAAGTGCCGCCGGGAACGGCACCGTGGGTGGCACCGTGGCACCGGGACACCGCTGAAACGGCAGCACACCGTGAGACGTTCACATCGTGGCCATCGTGACCGCACCACGGCACCGGGGCACCACCACACCACGCGTACTGTGAAGCGGCTACACTGCGGCAATCCAGCCTCAGGTAGGGGCGACATGTTACACGAACATTCTGTGGCAATCTGAGGCTAGGTAGAAGCGTCTATGTTACGTGAGTATTTTGCGGCAGTCTGAGGCCCTGATTGTTACAACCCCCCTGTTAAGCTACTATTCTGCTGACATCGCAACTTTTAAAGGGTGCTATATCCTATCCCGTCAATCTCCCTGGTGTGGGGAGAAGGTATTGGTGCCGTTTGGTAGACTCCATTCGTGCTCACATTGATCATGACGCCAGATGCCGCGGCCCTCGATGAGGCGATCGCTCTCGATGTTTTGACATTCGAACACCGGTTTCCAGAAGCACAGCGGGAGCAGTACGACGGCGAGGGGCTCCGCCGTGAAGAGATTCCCGTGTTACTGGGTGGGTCTTCGCTGTTCGCAAGCGCCCGTTCAGTGGTGCTGCGTGGGATAGGGCAACGCGTCGCTAACGATGATGCCCTGCGCAAAACTCTGGCAGCAACGCTCTCCCAACTGGCAGACGAGCTTCTCGTTGTATTCCGAGAGCTGGCGGTGCTTGACGAGCATCACCCTTTGGTCACCTTGGTGCGCGCTGCTGGTGGAGCGGTGCGTCGAGTGCCTACGCTTTCGTTGCGGGAGCTTGAGGAGAAGCTGCAACAGCGCGCCGCGCAGCTCGGAGTCGAGCTGGATCGAGATACGCGGCGCGCGCTTTCAGAGCGTGCCAAAGTTGCGCACGGTGATCAGACGCGATCGCGGGTCGAGTACGATCTGACAAAGGGGTTGATCGAAGTTGAGAAGCTCGCAACGTACCTCAACTTTCACGGCGCCATCACGCGCTCGCTTGTCGAAGAATCAGTTGTCGAACCGGAAGATGCTGTTTTTGCGCTGGCTGATCGAGTTGCTGAGCGTGATCTTGTGGGAGCGCTGGCCGTGCTCGACAGGTTACTCGAGCGCGGGGAGCCATCGCAACTGCTCTTCGCACTGATTGTGCGTCACTTTCGGCAGCTGCTCTGGATAGCCGGCGCTGCCATCTCTCAAAGAGGCGATTCCATCCTAACACAGGGGGAGCTGCGCATCCCATCATTTCGCTTGGGTCAGCTCAAGGTACAAGCCGCACAGTTTCAAGCGTCGGGACTCGGACGTGTGCTTGATCTACTCTTTGCTTTTGATGTAGGCACCAAGACTGGGCGTATCGATGATCAGCAGGGACTGCGTCTTCTCATTACCAGCATATGCACCGGCAGCGACGTCCTGGGTGAGGCACGCCTTCTCGAGTTGCCTTCATTGTAGCGACTACGGCTGAGACGGCTGCACCACGAGGGCCTCTATGGTGGGAGGTGGCGTGAAGTTCGGGAAGTAGATCCAGCGAGTCCCAGCAGGTGCCGTAGTAGTGACATAATAATAAATGCCGTGCGGCGGGATACGAAACGCTAGCTAAGGGCGGCGCAGCCACGGCGGCACAGTGCGGGGCGAAGACAGGCCTGGCCCCGCCGGGCCTGTGCGCTGGGGTGGGGGGGTACTCTGGCGTTCCTGCGCTGGCGCAGCTGCACTCAAAGCGTCTGCATCAGAGGGGAAGTCAGTTGCAATGACACTGATCTTGATGCTGCCATCGGTCACGTCTTGCAGCACGGCCCCAAAGAATATCTGAGCGTCCGGTGCAGCCTGGCTGTGAATGTACTCAGCAGCATCATTGACCTCTGCAATAGTCATGTCAGATCCGCCCGACACGTTGAGCAACACACGCTTAGCGCCGCTGATACTGGTCTCGAGGAGTGGGCTCTGAACCGCGCGCTCAGCCGCATCGATAGCACGGCGCGGTCCAGCACCTTGTCCAATAGCCATGAGCGCCGAGCCAGACTGTTTCAGGGTTGCTCTGACATCAGCGAAGTCGACGTTGATGAGGCCGGGGGTGATGATGATGTCAGTGATGCCCTGGATGCCCTGACGCAAGACATCATCTGCTTGCGCAAAGGCCTCTTGGAGGGTGGTGCGAGCATCGGCCAGCTGTAAGAGGCGATCGTTGGGAATGACGACAAGGGCGTCCACGTGTACTCGGAGTGCTTCGACACCAGCCGCGGCGATCCGTTGCTTTTCCTTCCCTTCGAATCGAAAAGGACGCGTCACGAATCCGACGGTGAGGGCCCCAGCCTCCTGAGCATAACGTGCGACCACTGGCGCCGCTCCAGTTCCGGTCCCGCCCCCCATGCCAGCAGTGATGAACACCATGTCGGCGCCACGAACGGCGTTGATGATGTCGTCGTGGCTATTCTCGGCTGCTTGACGCCCCACTTCTGGGTTGCCACCAGAGCCCAACCCAGCTGTGAGTGTCACTCCGATCGGGACTTTGACGGAGGCTCGCGATTGTTGCAACGCCTGAGCATCTGTGTTGATTGCCACCAGTGTGATGCCCTGGACTCGTGCAGCGGAAATCCGATTGACGGTGTTGCCGCCTCCGCCGCCAACACCAATTACTGTGATCCTGGCGCCGTAGCCAGGCGCCGGTGAATCTGCGCTGCTAGCCACGTGTTAGCCCCCTCCTAGCGGCAGGAACCTGCGAGCTACCCGTCGCAGCCTTGTGGTAGGGAGTAACTCACGTTCTCGAGCCAGGTCCGACTCACCCTTCTCGGCCCATTGTGCTAGGCTGACAGCCACACTCCAGCTGGTGCCTGGCGCGAGGCGATCACGCGGGCCTCGCGGAACCCCCACACGTGCACTCAGCCCGAGATGATGGCGAGCAAGGGTACCGATACCTGGAAGGTGTGCTGAGCCGCCCGTCAGCACGATACCAGCGGGAAGCGCAACCGTGGGGATCTGTTGTGCTAGGGTGTCAACGGACAGGTCCAGAATCTCTTCCATCCGGGCGCGTATGACGTCAGACAGGAGCTGTTCAGGCACTGGCGCTGGAGCATAGCCTTCATCAGGAGGAACGGGGACCATTCGCTGTGATTCGTGCTCCAAGAATGCTGATCCGTAGGTAGTCTTCACGTGTTCTGCCTGCCGGAGTGACAGTTGCATCACCACAGCGATGTCGTTCGTAATATGACGGCCACCAATTTCTACCTGATCCAGAATTTGCAGCGTGCCGCTGGCAAATACCAGGAGCGTCGTGACCGCTGTTCCGATGTGTATGACAAGCACTCCCGCCTCACGCTCTCCTGGACTCACCGTCGCTTCTGCCACTGCCAGAGGACCGAATACCACTTCCTGGATGTCGATACCCTGGTCTTGCACACAGCGGACAAGGGCGTCGAGCGACCCTTGAGGTGTTGTGAGTGTGAGTATGTCGGCCTCGAGCCTGGCCCCTTGCAATCCAATAG
>JAMCRV010000024.1 GCA_023381555.1 Chloroflexota bacterium | reverse complement strand
CAACGGTCACTGCTGGTGTGGTGAGCGCCCTCGACCGCACCGTGCAAGAGCCTGCTCCGGGCCAGCAGTCGGGCAGTGGTGGGCCGTTCCTCTTTGACGTGATTCAGACGAGTGCTCCCATCAATCCAGGGAATAGTGGCGGTCCACTCGTCGATCTGAACGGCAACGTGGTTGGCATCAACACGCTTGGTGCGGGAATGGCCGAACCAGGTGTGCAATCACAAGGTATCGGCTTCGCAATTGCCATCAACACTGCGAAGAAGATCGCCCAGGAGCTCATTACCCAGGGACACGTTACCTATGCCTTCCTCGGAGTGGGTACAGTGGGGAACACTCCCGCACTTGCTCAGCAGTACGGGCTCCCTGCCGTTCCGGGGGCTGCTGTAGTAGATGTGGCGCCCGGTTCGCCAGCAGCACAGGCGGGTATCCAACCCAAGGATGTCATCACTCAGATCGGCTCAACCAAGATTCAGAGCACCAGTGATGTGCAGCGGGCGCTCACTAGTGATACGCCGGGGCAGCAGGTGGCGGTGACCTGGGTCCAAGTCGGAACCGGGCAGACGGTCACCAAGACTGTGACATTGGGAACCACATCCTGACAGTAGTCAGGGACACGCATCCACGGGGCTCAGACCGGAAAGGTCTGGGCCCCATTTGTCGTTGGGGACAGCATTGCATATGGTGCGGGCACCACCGCAATGCCGTCTGGACGGGAAACGTCGAAGGCGTCCAGTGGCGCTAGTGCTGCTCCCAGAGCACTGGCTAACTGCCGTGCGAACGGCAGTCGGCTGTGCTGGTCAGAGCAGTCGAGCACAACGATCTGAGCCCGCTGCTGCTGTGCGGTCACTCGGAGGCGCAGCGCTGCCCGGAGTGCGTCGGCAGAAGGATGAAGGCCCGAGGTGCTCACATTCGCCCGCCCATCTGTGACCAGCGCAACTACCTGTGATGTCATCCGGTGTGCTGCACAGCGCCGAAGAAGAGTTTCGGTGGCGAGAAGGGCTGCTGCCAGAGGGGTGCGCCCGCCCGTTGGCAAATCGCGGATACGCCGCTGGGCAAGATCTACACTGTTCGTGGGAGTGAGCACGAGTTCACACGTGTCTCGCCGGAACAGGCTTAGGCTGACCCGGTCGCGCTTTCGGTAGGCATCGAGCAGGAAAGAGAGCAGCGCTCCTTTGGTTACCTCCATGCGATGGCGCGCTCCCATCGAACCGCTGGCATCCAGGACAAAGTGCAGAAGCAATCGGGAGTGACCGGCTATGCGCCGGAGACGGACATCCTCCGGAAGAAGGTGGACAGGGCCGGACCAAGCGCATCCTCCTGCCAGGTGCTGGCGGGCGCGTTGAAAGGGGGCAGCGGTTCGCAGGGTGGCACACAGGTCAAGTGGTCCCGAGTGTTGGACGGCCGGCTCGCTTCCCTTGCGTGCTCCGCGCTCCGCGTCTTCTGCGTATGTGTGACGTCCTGGTGCCGGCAATGGAGATCGGAGACGCTCCGCCAGTGGGATCTGCTGTGGTCTGGAGGGAAGGGGTGCTCTGGCCACGTTCTCGGAGCTGATCGCCCGTGTGTCTGGCGCCTGCGTGGGAGCGGCGCCGCCACCGGAGCGTGTATCAGACGAACCATTGCTGTCTGCCGGGTCTTCTTGCTCTTCCCGGTTCTCTGTCTGTGCTTGTGCGATGATCTCGTCGAGTTGCTCACGATCGAGCCCTGCCTGCTCAAATGGTTGACGGCGGTGGCGATGCGGTAGCACGAGCTGGGCGGCACGTCGAATGTGCTCAACACTGACGTCGGTCTGGCCTTCGAATGCGGCGAGGGAAGTGGCGGTCCGATAGAGTGCGATGTCGGCACGCAAGCCATCGACGGCACTTGCGGTGCAGATGCGCGCGATGAGTTCGAGGAGGGGGTCGCTGAGCGTGATCATAGCTAGATTGGCACGAGCGCGGTGAATCTGCTCCCTCAGGGCATCATCACCAGCAGCCCATTGAGCGCAGAAGGCGACCGGATCCTGTTCGAAGGCCACTCGCCGGCGCACCACTTCTGCGCGCTGCCGGGGATCAGCGATACCGCCTACTTCGACGGTAAGTGCGAAACGGTCGAGCAACTGTGGGCGGAGGTCACCTTCTTCAGGATTCATAGTGCCGATGAGGACGAACGCCGCCGGATGACTCATAGAGATGCCTTCCCGCTCGACGTAGTTCCTTCCCATAGCCGCGGCATCCAGTAGCACGTCGACGAGGTGGTCTTGCAAAAGATTGACTTCGTCCACGTAGAGAATGCCGCGATGGGCGCGCGCGAGCAGGCCTGGCTCAAAGACGCGTCTGCCTTCGCGGATGGCCCGCTCGAGGTCTAACGTGCCGGCCACACGATCCTCGGTGGCTCCCAGCGGAAGCTCCACGAGCGGGACAGGACGAAGCGCCCTCGGAAGTGTTTCGCCCCGAGTGTGACGTGCGCTGCACTCCTCGCACAAGGTGGCAAGCTCGGTCGGATTGCAGTGGTAGGGGCAGTCGCTTACTACTGCAATCTCAGGGAGCAGATGTGCAAGAGCACGCACGGCGGTGGATTTGGCCGTCCCTTTTTCGCCACGGATGAGGACGCCTCCAAGGCGTGGGTTGACTGCGTTGAGGAGGAGGGCGAGCTTCATCCCCTCCTGGCCAACGAGGGCGCTGAAGGGATACGCGGGACGCTGGCCATCCACAGTGCTACTCATTCTTTCCTTCAAGCTCGCCATCAAGATCAAGATACAGATGCTCGAGCCCACTCATACGCTCAGGAGTTGGGTTTTTCCACAAGCCGCGACTCACTGCTTCGAGGAGCCGGCCGGCGATATCACGGAGTGCCCACGGGTTGCTATCACGGAAGAATTCTTGAAGGTCGGGGTTCAGAGCGTAGTCTGCAGCAACGCGGTCGTACATCCAGTCGTCCACCACGTCTGAAGTAGCATCGTAGCCAAAGAGATAGTCGACCGTTGCCGCGATCTCGAGGGCGCCCTTATATCCGTGGCGCTGCATTGCACTGATCCACTTGGGATTGACGACGCGACTCCGGAACACCCGCAGCGCTTCTTCCTTGAGATCGCGCACCTTTACTCGCTGGGGATCGCTTGAGTCGCCAAAGTAACGGCGCGGTGGGCGGCCAGACAGTGCGCGAATGGCCGCGATCATACCACCGTGGAACTGGAGATAGTCATCACTGTCGAAGATATCGTGCTCCCGATTATCTTGGTTCTTGACCGCCACTGCGATCGTTGCGAGCTGGTCACGGAACTCTGCCCGAGCGTCGATACCGTAGGTGTCGGTTGTGTAGGCATAGCCGCCCCAGTTGACATAGACCTCAGCAAGGTCGGCGATGGACTGCCAGTTCTTCTCATCGATGAGCGGCAGGATACCGGCGCCGTAAGCCCCTGGCTTGCAGCCAAAGATGCGATAGGATGCTCGCCGTTCGGCTTCGTGCTGATCAAGTCCAGTAGCGGCTAGACGCTGTGTGTCGTGCAGTACACGGCGGCGAAGGAAGTTCTGATCTAGCGGTTCGTCGAGGTTTGCTACTGTCGTGACGGCTTCATCCAGGAGCGTAATGAGATGTGGGAAGGCATCTCGAAAGAATCCGGAGATGCGGCAGATGACATCTATGCGCGGGCGTCCGAGCTCGCTCAATGGCACCGGATCGATGCCAAGCAAGCGACGGTTTTCCCGTTGCCAGCGTGGACGTACGCCGAGCAAGGCGAACACCTCAGCGATATCGTCGCCGTGGGTGCGCATGGCACTGGTTCCCCAGATGGAGATTCCCACCTGTTGAGGATACTCGCCCGTCTCCTGGAGATGGCGGGCAAGGAGCTCAGCAGCAAGCTGCTGGCCGACGGTCCAGGACGCGAAGGTGGGTAAGGTGCGAGGGTCAACTGCATAGAAGTTGCGACCAGTTGGGAGAACGTGCACCATTCCTCGTGTCGGCGCACCGCTCGGACCGGATGGAATGAAGTGACCGTCCAGCGCGCGGAGTACATTGGTGACTTCGTCCGAGT
>JAMCRV010000025.1 GCA_023381555.1 Chloroflexota bacterium | reverse complement strand
AAGAGGCCCAACATCTCGCCAGATCCATGCTCACTGTCGGCCGGCAGGCGGGACTGAAGGTGGCAGCAGCGCTGACGAGCATGTCACAGCCTCTGGGTAGGGCGATTGGTAATGCTCTAGAAGTAGCTGAGGCTATTGACGTCCTCTCTGGAGATGGACCTTCTGATGTCAGCCTGTTGACGTGCCATCTTGCGGTTGAGTTACTATTGCTCGCTCAGAGGGCGACCAGTGCTGAACAGGCAGCAGAGCTTGTAGACCGGGCTTTGCGCTCGGGCAGCGCACTCCAGCGTTTCAGTGATCTCGTGCAGGCACAGGGTGGCGATCGCCGTATCGTCGATACTCCTGCCCTCTTGCCAAAGGCACGCGTGCAACAAGCGGTGAGAGCACCGAGAGGAGGCTTCGTTCGGGGTATCGATGCTCGAAAGCTGGGCTACGCTGCAGTCTCCCTCGGTGCGGGCCGGCAAAGGAAAGGCGAGGCGATCAACCACGCAGTAGGCTTCATCCTGAAGGCCAAGGTGGGCGAGGCGGTCGCTCAGAATGAGCCACTGGCGATCGTGCACGCTAGCTCCGAGCCGGCAGCTGAACGTGCTGCTGCGGCCGTGATCGCAGCGTACGACCTTGGTGACGCGCCACCTGTTGTTGCCGGCCTCGTTGCGAGAATGCTTCGATGAGACCGCTGTCCTCAGAGAGAGCTCCTGTGAGAAGACGAAGATAACGGACGTGAAGCTTCTGCTCTATCCGGACCTGGGGGCTGTGTAACGGCAAGCCTTGCAGCGGGTCTCTTCCGGCGTGGAACTGAGAGGATGCGCTTCCTCCAAGGCTTCCTCAATTCTCTCCAGCCATTGCTCACTCACCTGTTGGTGACACGGAAGGAAGACGAGGCCAGCGTAGAAGGGGGGACCGGACTCAATGCCTCGGCGGTGCAGTGCTTGCATAGTGGCCGACTGTCTCACGGTCCGGAGAAGATAGAGGGAAGGACAACTGCCTCCAGCTAGCGGGAGCGCGGCAGCACCGCCGGCGCGGTGCGCCATGGCGTCGAGGCGATGCCAGTTGTGGAGGCGGACCTGAGTGATCTCCGTCAGCTGAGACCACCAGCATGCCGCATAGCGCTTGGCTTCCTGGTCCTGTTCCGTGTTACTAGAAAGTCCGAGAACGAATCCTCCCTTGGTCACCGGAAAGAACTTGAGCAGACTCGCGAAGGCGAAGTCGCCCGTGCTTCCGAGCGCGCGCCCGTTTCTGTCTGAAGAGGCTAGGGCGTGGGCCGCATCCTCGATGAGTGGCCAACCATGGCGCTGGCATACGTCTCTGATGATCTCCAGATCTGGATGCACCACACCATAGTCATGGATGACGAGAGCAGCTGCCGTACGTGGTCCTGGGTGGCTGGCAAAACGGCAGTAATGAGCAAGAGTTGCCGTGACGCACGGGGTGATACGCCGGTCGCGCCAGCCGAGCGTTGTGGTGATCCACACCTCGTCTTGGTACCTGAGCTTCAGGTATTGCAGGATCAGCGCTAAGCCGGCCCGACCAGAGGCGGTGAAGATGGGATCACGACCATAATGAAGCCTCAGGGCGGCACTGATGTCCGGAGGATCGCACAAAGGCACTGGGGCGGGGCGGGGGGTAAGGGATAGAGATTCTATGAGCCTACCTTGCAACGGCCCCACGCCGCGGATCATCTTATCTCATGCTGACTCTGAGATCTGCCAGCTCAGCGACTGCTCGTTGCAAGCCCGTGCGAATACTCTCTTCGCTCGCGGCGAGCGATAGGCGCACCCAACCGCGCGACGTCTCTCCGAACGTGCTTCCGGGCGCGAGAGCAACCTTCTGACGCCGGAGCAACGACTTGCAGAATACAAGATCATCTGGACCGGTATCTGATACGTCGAGCATGAGGTAGAAGGCGCCGTTGGGACGATAGAAGCGAGCACCATGTGCAATGAGCAGGTCACAGGCCAGATCGCGACGCCGCTGATAAGCAGCGCGCATCTCGCGGACGCAGTCCTGGGGACCAGAGATGGCCACTTCCGCTGCTCGTTGGGCGATCGTGGAAGCACACGCGACATAACCCTCTTGCACTTTGGTACAGTTTGCGATGACTGAGTCACTGGCGACCAGATAACCAAGGCGCCATCCTGTCATGGCGTACGTCTTGGAAAAGCTGAAGAGGCTGATCACCCTCCCATCAGTGCTGAGGGTCGATGGGCTCACGTGCTGTCCTTCGAAGATGATCTCTTCGTAGACCTCATCCGCGATCACGTAGAGATCGTGTCTCAGAGCGAACTCGAGAAGAGCTTCCAGCACGGACTGGGAAAACACTGCGCCAGTAGGGTTGGAGGGGCTGTTGATGAGAATGGCCTTGGTACGCGGTGTGACCAGCTTATCCAGATCCGTAGTGTCGGGCACGAAGCCTTGCGCTGGCGGAAGCTGGTAACGGATGGCGTTCACTCGCGCTCCCACACACATCATGTAGTAGTTCGGCCATCCTGGGTCGGGAATCAAGACGTCGTCGCCCGCCTCGGTGATGGCACGGATGGTGATAGCGAGCCCGCTAGTTGATCCTGCGGTGACCAGGATGTTCTGCGGAGAGGCTTCGATCTGGTTACGATCGCGCAGCTTTGCGCTGAGCCTTTCCCGTAGCGAGAGCAACCCCGTGGTCGCGGAGTAGCGAGTCCAGCCATCGCGCATCGCCTGCTCGGCAGCTTCGCGCACGTGCAGAGGAGTATTGAAGTCGGGATCACCTATCTCCAGATGAATTGCATCAGGGATCGCCAGTCCAAGAGACTGCATCTCGCGGATACCGGAGGACGGGATGCCCTGAATATCAGTCGCGATGCTTTGCACGTGATCTCTTCCTCTCTGCCATGTACCGTATGATAAGCCCCATGTTTGGCTAAGTCGAAACGCGGCAGCTCCGGGGTGATGAAGTCACGGCAGATTGCGGCGAAGGGAACCCGTTCGTGAATGAGCGAAGGTCGGAGAATGTCGTCGCGCCGGGGGAGATCAAGCAACCGCTGATCCTGACGCTCGACGTCGGCACTTCTTCGGTCCGGGCGCTGGCCTTCGACGCTTACGGCCGTCAGTTGTCTGGGGTTGAAGGGCGCGCCACTTATGATCCAGTCACTACTCCGGACGGCGGATTTGAGCTGGATATCGAGAATCTCGTCCGGGGGACAACTGAGTGTTTCGATCAAGCTGTCCAGCAGCTCGAGACACACCACCTTACCGTCGCGGCAGTGGCGATGGATACGTTCTGGCACAATCTCATCGCGCTGGGACCGGGTGGAGTGCCGCTCACACAAGTCATCACCTGGGCCGACACCCGGAGCACGGCTGCGGTGGAGGAGCTGCGGCGCGAGATCGACGAGCGGGAGCTCCACAGCCGGACCGGCTGTGTGCTTCATTCGAGCTACTGGCCGGCGAAGTTGCGGTGGTTGAGAAGGGCCAACCCCGACCTGTTCAATGCGGCACGGCATTGGGTCTCCATTGGAGAGTACCTCGTCTGGCGCTTTTGCGGCGCATGGAGCTGTAGTGTATCGATGGCGTCTGGGACCGGCTTGCTGGACCAGAACCGTTGCGACTGGGATCCCGAGCTACTCGAGGTCTTGGGCTTATCATCTGCCCTCCTGTCGCCACTCCAGAGCGGCCGCAGCTCGGTAGGTACGCTCACCAACACTTGGGCTGAACGCTGGCCGCTCCTGCGAGGAGTGCCTTGGTTCCCTGCCGCTGGCGATGGGGCCTGTTCCAATATTGGTAGTGGTTGCGCGACGCGAGATCGCGTGGCGCTGATGATCGGGACATCTGGGGCACTGCGGGTCTGCTTCGAAGCCCGGCAGGTGCCGATTCAGTGGGGACTCTGGTGCTACCACGCGGTACCGAGCTACTTTCTTCTTGGTGGAGCACTGTCGAATGGTGGACTTCTCTGGGAATGGCTGCTCCGGACCTTCCGCGTCGACACCGACTCAGACCTTGAAGAGGTGGTCGCCAGCGTTCCACCGGATGGCCACGGGTTGACTGTGCTCCCATTCTTGGCGGGGG
>JAMCRV010000071.1 GCA_023381555.1 Chloroflexota bacterium | reverse complement strand
CCAACTGCACATTGTCACAGGTCTTGAACCTGCGAGGCGGTAGCCCTTGTAACGTGATCATAACTTAGTGCTGCTCGTGGTCATAGTTGTCATACGGTACCGCAGGCACCCATCAAATCCATTGGTTGGGGGCAATTGACAGTCCCACTTGTGGACGGGAACGCCATATCACACTCAGGAGCAAGTAGTATGCCACATCCTGGTCATCGTTTTCGGCCGTAGCTGTTCAACCAACGCCTCGGTATACACCAGCGACGTGCTACGCCTACTTTCACCCCGGACGACGAGCCTCGGTGGTACAAGTCTTACCAAAGGTTTGGAAGCGCTGTGCGTGCGCGAGCAGGAGTGTAAAGCGTCTGCGAAGGGGAGGCGATTCTCAGCGAAACGGAATGTATACTTGTAGCCGTGGCCCTGGCACCCCTGATGCTAACTGGTCTCGTGCTGCTCGGGAGACTCGCCAGCTTTCACCCAGGACGTCCTGCGCGAGCGTTACGCTAAGGGGGAAATTGGTCGGCAGCAATATCTCGACGCACTGATCGATATTCTAAAAGACCGATGCGTCCGAGGTGAAATTGAGGTCGACGAGTATGAGAGGCGCCTCGACGTTCTCCTAGAACATCCTCTTGAGAACCGACGGCGGCAGCTCGAACGAGAAGACTAGAGGAAGGTCGACGAAATGATAGTTGACAGAACTCAGAGAGTGTGGCACCTGACACCACGCTGAGGAGTGCAAAACCATAGACGACCTTCTCCTAAAGGGCCAAATGCTCTTCTGCCAACGATTCTGCCAGAGGTGGTTGTTCATTAAGGAAGGAATGTAACACTCAGTGTTCACTACAGGTGCTGGCCATATCTAGCCCCCGTGGAGAAATCGTCCATTGAAGCGCAACAGTCGCAAGGCATTGGCGACCACGAGCAGTGTGCTGCCCTCGTGGAACACGACCGCTACGGCAATCCCCACGAGGCCGAAGAGGGCTGCAGGCATTAGCAAGGCGATGACGGCCCACGAGATGAGAAGATTCTGACGGATGACGCGGCGGGATTCTCGACTCAGGGCCACGGCAAACGGCAATTTAGAAAGGTCGTCCGCCATTAAAGCGATGTTCGCGGTCTCTAGCGCTACGTCCGTTCCTCCAGCGCCCATGGCGATGCCTACCGTGGCCGCTGCCAACGCCGGAGCATCGTTCACCCCGTCTCCCACCATCGCTATTTGCCCGTGCTGATCCAGAAGCACTCTAACCGCGTTAACCTTCTCTTCTGGCAGAAGGCTCGCCTGATAATCCCTGAGGCCCACTTCGTGCGCGATGGCCGCTGCGACGCGTTCGTTGTCGCCGGTTAACAACATGAAGGCTTTGATCCCCAACTGCCGCAGTCGCTCCACGGTCGCCTTCGCCTCCGGACGTGGTTGGTCGCGCAGGGCGATGACCCCGAGGAAGCGGTCGTCGAACTTCACGACCATCGTCGTCTTGCCGTCGGCTTCCAGATCGTTCACCCGCTGAACCACCGCATCGGGCACCGTCTGGCCATCTTCTGCCGCGAAGAGCGACAGGTTGCCGATGAGAACGATGCCGTCACCAAGCGCCGCGCGCACACCACGTCCAGCGATCGACTGCAACTCACCCACCGGTGGCAGGTCCAGCCCAAGCGATTGAGTGTAGCGGGCAATCGCCAACGCTAGGGGATGACGCGACCTGCTCTCCACTGCCGCAGCAACTCGCAGCAGCTCCCGTTCCTCGGTCCCGCAAATGGGAGTGACATCCGTGACTTCCATCCTGCCACTCGTGATAGTGCCTGTCTTGTCAAACGCGATGGCGTCTACGCCGCCCAGGTTCTCCAGGTGTACGCCACCTTTGACGAGAACACCGTTCTGCGCCGCTCGCGCCACGCTTGAGAGGACGGCTGATGGAGTGGCAATCGCTAAAGCGCACGGCGCCGAGGCTACTAGCAGTGCGATAGCCCGGAAGAATGCCACCGACCAGGGCAACCAGCCCAATAGAGGCGGGATAACGACCACAACTGCCACCCCCACCAGTACGATGGGTACGAAGACCCGTTCGAATCGCTCGACCAACCGTTGTGTCGGCGATTTCTGAGTTTCCGCCTCTTCGACCATACGGACAACTCGCGCCAGAGTCGTGTCCCCTGCCAGCTTGGTGACTTCGATCTCAAGCGAGCCCTCCCCATTCACCGTTCCGGCGAACACGTTATCACCCTCTTGCTTCCCCACAGGCACGCTTTCGCCCGTGATAGTACTCTGATCGACCGCCGAACGGCCCTCAATGATTTTGCCATCGACGGGGATGCGCTCGCCGGGACGCACGATGACGATGTCGCCACGCTGCACCGCGTCAACCGATGATTCCATCTCGCGGCTATCTCGACGCACCCGAGCCGTCTTTGGCATGATCTCGCCCAACGCTTTGATGGCGCGGCGCGCTCGGTCCGTGGCAAAGTGTTCCAGCGCGTGGCCCAGGCTGAAAAGAAAAAGCAGCAAAGCCCCTTCGACCCATTCACCTAGAACGGCGGCGCCAGCCGCACCCAAGACCATCAACACGTCAATGTCGAGTCTCAGTCTGAGCACGGCTTTGAGGCCGTGGCGGGTGATGTCGTATCCTCCAGCCACGTAGGCCAGAACGTAGGGCACGAGGGCCATTCCTGGCGGCAGACCCAGGAATCGTTCGCCGATGAACCCGGTCGCCAGGAAGAGACCAGAAAGAAGCGAGAGCGCCAGCTCCCAGTTCTCCTGGACCCAGCCTCGCGCTTTTTCCTCTTCGACTACCTCATACCCCATCCACCGCACGCGCCGGATGATATCATTATGCGTGATCCGAGTGTTGTCGTACTCGACCCGCATTTTCTCGCCAGCGTAATTGACCGACACGTCGATCACGCCCGGCACTCGGCCAAGGATATGCTCGACGCTGACGGAGCAGTCCGTGCAATCCATTCCACTCACGCTGAGGACCTCGTGCTGATAGCGCTTTGCCACCTCAGCGCCCGCTCTCTCACCCAGACTCCGAACCTGCTCAACTGAAATCATATTGGGATCATAGCGCAGGCGGAGTAGCGCCTGGCGATCTTGCACTATCACCCGCGCTTCTTCGATCCCATCATACTTGGTCACCTCTTCCTTAAGCCGGGAGATACAACGGTCTCGCTCGTCCTTGACGCCTGGCAGGAGAAGAGGGATTTCCAATTGCAGAGTTTGTTCCATTGGATTCACCCACTGTTCGAGGACATCTCAAAGCCATTTTCCAGAGTGGGTCCTCTGTACCAACTATGGCTCACTTTTCGCCTTAGACCAAATCCTTGTGACTTACCCCACTCTCGTGCGCACCGTGAGCATACTGTTGCCCGCAATCGCAATCTTGACTTGAGGCGTGATCAAGACCGGGGGAGGCGTGTGGTTGCGTCTGGCTTTTTGGCTCAATTGCACCGCCGTAGCCGAGCAGCCGCATACCGTTGAGAGTAACCAGGAGCGAGACCCCGGTGTCGGCCAGGATCGCCAGCCAGAGCGTCACCCAACCCGGGAAGGTGAGAGCCAGGAACGCAGCCTTGGTCACGAGCGAGAAGACGATGTTCTGGTGGATAGTTGCCAGCGCGCGCCGAGAGAGAGCTATCGTGTAAGCGACCTTGCCCAGGTCGTCGGCCATCAGCGCGATATCCGCCGTTTCCAGGGCTGCGTCCGTGCCGGCAACTCCCATCGCTATGCCCACGGTCGAAGCGGCGAGGGCCGGCGCATCGTTCACGCCATCGCCCACCATGGCCACTTTGACATACTTCGCCTTTAGCTCTTTCACGGCGGCCACCTTGTCCTCTGGCAGAAGCCCGGCCCGGTATTCGTCGGCTCCCACGGCCCGTGCCACTGCTCTGGCCGTCTCTTCGTGGTCGCCGGTGAGCAGGACGATGTGCTGTATGCCCGCCCGCCGCAGTGCCGTGACCGCGTCCTTGGCCCCAGGGCGCAGACGATCGGCTACCGCGATGAGTCCCACCAACTCGCGCTCGGTCCCGACAAGTAAAACGGTCTTACCGTCCTCGCGCAGCACCCGAAGCTGAGCTTCTACCGATGCGAGCGGCACCCCCACTTCCTCGAAAAGGCGAGGGCTGCCCACGAAGAATATTCCCCCGTCGA
>JAMCRV010000099.1 GCA_023381555.1 Chloroflexota bacterium | reverse complement strand
CACTCCATCAAGGCCAGGTCACGACCGGAGTATTCAAGGGTGCGGGCATGGTCAATCATCGACAACTCGAAGCTACTTGCCGGATTATCCACTGGGATCCGGCCTGCCTCCGCCAGGATCACCATGAGGAACGCTGCAGCCAGCAGCCAGTGGGACGGGCTGAAGATGAACGGCGCCGACACGAGCGTCTGGTTGACGACAAACGGAATGGTTGCCTTCGCGATGAGGACGACGGCAAAGAGCACCAGCAGTACAGTCGGCTCGGCGAGGAGAGAGACGACGCGGGACCGGCTGCTACCCATGCCGCCAAAGGCGCTGCCCGTATCCAGCGCCGCCAGAGAGGTAAAGAAGCTGCCCAAAGAAAGAATGAAGCCACCGGCCAGCATGTCGCCCATGAAGGCATAGGGCAGCGGGTAGGCGGTGAGCACCGGGATGAGCATGGCGACGACGAGGGGAGTAATGAAGGTAAAGAGCGGCGCGACATCGAAGACCCATGAGGCGTACTCGGAGACGACACTACCCTTACGGAGCAGCTTCCAGTAATCGAAGTACGGCTGCCAGATAGACGGCCCACGCCGCGACTGCACGTTGGCCTTGTAGTGATTGATGACCCCAGGTAGCAACGGCGCGCAGAACAACACTGTAAGCACCTGGAGTACTTGGAGACTTATGGCGGCAGCCGTCATTGCCACGCCTTGGTCTTGACCAGAGCGCGCCACTGCGCATACCACAGCGCCCCAATATTTAGCAACAAACCCCTACCCTTCTGCGGGTAGGAGTCATCAGCATCTAGGCGGTTTCGGCTGCGGGCGCAGTCTGGGCGGGCTCCATCGCCCCCTTGTACGTGGTCTGAGAATAGCGTGCCGTCGCGCCTATGTCAATGCCCCGTGCCCTCTCTTATTGCGGCTACCCGAGAAGGTCTTGACCACGTATGCTCCACGTCCGGAGCATGGTCGTCGATCGGCGCTTGAGTAGGGTGGTGAGCGTTGCTGACGGTCCTCCAAGCTGGTGCAGCATACGTAGCCGCGTGCGCGGGTGCGGGATGCCCAATTGTCTCGGGCAGCACTGGTATGTTGGACACGCCCATGCTGCATGCGATAGTCCGGGAGGGACATCTGTTAGGAGAAAACATCGCGATGATCGAGGTCGTCATTCCCGGCCGGCCCACGCTGTATCTGCGCCATCTTGTACTGGACGTCAACGGCACGCTCGCCCTGGACGGCATCCTGCTGCCTGGTGTCGCGGAGCGCCTCCGCACGCTCCGCGACGCATTGGACCTGCATATCCTCACCGCCGACACGCACGGCACGCAGGAACGCATCGACCAGGAGCTGCAGATAACAGGCAAGCGGGTAACCACAGACAGCCCCGGCGCGGAGCAAAAGGCTGACTACGTGCGCCAACTCGGCGTAGAGGGCGTAGCGGCCATCGGCAACGGTGCCAATGACACGTTGATGCTGCGCGAAGCAGCACTCAGCATCGCGGTGCTGGGGCCGGAAGGGCTCGCTGGTGCTACCCTGCGCGAGGCCGACGTCGTGGTTGCCCGCATTGTGGACGCGTTGGACCTGCTCTTGTTTCCAAGACGCCTGAGCGCGACCCTGCGCCCGTAAGCGTATCCGCTAGACTGGGTCAGCGGGGCTGTAGCAAGGTGCTTCCAAACACGACAATAACGATCACGGCAAGAACGAAGAGCCAGAACAGTAAGCGCTCCCGCCAGGTGAAAGGATCAACGCCTGGCAGGTCATGAGCATTGAGCCAGCGCGTCAGCTGCCTGGCAGCTCGCTCACGCCGCCGCGCGTCGCGCTCGTCCGGTTGCAATACCCCCCACATGTGGCACCTCCCGCACACCTCAACTAGAGGCCATCAGCGCGGAAAGGCGATTCGCCACACCGAACGGCGCAGCCCAGTGAGCCTCATCACTGTCTCTTACCAGTATACCTACAAGGATTGCCAGTCGCCAAGCGTCCGGTGTCAAGGCGGTGGTAAGATCAGTGCGTGGTGATGGAACCCACCAGCGGGGATTAGTCCTCGCGAACTGCGGCGTCCGCTGACGGCTCCTGTGGTACTGCCAACAGGTAGTGGCACGGGAGCTTTGCCGTTAATGGCAGACCTCCCGGTCTGATGTTGACTATGACGGGAATGGAACCGTCTATAGAGGGGGGTAGGGCGTGACGGCACGTATCGAGAGCATCATTGCGCGGGAAATTCTCGACTCCCGCGGCAATCCTACAATCGAGGTCGATGTGCGGTTAACGGACGGCGCGCTCGGCCGGGCGGACGTACCCTCCGGAGCATCAACCGGGGCACACGAGGCCCATGAGCTGCGGGATCAGGACGTGAGCCGCTACGCCGGGAGTGGTGTCCGCAAAGCCGTGGCTAACGTCACCGAGATCATCGCGCCGGACCTCCAGGGACGATCACCCTTCGATCAGGAGGGCATTGACCACCGCCTGCTGGAGCTTGACGGGACCACGGACAAACATCAGCTCGGCGCGAACGCGCTGCTCGGCGTCTCGCTCGCTGTCGCCAAGGCGGCCGCTGCCTCCTTTAAACTGCCCTTATTTCGCTACCTGGGTGGCGCCGGTGCCCACGTGCTACCGCTGCCCATGTTCAACATCCTGAATGGCGGCCGCCACACTGACTGGCAATCCACGGACATCCAGGAGTACTTGATCTTGCCGACGGGGGCATCCAGCTTCAGCGAGGGGCTGCGCATGGCCACTGAGGTATATCACGCCTTGCGGCAGGTGCTGACAGCTCGAGGCTTGAACACCAACGTCGGCGATGAGGGAGGTTTTGCGCCTTCCTTGTTTTCCCCGGATGATCTCTACCACCTCCTGACGGGCTTCGCGGGCACGGCGGCAAACACGGAGGCACTGGACCTCATCGTCGAGGCGATCCAGCGAGCCGGCTACCAGCCAGGGACGGATATCCATCTTGCTATTGACGTCGCGGCCAGTGAACTGTTCGAAGAGGGGCACTACCGGCTGCGGCGAGAGCATGTGACGCTGACGGCTAGGGAGCTCATCGATCGCTATGCAGAGTGGCTGACTCGCTACCCGATTATCAGTATCGAGGACGGCCTGGACGAAGATGACTGGGAAGGTTGGACACTGCTCACCCAACGGCTGGGCAGCCAGGTACAACTGATCGGTGACGATATCTTCGTTACTAGCACCGAGCGTATCGGACGGGGTATTCGGGAGGGAGTGAGCAATTCCGTCCTCATCAAGCTGAACCAGATTGGGACGCTGACGGAAACTATAGCAGCGGTTGAACTCACCCGAGAGGCCGGCTGGACGGCAGTCGTGTCCCATCGCAGTGGCGAGACCGAAGACACGACCATTGCCGACCTTGTGGTCGCTCTCAACACCGGCCAGATCAAGACCGGCTCACCCGCTCGAAGCGAACGCGTGGCCAAATACAACCAACTCCTCCGCATTGAGGAAACGTTGGGTGCCGGCGCCACCTACCGCGGTCTCTCCAGCCTCTATAACCTCGGCCACAAGAGCCCTTCCTGAGGAAAAGAGCAGACGTGTGAGCCCCCGTGGTTGTGCTGCTGTTCGCCTGGAGCATGGGGAGTCACTACACGGGGGCGGGCTTGGCCATTGACCGGAGCAAGCTCAATCGCATGGTACTCCGCAACATCGTGCTGAACTGGATCTTGAGTCCGCTGCTCGGCCTCAGCTCCGCAGCGCTGGCGAGCGTCATCCTTCGCGCCATCTTCCGGCTCTGATCGTCGTGCCCGGGCAGCACATACCAAAAGAGAAGAGTTTGATGGTGCGGCAAGGCAACGGGTGACGTACTCGGGCCTGGTTGGGTTCGCCGAACACCGGCTCTAACGGAGCCGGGCGCCGATTGTCTGCAGCTTGACGAAATTGGTCCGTTCCGCACCAGGAACGAGGCTGAGCCGATGAGGATGCCGGTGCTGCCTTCCTGGATGGCGCCGCGGCGGAGCAGGTCGGTCGAGACGGTGGTTAGCATAGTGCCCAGTGTTGTTTCATCAGCGCAAGCTGGGCCAGGTGTCACGACAATCTTGGTGCGGCGAGTAGCCGATTCAGGCGTGTCGAGGTGACCCTGGCACGATTCTTAGTCGACTCACTCCCCCCGCTTACCATTGAGTAATCTAACGCCGTAGCCGGCGGCATTACTCAGGTGCCCCTTGCCAGACGCCCTGCAGGCTCAGCCGTTGCTGGATCCCGGACGGTGAAGGCAAAGAGCAACGCCCCTAGCAAGATGACGGCCGCGATAACCGAGAAGGCGGGCGCAAAGCTCCAGAAGCCGATGAGCACCCCGGCGAGGATCGGTCCGGTGGCGTGACCAACATCCCAGATGCTGCCGAACACGCCCATCGCCGAGCCGAGCTGGCTCTCTTTACAGAGGTCGGCAATCAATGCCGTGGTCGATGGCGTCACCGATCCCCAGCCCAGCCCGAAGATCGCGCTCAATACCAGCAGCAGTACGAAGCTCACCGTATGAGGAATGAGCAACAGTGCCACAACGCAGCAGAGCAGCCCAAACAGGATCACCAGCTGTCGACCGATGCGGTCGGATACTGTTCCCATGATCGGCCTGCCACCGATCGAGGTCACCCCCAACATCCCGAAGAGAAAGCCTATGTGTAACGTATTGAGATGCACATGCACGGCATAGAGCGGTAAGAACGCTTGAATCGTCCCTACTCCCAGGAACATAGCCGATTCCATAATGCTGGTGATGACAATGGCCCGTGTGCTAATGATTTCGCCGATGCCCTTCCTGAGCTTCTGGACAATGGCAGAGTAGTCCGGACGCTCTGCCGGCCGATGTTGATCCGTCGGGACGGTGAGAATCACGACGAAGGCCAGCGTGCCGATGAGACCGGACACTAGGAAGGCGAGCCGGAAGTTATCAGTAGTGGCAAACAAGATCACACCGCCAAGGAAGGGGCCGAGCAAGATACCGAAGTTCTCCGCCGCACTGTAGATGCCTAGTCGATGTGCTCGGTTTTCGCTACCCATAGAGGCCACCCAAGCCGAAGCGGCCGGAGCGTAGAGGGCCGTCGACAAGCCGTGGAAGAGACGAATAGGAATTAGCTCCACAAAGGCGTTCACCGGCAAGTACAAGAACGGTCCCACCATCTTGACGACCGTCCCAGCAACGAGGAGGCGGCGAAAGCCGAACTGGTCCGAGAGCGCGCCCGACGGCAACTTCACGAACACGCCACTGATCGTCACCGAAGCGACAATCAAACCAATGACCACCGACGGTGCACCCAACTGCTTGGCCAAGAGCGGTGAAAGCGGGGAACGTGCCATTTCGTAACTCAGGCGCCCTAGGAATCCCACCAGGCACAAGGATACGAAAACCCATGGATACCGCTTCATCCTACCCTGATTTCTCTTTTGCGTTACCAGAATCCGCCGTCATTCAGCGCACGACTAAGACACTACACGGTGCGTGACGGACTAGCTTGTCCGCTACCGTGCCGAGAAACGGTTCCCACACCCCGGAGTAGCCGCTGCGCCCCAGCACCAGCAGATCGAATCCACCCTCCCCGGCGTACTCCACAATGCGTTTGGCGACGTTGCCGTGCCGCAGGGCCGTGTGTAATCGTACGCCTGCTACTGCTGCCCTGTCTCGAGCGTGCTGCTGCAGTGAGGACAGGTAGAGTTCAGCTGCTTCTGTCCCTTGCTCGACCTCTCCGTGCGAGGAAGCAAAGTCCGGGGGCGTTCCGTGGACCGAGACCATCCAAAGTTCCTGACCGGCCTGCTTGACCAGATCGAGCGCACGCTCCAACGCCTGCTGCGCTCCCTCCGAGCCGTCATAGGCCACCACGATTTTGCGGAACATGCTGGGCTCTCCCCTCAGTTGGCAATGTAGGGGACCAGCAGCACCGGACAAGGAGCTGCCCGGGAGACTGCCTCCCCCACCATTCCCGTGAGCAAGCGGGCGAAGCCACCACCACCCTTATGTGCACCGAGAACGATCAGGTCCACAGCATGCTCGCGGGCATAGGTGATGATAGTCTCTGGTCTCTGGCCGCTGGACACCACCTCGTGCCGGAAGGTAATGCCGGCGCGAGTCGCTACTCGTTCCAGTGGCATCAGGTGCCCGTTGTAAAACTGCCGGGCTGCTGCTATCAAGCCGTCACGCTCATCCTGGCTTTCCACATGGTCTGGAATACGCGCCACCGAGATCACGAGTAGCTCTGCATTGCAGCATCGCGCCAACTGTGCCGCTAGACCGAAGGCGTGGGTGCTGCTCTCTGAGGCATCCCACCCAACCAGGATGCGCCGGAAGGGACCGTTCGCCTCCCAGGTGTCTCGTTCATCTGCCATAGGTTCACCCTCCAACCACTACCCGCGTCACCGCCAGGATCGCCAGGAGTACCAGCAGCATATAGAGGAGATACAGGCCCAGCACACCGGATTGCGTGCGACGAACGGCCGCTGTGATTGCCAGAGCCGCTGCTACCAGCGGCTTGTAGAATAAGGATTCGAACGCGTAGTTGATGGTCGACTGGTAACGCAGTTCGGGAGGGAAGAGTTCGGGCGCTGTCACTTCCAGGCTACGCCGCAGGCGGTAGAGCATCTGAAAGATCACCCGCGCCATATTTGAGAAGGCAAGCGGCGTATATTCGACATCCGGCTCCGGCCAGCCGCTCGCAGAAGTCCAGACCTTGGCGCGCTGCAAGCTCTGCCCATGCCGGCGAAGGAGCGCACGCAGTGCGAGCGGTATCAGCAGGAAGAGGAGTAAGGCGATGACGAGCTCGGTGGGTGACGTGCTGGAGAAGTTGGCAAAGGCTGGCTGGATGGCCAGGTGCGGCCAGACGGCTATGGTAGTCGCGACGTTGGCGCCAGCAGCGACCGCAACGGAAGCCGCCGCAAACTGCGCCGCCCAAGGAGCGCCCACGCCGATAGCCACGGTGAGAAAGGCCAGAATGGTGAGCGCCCGGGCTGCGCTCCCGTCCACATCTCTGGCTTTCGCGGCACTTTCACTCCGCGGCACGCCGAGAAACACGATGCCGTAGACTTTGACAAAGGCGATCAAGGCCAGACCAGCCGTGAGGGCCAGCAATGCTCCGGCTATCGCCGTCCCCAGTTGCTCAGCCTCACCGCCTAAGCGGAAGCCCTGCATGAGGGCTTCGAAAGTCAACCACTCGCCGGTGAAGCCACCTAGTGGTGGCATGGCGGCTAGTGACAGCACGCCCACGAGCATGGCACCGCCTAGCCAAGGCGCACGGTGGGCCAAGCCGCCCAGTTCCGCCATGTCTGTAGTCCCGGCCACTCGCTCCACCCCGCCGCTGCCCGCAAAGAGCAGACTCTTTGCCACGGCGTGCTGCAACAGATGCAAGCAAGCTGCCACTAACCCAGCTCCGGCCAGTAGTGGCAGATGATCGGCCTTCCCAATCAGGGCCACTCCCACCCCAATGAGTATGATGCCGGCGTGTTCGACGCTGGAGTAGGAGATGAACCTCTTGAGGTCATTCTGGATTACACCATAGAGGATGCCGGTGAAGGCGGTGAACGCGCCACCGAGCATCACGATCAGCCCCCACCAAGCCTGTGCCGGTCCAAGAAAGTCGAACCCTACCCGGATGAGGCCATAGATGCCCAGGTTGAGCACGATACCGGCCATCACTGCGGCCGCGTTCGATGGTGCTGCCGGATAGCCACGAGGCAGCCAGACCTGCATGGGCAGCAGACCCACCTTAGCACCGAAACCGATGAGTGCCAGTACTAACACGGCACTACGCAGCGGGGCGCTGAGTGCTGGCCCTATCTGGGTGAATGTGCTGAACGCAAAGCCGCCGGTACCCGCAACCAGGAGGAGAAAGGCGGCAACTAGGGCCGCAGCCGGCACCTTAGCCAGACTCAAGGTGAAGTAGGCCTCAGGAGCTGCGTGTGGCTGGTCGTGCCGGCTCACGATGGCGAGATACATCGCGAGTGACGTCAGTTCCCAGGCAAACAGGAAGACGAAGGCATTGGCGGCACAGAGTACCAGAGTAGTGGCGAAGAGCAGTAGATGATAGCTCGCGAGCGCGGAGGGTAGCCATTCGCGCTGCTTGCCCTCCCACGGTCCGGCGGCGGAGAAGAACGTCAGAGGTAGACTGACCATCCCGGTAATGAACAGGAAGAACCCGCTGAGCGAATCAACAGTTAGACCAGCAGAACCGAACATGTCGCCACCGAAAATGCCGAGGATGGGCTGGGTGCCGCCGAGCACTGCCAGAAGGCCGGTCAGTAGGGCTGCCAGGTCGGCAATGGCGCCACAGGTCCATGCGAGCTGGCGCAATGCTGGCCGGCGGCTGCTGACCAGCGCCACTGCAATGGCCAGCAAGCGCGCTGCGAAGATACAGCCGAGTGCGATGGGCGCGAAGGTAGCGACGGTCACAGCCGGTCCTCCTCACCCACGGCGACCGAGGAATGCGCAATGCCTTCAGGTTCTGACATAGGGTTCACTACAATGTCATTCTCGCGCGGCTCGCTTGGTTGGGATGGCACTCGCTGCGCTACACGGCCAAGACCGAGCAATAGGCCGTAGATCAGAGAGAGAGGAGAGGGTGGCGTGCCAGGAATGAACACGTCCACCGGCAGCACGGCAGCAACACCATCTAGCACGGCGTAGCTGCCGCGGTAGATGCCACCGCTGCATGCAGCCGTGCCTGCTGCCACGACCAGCTTGGGCTGGGTCATAGCAGCGTACGTTTCTCGAAGAGGCCTGGCCATTGCTCGAGTCATCACCCCAGTGACCAGGAGCACGTCGGCGTGACGCGGTGCTGGTGTGAAGAAGAGTCCCAGCCTGTGGATGTCATAGAAAGGGTTGGTGAGCGCATAGATTTCCTGCTCCACCGCACCGTCTGAGCCAGCATCCACGTGGCGGATGTGGACGGACCGGCGCAGATCCTTCACGCGCTGCGCCAGCGCTTGGCGTGCCACTGGCACCACCTGCTCTTCGTCTGGGATCTGATCGACGTTCAGCACTAGGTCACATTGCTGCTGCACCGCCAGCTCGAAGTCGGGAGTCATCCGGATCGCCTGAGGACAAACCTCAGCACACAAGCCACATTGAATACAGCGGCCTAGGTCCAGTCGCAACCCCTGTGGCGTCGACTGCAGCGCCTGCGTCGGACAGATGGCTACGGCGGCGTCACAGGCACCGTCGTGGCAACGCGCTTGGTCGATCGTGGGCCGGCCGCGGAATGCTGGCGCCAGACTATCAGGGCGGTCCGGATAGTGCGTAGTGAGCACACCGGTACGTATCCCCCGCCAGATCCAACCGAACATCGCTACTCCTTAACGGCGCAGATACATCCTCATAGGTCACATCCCGCCTGAGTCAAGCCAAAGCTGTGTTCTGCAAAGCCAAAATCAGTCAACACGTTCCCGGCGATGGCTCGCGTGAAGAGCGGCCAGTTCACAAATGATGGCGACCGCACCTTGCAGCGATCGATCCGCCCCTCGGTTCCTAGTCGAACCCAGTACAACACCTCGCCCCGTGGTGACTCGGCCCAACCAAAGGCAGCAATGCCTTCCGGCAGGGACTGTGGCAACGGTGCTGCCAGAGGTCCGGCTGGCAAAGCTTCCAGCGCCTGGGCGATCAAGCCGAAGGACTGAGTGATCTCCTGGATGCGTACGCGCAGGCGTTCCATAGCATCGCCTGCTGGTCCCGTCGCCACTTCCCAGTCACAGTGATCGTAGGCAGCATAGGGACGATCGACCCGGCAATCTCGATCCAAGCCGCTCGCTCGCGCTACCGGCCCAACAGCGGCAAATTGTGCAGCCAGCTGGTTGGGGAGCAGAGAGGTGCCAATGAGCCGGTCGATGAAAGAGTTTGTGCGCAGGAGGAGGGCGATGCGGTCCTCACTGCGTCGCTGTAGGTCACCCAGGTCGTGCCGAAGTCGGGAGAGTATTCCCGGAGTAGGTCGCCGGCACACTCCGCCGATCTGATTGACGCCGCGTAGGAAGCGACTACCGCTGATCTGGACATTGTTCCGCAGTATCTCCTCCTTGAAGGCGGCGAACTGCGCCTGGGCCACGCTCTGAGAGGCATCGTCACAGAGGCGAGCGATCACGTCAAAGTGGTTGTACAGCCGCTCCAGCTCGGCCGTAAGCACACGCAGCCAGCGCGCGGCGGGCGGAATAGACAGGTGGAGCGCACGCTCCACCGCTTGGCAGAAGGCCATGCTGTGGGCGATCGTAGCCGTTCCCGACACCTCTTCCGCCAGCAGTACCGCAGGCTCCAGTTCCAGCAGCTCAAACTGCTTCTCCACACCGCGATGCTTGTAGCCCGGCTGCATGTCGACGTGGAGTACATCCTCACCGGCTGTCGCCACCACGAACTGAGTTGTCTCGAAGATGCCAGAGCGCACCGGCCCGTAGGGGATGGTAAAGACACCCGGGCCTGTCACCGGCACTGTTGAGCGAGGTCGGGACGAGGCAGCAGGACGCTGCCTCTGAGAAAAGCTCTTGCGCAAGGGGAAGACATCCCGCGGCCAGTCCGGCGGCAACAGCAACGGTCGCAGATCGGGGTGGCCTTCGGGCTGCACGCCGAGTAGCTCCGCCAGCTCGCGCTCGTACCAGGCGGCAGCCGGTAGCACCGGCGTCAACGCCGGATAGTGGGGAGAGGCCATCGGCACAACGCTCTGCAGCACCTCGATCTGCCGGCCGGCATCGAAGGCCACCAATAGCTCTATACTGTCGCCGGCATCGCGCCCCACCATCATCATCAGCCGCTGGCCAGAGCTGGCTCGCTTCTCCACGTCAAGGCGCAAAGAGGCGACTGGCACGCCTTGATAGTGTTCGCCAGTGACAGACTGGCGGGATAATGAGCTCACGTTAGTAACTTCCCAGTATCGTAGCGGCCTGCGTGAGCAGGTGCGAGAGCGGCGTCGGAACGTATAGACCAATGCCGACTACCACGACGAGATCGAGGAGCAGCGCTGTCACAATCCAAGGGCTGACTTCTCCGGGAACCAGTGCTGCAGACGCACTGCTGACGCGGGGCCCATATATCATGCGGGTAAATGCCCAGACGATTCCCAAGAAGGCCACGTTGACGAAGATGAGAAAGAAGGCCGCCGCCGCAAAGTTGCCGCCGGTAAAGCCTCCGGCCACCATCAACAGCTCGCTGCGGAAGATGCCGAACGGCGGCAGGCCACTGATAGCAAAAGCGCCCGCCAGCAGCGCTGGCCCGGTCCAGGGCATCACATTCATGATGCCGCCGACCTTTTCGATCTCCTTAGTTCCGTACTTTCGAAGGACACTACCAGAACCGAAGAAGACCAGAGATTTTGCGGCACCGTGATTAATCACGTGCATGAAGAGTCCGTAGAGGGCAAGCGGCGTGCCGAAGGCGGCAGCCAGTGCTAGGATGCCCATGTGCTCGATGCTGGAATAGGCCAGCAGCCGCTTGTAGTCACCCTGGCGCAGCACGAAGAAGGCAGCTGTCAGCAGAGAAAGAATGCCAAAGATCAAGAGCACACGCTGCGTAGCTTGCGGTCCGGCCGCCCGGGCCGCAATGGTGGCAAAGCGGAAAACGGCGTACATCGCGTTGGCAAGCAGTGCTCCAGAGAGCATACCGCTGACTGCGCTGGGTGCCTCGCTGTGGGCATCGGGAAGCCAGGTGTGCATTGGCACGAGACCAGCCTTGGTACCAAAGCCGGCGGCGGCGAAGAGCAGACTCAGCACAACCAGCCCGGGAGGAAGCTTCGGCGCTACAGCCATAAGGGTGGTCCAGTTGGGTTCATAGGTTTCCCCAAGCACGGAGGTACCGGCAGCGTACAAGATGATGACGCCGTTCAAAGCCAGGGCAAGTCCGGCAGAGGCGATAAGCGCGTACTTCCAGGCGGCTTCCAATGCCAGATCGGTGTCTTCAATTGCCACGAGCAGTGCAGAGCTGATCGTGGTCAGCTCGATCGCAATCCAGAGGATCGCCAGGTTATCCACCAGCGGCACCAGCAACATGGTGAAACCGAAGAGGTGCAGCAGCACATAGTAGCGCCGGATGTAGGGGAGGGCGTGCGGGCCGGATTCGCCGGCCATGTAGCCAACTGAGAAAATGGCGGCGATGGCGTAGAGCAGTCCGACAGTGAGGAGGAAGATAGCCCCCATCGCGTCGAGCCGGAGCATGCCGCTCACGTCACTGGGCAAGGGCTCGGCGAAACACACGGTCAGAACGCACAGGAACGCCAGTACGGCCAGAGCTGCCCCTAGCAACTCGACCAAGCGCCGCGGCAAGACCAGGGAAACCAGGGCGGCCAGGATCGGTAAAGCGAGAACCAGAATGAGCACTGTTGCCATTATTCAACCTTGCAGTTGGGTGAGTCGCTCGGTCGTCGCAGTGTCAGCTCGAGCGTTCAACAAGCGCACCAGTACCCCGAAGACCACTACGGCAATCAGCACGTCGAACAGGATGAGCACTGCCACCAGCGGAGGTAAGCCGGGGGCGATGGCAATGGTGGCGAGAAAGCCACCGTTCTCTTGGGTCAGCAGTGCGACGATCTGAGTCACCACGTGCTGCCGCGTCGCCATTACCTGGAAGCCGATGAGCAGGATAGCAAAGGAGGCTGCCAGCGCCGAACGCGGTAAGAACTGCCCCGCGAGCGGTAAGGGCTGCGCAGCGATGAAGGCAATCCCGGTCAGGACCAGGCCGATCAGCAGGGAGAGCGGCACGTTGATCACCATTGGAATGACGATCCCTACCCTGGCACGGGCAATGACAGCGCGCAACAACTTCCGTACCAACCAGACCTTCACTACCAGCGTAAGCGCAGCAATCACGAGGAGGCCGGCATCCCCCCGTTGTAGGCCCACGGCTGCGGCGAAGACGGCGATGAAGAAGGACTGAACGGCGTAGAGCGTCACCGGCTCACCCACTTCGAAGGCCCGCAACAGGTCAAGCTGGGTGAGCAAGACGGCGACGACCACCAGGCCGGCGACGGCTGCCTGTAGCGTGAGCGATGAGCTCGGCACTCTAGCCTCCTCCCAGATAGAAGATGAGAATCGCCAGGACGGAAAGCATGAATCCCGCAGCCATGAACTCTGGAATCTTGAACAACCGTAGCTTTGAGAAGGAGGTATCGATACCGGCTATCACCAGGCCGAGTGCCATCATCTTGAGCACGAGGGTAACCAGCGCCACTAGCACTGGCAGCGGTGCCGCGGTGGTGGCGAGTCCCCAGGGAGCAACGAGGACGTTAAGGAAGACGACGAAGAGCAGAAACTGCTTCATCGACGAGCCCCAACGTACCAGAGCCATGGACGGGCCAGAGTGCTCGAAGACGCGCGCTTCATCAATCATGCCGAACTCCAGGGTAGAAGAGGCGCTCTCGATGGGTATACGGCCCGTATCGACCAGGATCATCATGAAGAGCGCAGCCGCTGCCAGTAGATGACTGGGTCGGAAGACTTGGATTGCTGAGGAGTGGACGGTGGCGGCCATGGCGTAGGGCAGGTCGGTGCGAGTGAGCAGCGCAACGGTGAAGAAGACAAAGATCAGCGTAGGCTCGGTGAGCGCCGAGACGGTGATGGCACGGCTAGAACCAATGCCTGCATAGGGGCTGCCGCTATCCAGGGCTGCCAGCGCCAGAACGAAACCGGCCAGTCCAAAGAGAAAGGCTCCACCCAGAATATCGCCCATCCAGGCCAGCGGCAGCGGAAAGGTGGTGAGCACGGGGATGAGTGTTGCGATAGTGAGATAGCACGCGAAAGCGATGACCGGCGCGGCGCCGAAGAGCCAGCCGGACGCTTCCGGACGGAGCTCGTCTTTACGGAAAAACTTCAGGATGTCGTAGTAGGGCTGGAAGATGCTGGGACCGCGCTTGGACTGCAAGATCGCCTCGACGCGAGCAATGATGCCAGTTATCAGCGGAGCTATAAGAAGCAGGCTGAGTACCTGTAACGCTTGAAGAAAGATTGCAACCGCCACCCGTCCATCACCTCGTTCGCTTCCGAGCGAAGTTAGAAGCTATCAGCCGCAGGTGGCGGTTCGACGGTTCTGCCGTCACGTGAGCTTCATCACGTCGAGTGAGCTTCATTCCCACCCTTGGCAGGAGTCTACGGTTGCTCACCATGGCTGTCAAGGAAGGAGAGAGGGCCGTGTCGAAGTGTGGCAGCGGGCATCGCAACAGTTGGCACAATGAGGCCGTGAGCCGGAGGGCGACCGTCCCGGTGAGTCCCAGCGCGCCTCGTCCCTTCGTTGTGATCCGCACCTTGCACCCGTCCAACGACTCTAAGACGAGATCAGACGGCCGGACTTCTTCTGCCAAGAGGGCGTGAGCAGCCACCAGCGCTCATTCATAATGACTGATGGTATGATTGTTCAGGAAAAGATCAACGGTGATGGAACCCACCGGCGGGTGCCCTGGCCCCGCGAACTGCAGCCTTCGCTGATGGCTCCTGAGCTGCTACCAATAGCAGCTCAGGAGCCTTTCTTGTTTGAGGGACGTGCCAGGCAAGGACGGGAGGGAAGTGGTGACAAGCGGACGGACAAGCCTCTACTTTGACCTACTCGATGGCTTCAAGAAGCCGCGCTGTCCTATCTGCCGCTATGCGCTACGCGCCGTGGAGCGCTTCTTTGAAAGCCTTACTTATGAGAATACCAATGATCCCGGTATTCGCGATGGCGTGCGTGCTGCACGCGGCTTCTGCAACCGGCACACACTGCAGTACCTCAGCTTCGGTGACGAGCTTGGGACGGCGCTTATCTATCGTGATCTCCTCCACACCATCCTTCCCGCTATCGAGGAAGTGGTGCCGGATGGCCTGGCTGCTGTCACAGGAGCGCTCACCGATCCTGATGGGCAGCGTGGGGCTGAGCGTACCCTCAAGGCGCTGGCGCCGACCGACGTCTGCATAGCTTGCCAGCGGTTGCACGAGTCGGAAGAACATTACCTGACGACGTTCCTGCAGCACCTCAATGACCAAGAGTTCGTAGCAGCCTTCAAGCACTCGACCGGACTCTGCACGGTGCACGCTGGGCTGGCCTTGCACTGGAGCCGGGGGTCGCATCGAGATCTGATACGCCGGGTCCAGCAACGTTGCTGGGCCGAGCTACTCCAGCAACTGGATGACGGAATACCGGATGCACCAGTACTCCAACAGGCGCTGGTTGCCGCCGTAGGTGGGAAGGGCATTCGACCGTGATCACTGAGCAGCAAGCAAGCACCAGCCAAGCCTCCCCACTCGAAACTGGAGGAGAGAGTGCATTGGAATGCGCAGCCTGCCGGGCCGTGGAAGAAGCCGTCGGTGCTCTGCTCGCTGAGGTGACCAAGTCCCCTGCATCACGGGATGAGATCAACTGGGTCGGCATCTGTACGACACACGCCTGGCAGCTTGCCGGGCTGGCGGAGCTGGCGGGTCGCATCGCTAAGGCGCGTCTCCACGCTGCTATGGAACAGATCAGTCAAGGAGATCCAGCAGCTACCGGTCGCCTTGGTCGCCGTAGAGTGTCGCAGGCTCTAGGCGAGGGAGGAGACTGTCCCTTCTGCGCAGCGATGGCGATGGCAGCAGAGGCGGTGCTAGAGCAAGCTGTTGCGGGCGCTGCCATCCCCGGTTCTCTCTGCATCCCCCACCTCTGTGCCACACTAGCCCGTACACGTGGGCGGGAACGCGTCCAGGCTGTTGCGCAGATGGCACTTGCCCAGTTCACGATACTGGAGGAGGAACTGAGTGAACTGATCCGCAAGAGCGACTACCGCTTCCGTGGCGAGCCCCGCGGGCGTGAAGCGACGTCGTGGACGCGGGTAGCCCAACTCCTAGCCGGCGCGCCGGCAGTGCGCTGGTCACTCCGCCGTGAGCCGCAGATCGAAGGCTGAGCTCTAGCGACTAGCGACAGGGGCGGGTCCAGAAAGGGCGGTGAGAGATGGAGCTCGGGATCAGCACCGATCACAGACCTGCCGCGCCAACTGTCTCGCCGCCTGGTGCTAGGCGACGGGACGGCTTAGACGACCTCCGTCTCTCCCTTGGCTTGGCTCGTCGAGCTGCCCAAATCATCCGCGCACTGGCTGACGTCGAGCGCCGAGACTGGCGGGACGCGCATGCTGCTGCGGAAGCCTGCATCGAGTGTATCGACGCCGTGACGCAGGCGACTGGTGCCGAGCCCGAGAGACGTACACTCACATCGCTATTGCGCGCTCAGATCTACCGAGCACAGGACACTTTGCAGGAGGCGGCGCCGGAGCGGCTGAAGGCCTTCGGCCCCCTGGCGCCCCAGCTGCGACGGGACCTGACCGCGCGTGTTGAGCTCCTCCAGAAGCTGCTGGACGCTCTGCAGGCAGCAGTGACCGAGTTGCCGCCGAGCGAAGAGCCGTGAGAGGGAGGTGCGGCTGTGTCAGATGCATTGAGCGATCCGCAACAGCGGGCGCTGGCTGCCTACCTAGCGGCGGCCGAAGAAGCGCTGCTCGTGCTTGGCGCCTATGCTCGCCTAGCATTGCAGTCTTCGCCAGCGACCACACCTGTTCTCCTAGGCATCATTCGGAAGATCGACACTTTCTCGGCAACCTGCAACGAAACGTTCAGCACCTATGCTCTACCCGTTATATTCCGAGATCGGCGGCTCCCAGTGGCGGATGAACTGAACCGGTTGGTGGCAGCGTTGGAAAACGTCCGGCTGCCGGAGCGGGAGCCGGACGCTCAAGTAGCAGCCGCTAAGTCTGCTCTCACTGATCTGCGTCTGGCTGTGAACGCCTTGGAGCACGCCATCCAGGGACTGCAGCCACTGTTGCATCTGCCAGCAGAGGCGCCGCTGCCGGAGTAGGAGAGTGATCGTCGCTGGCTTCTTCATCACGCTTGGTCTGGTGTTCGGCCTATTTGCCGGATTGATGTCGTACCTCATCAGCTATGAGGAATACCGGAAGCATTTCAGTGATGGCCGGCTGGCGATCCGGCGCTCCCTGCAAACAGCCTTCGTCGCAGCAGGTGTCTTCTTTCTTCTGGCTCTGGCCGGCGGATATATGCTGCAGCGCGTGCTATCGTGAGCATCTCCGCTTCCCTCTGTCACGATGGTGACGGCACAGTAGATGCATCGTTCCTCGCTACGGTGTCTCAGTTGGTGGGCCTTCCCCTCGAATCCACTCCTTTCTTTGAAGCCTGTCAGCATCACTCACTGGCTTATCCGGCCCAGAAGGTCGGGGCCAGTTCATCCCAGTGGCAGAGGGCCCCTATCACTGTCGCACGAACGTAACGGATGTACCGCAGCCAACGCGTCGGGCTGATAGCTCAGCGCAGAAAGCTGTCTTGTGTAAATATCTCGCGCACACCAGCACGGGAAGAGCTGTGCGCCGTCTCGCATACCAGCTCTAGCCGTCGGCCGCTGGCACACACCCAGCTACTTGCTGGAGCCCCAGCTCCGCATCCACAGATCGGTGATGATGATCAGCCCTCGCGTGTTCACGCGAGAGAAACTAACGACAGCTTCTGCTTGCCCAAAAATATACTTAGGCGAGGCCTGGTCATAAATGGTGACGCCGCGCCGGATGGTCTCCACGGCCCACCGCTAGTGAACCCCTTAACAGTGCCTGGGCCTCAGGTACCGCCTCTCGCAACCGGCGCAAGATCGTATCGACGAGACGTGCTCCGAGTTGGGTGTCGAGCTCCAAGCTACTTGAGAATGCGCTCACCGGTGCCTCAGCTCTCCGGCGGAGGACGGTTGGGCTCTATCGAGTTGTTTTCAATGAGCTCGCGAGCGTCTTCAGCGACGCCGATCTCATTGCAGTCGAGAAAGGTCGAGTACATCGCCTTGTTGATCATCTCGAGAAGGTACTTCTCGGTGTGCGGCATTACCGCGTATTGGCGCTTAAGACGCAGCAATCTGCTCAGACGTAAGAGAAAGAAGAGCTGAAGCGAAGAGTAGCTCCCGGTCGAAGCTCCACCGCGTCGCAGAGGTTGATCCATAGGGCATCGCTCCCGGGTACACTACCACACCAACAGTCTAGCAGACCCCCATTCCTCCGATTGTTCCGCGTCGAAGATGCTGAGTACAAGTAAGGGCCGTCAAGGCCTGAAGAGATAGCCACTCGAGTCCAGCCGGCGAGGATCCTTGGGTGACAGCGACAACTCCAGTTTTAGTGCCTGAGCCTGCTGTCATCCGTCATGCTGAAGGCGAACTACGGTTGCACGTCTGTTTCGAGGGAGCACACACAAGATACGCGAAAAGGGGAGTGCTGGTGCACAGCACTCCCCCTCGACGACAATGACGCCAGTTAGTATTCAGGCATCGGCGATGTCGCAGGCTCCTTCTTCTCCGGAAGATCGGTGATTAGGGCTTCAGTAGTCAGGATCATGGCTGCGATCGACGCGGCGTTTTCGACAGCAGATCGCGTGACCTTGGCCGGATCGATGATGCCCTTCTCGATCATATTGACGTACTGCTCGTTCACGACATCGTAGCCGATATTGGTGTCGTTCTTCTCCTTCTGCAGGCGGCGCACGGTCTCAATGACCACCGAGCCTTCCTGGCCAGCGTTGGCCGCGATCTGGCGGATCGGCTCCTCCAGCGCACGCTTCAAGATCTGAGCACCCACGAACACATCGCCCTCGAGACCCGTAGCATCGATCTCGCTGAGTACTGTCAGGAGAGCAACGCCGCCACCCGGAACGATACCCTCTTCGAGAGCGGCACGTGCCGCTGAAAGGGCATCCTCAACGCGATGCTTCTTCTCCTTGAGCTCGACTTCCGTCGCAGCGCCCACCTTGACGACAGCCACACCACCCGACAGCTTGGCCTGGCGCTCCTGCAGTTTCTCACGATCGTAGTCCGAAGTGGTCTCTTCGATCTGAGCCTTGATCTGACGGATGCGTGCATTGATGGCATCCCGAGAGCCATGTCCCTCGACGATCGTCGTCACGTCCTTGTTCGCGGTCACCCGCCGAGCTTGGCCGAGATCCTGGATACGGCCACTATCAAGCTTGCGGCCAGTCTCTTCGCTGATAACAACGCCGCCGGTCAGAACCGCAATATCTGCGAGCATTTCCTTGCGACGATCACCGAACCCCGGAGCCTTCACGGCAAGGGCATTGACCAGTCCGCGCATCTTGTTGACGACGAGTGTCGCGAGAGCCTCACCGTCGACGTCCTCGGCGATGATCAACAGATCCTTCTTACCGGTCTGAACGATCTTCTCGAGAATCGGAACGATGTCATTAATTGCCGAGATCTTCTTGTCGGTGATGAGTACGTAAGGCTCGTTGAGTTCAACCTCCATACGCTCTGTGTTAGTTACGAAGTACGGGGAGATGTATCCACGGTCGAACTGCATACCCTCAACGTAGTCGACCTCATACCGAATTCCACGGCTCTCTTCAACGGTGATCACGCCATCCTTACCGACGCGATCCATGACCTCGGAGAGGAGCTCGCCAATCTCGCGATCAGCTGCGGAAATCGCTGCGATCTCCGCAAGCTCCTCCTTGCCCTTCACTGGGATGGCAAGACGCTTGATGGCATCGACCGCCTGCGTCGTGGCCTTCTGAATCCCGCGCTGGAGGAGCATCGGGTTGGATCCGGCCGCGAGATTACGGATACCTTCAGTGACGATAGCTTGGGCGAGCACTGTGGCTGTCGTGGTACCGTCGCCCGCTACATCGTTGGTCTTGGTAGCAGCCTCCTTCAGGAGGGTTGCCCCCATGTTCTCGAAGGGATCCTTGAGCTCAATCTCCTTGGCAACTGAAACGCCGTCATGAGTGATCGTGGGCGCACCGAACTTCTTATCCAGTGCTACGTTACGACCCTTCGGACCAAGCGTCGTCTTTACTGCGTCCGCAAGAATGTCAACGCCTCGCTTGAGCGAGGAGCGTGCCTGTTCGCTGAACGCAAGCTGCTTCGCCACGTCTGTACCTCTTCTTCAATCAACTACGCCGACTGTGGAACCAGTTACGACAAGACGGCGAGGATGTC
>JAMCRV010000117.1 GCA_023381555.1 Chloroflexota bacterium | reverse complement strand
AGTGGGAACAGAGCCCCGAGCTAGTGCTGACAGAGCTGCGCCGGCTCGACCAGTGCACCGCAGAGACCATTGATCTGCGCAACCGACACCGTGTGATCCGGGCGATCGAGATATGCTCTGTGACCGGCGAACCAGCCCTTGTCCCAGGAAGAGATGGAGGAGCTCGTAAGGCAGCTGGAAGTAACGACCTCTCCCCAGACGTGTGCTCACGGCCGTCCGACGATGATCCATTTGAGTGTGAGCCAGCTCGAACGGCAGTTTGGGCGGCGTTGACTGTCGTCCACTGGGCTGCTCGGCGTAGCAACAGAACAACGTGAAGTGTCCACAGAGATGACTCCTCCCCTGCTCTTGGTCATCGTTGGCCCGACAGCTGCCGGGAAGACACGTCTTGCAGTGGAGCTCGCAAGGGCTCTAGAGGGAGAGATCGTGGGGGCGGATTCGCGGCAAGTGTACCGTGGGCTGGATATTGCTACCGGGAAGCCTACGCTTGACGAGCTCGGTGGGATTCCTCACCACCTCTTGGACGTCGCTGATCCAACCGAGTCATACTCCCTTGCGCGCTACTGTGCTGATGCAGAACGGGAGATTGCAACGGTGCGGTCCCGCGGCCGGCTTCCAATCCTGGTTGGAGGAACAGGGCTCTACATTCGAGGTGTATGCGACGGCCTGGTGCCACCGGCGGTGCCTCCGCAGCCAGAGCTTCGTCGTGGCCTCCAAGTCCAGTGGGAACAGAGCCCCGAGCTAGTGCTGACAGAGCTGCGCCGGCTCGACCAGTGCACCGCAGAGACCATTGATCTGCGCAACCGACACCGTGTGATCCGGGCGATCGAGATATGCTCTGTGACCGGGAAACCGCTAAGTCTGCAGCGCCGGACTCAGCCAAAGGAGCAGCGCCTCATCATCCTCGGACTCTCGACAGAGCGCCACCGGCTCCACGAGCTGGCGGATGCGCGCATCGCACACATGTTTCGGCGAGGGCTGGTGAATGAAGTGCACAGCCTCATCGGGCACGGCTTCGACCTGACCCTCCCCGCCTTCTCTGCCGTCGGGTATCGAGAGGTGGCAGGGCTCATTCTCGGTCAGTGGGATCGTGAGGAGGCAGAACGTCGCATGCGTGTGGCGACGCACGCCTATCAACGCCGCCAGCTAGTTTGGCTCCGTCCGGACCCCCGAGTGCACTGGATCGATAGCGATGCTGACACCGCTGCCGCCAGCGCTCTGCACCTCGTCGAGGAATGGCTGCGGGACCAGGATCGTGTTGAGAATCCCCACTGACCAACGGCACGGATAGCAACGAGTACGGCAACTGACTGATCGTGATGCCCTGAGACTGGCCACTCTGCGTCAGTATGACGCCGCGTAGAGAGACCCTGGGCCACTGCTATCCAGCGATTGCATTGCAACGTGTCTGCAACATGGGACTGCCTTCCTCGCTTGTGGATTGGCTCAGGTCGTGCATTACCGCTATATGGCTGCAACATGACGACCCGTACATGTGGTCATGCTTCAGCGATACTTATTGTGATGGCTACAGATTCAGGAGAGAGAAATGGAAGCAGTTCTGAATAGGACATTCCAGGGCGAACCGCTTACGGGAGAAGCTACCACAGAGTGTGTACGGCGACCGTATCGGGCACCATTGGCCACTTTCCTGGCTTTGATCGCCTCAGCACGGGCGACGGCACGGTGTGAACAGCGACTAGAGGAGCGCGAGACAGAGCCTGTTGGGGCCTAACTGCCAGAGGATGATGCCGCACCGCTCCCGTCGCTCTCCTTTTCTCTGGGGTGTACTCCTCTCCCTCCTCTTGTGTCTGTAGATCCCTGCAACTAGCCCGAATTGCTCCCATCTGTCGCAGCGTGCCAGCATGTATCGTTGTGTGCGCGGCAAGGGAGGAAGACAGAGTGGTCCAAACTGTCGTCTGTGTGCGCTTCCGGCGACTGTGTGCCGAAGCTGTGCCGCCGCGCTATGGACGGCTGGGTGATGCCGGAATGGACTTGTATTCGTGCGAGCGCCACACCCTGCAGCCGGGGGAGCGCCACCTCTTCGGGACTGGTCTCGCCATTGCAATTCCAAGCGGCTACGTTGGGTTGGTGTGGGACCGCAGTGGCTTGGCAGCGAGCAGTGGACTCACCACCTTGGGTGGCGTGATCGACTCTAACTATCGAGGCGAGTTGAGAGTCGTTGTCCTCAATACAGGCTCAGAGCCATACTTCGTGGAAGCCGGCCATCGCATAGCGCAGCTCTTAGTGCAGCCCGTGGCGTCTATCGCTCTGGATGAAGTGAGCGAGCTGGACTCCACCGAGCGGGGCGTTGAAGGGTTTGGCTCGAGTGGCCGTTGATACTCCTTTACCCCTGGCGTAGCCAGGAATGGTGGTACGCTGCCGCGTCGGGTGAGAAACAAGCAAAGGGGTTGCCGTGCTCAACTGGGGCCAGGCCATCTTCTTGGCCATACTGCAAGGGGTTTCTGAACTGTTTCCTGTGAGCAGCTTAGGTCACACCGTCATTCTCCCTGCAATTCTGGGATGGCAAGGAGTAGAGAAACAACCGACCTACGTGCCGTTTGTGGTGATGTTGCACATCGGGACTGCCTTTGCGTTGGTGTGGTTCTATCGGGATCGCTGGGTGGGTGTCGTGGAGGCTTTTGTCGTGAGTGCCGTTCGAGGCAAGCTGCAGCACACACCACAGGAGCATCTTGCCTGGCTGTTGTTCTTCGGCACCATCCCTGCAGGTGTGATTGGCGCCGTGCTCGAACACCCGCTCAAGCAGCTCTTCGCTACGCCGCTCGTCGCAGGCATCTTCCTCATCGTAAACGGTGCGATCATGCTGCTGACGGAGAGACTTCGTGAGCAGCAGACCCATAGCAAGCGTGACTTCGACATTGAAGGCACGAATCTTCTCCGCCGCTTGGCTGATTTGAACTGGCGTGATGCGGTGAAGGTCGGCGGTGCGCAGGCATTTGCTCTTCTGCCCGGCATATCTCGCTCAGGTGTCACGATCTGTGCAGGGCTCCTCTCGAGGCTCGATCATGAAGATGCTGCCAACTACGCATTTATGCTGGCAACGCCGATCATCCTGGCTGCTGGGCTGCTTGAGGTGCCAACTTTGATTGAGGCGGGTGGTGTAACGCTCCTGAAGGCGGTCGCCGGTGGAATCATCGCGGCGGTGACGGCCTATCTGAGTGTACGCTTCTTGACGCGCTACTTCAGGGTCGGCCGGTTGCATCCCTTCGCGTACTATTGTGTCGTCATAGGTCTCATTGGGATCATCTTCGCGGTTGTTCGTGGCGGGTGAAACCGATCAGTGTCGAGCGTGGTGGGAGGAAGAGGAAAGCAATGTCCACAGGCGAGTTAATGATGACGCTCGTGTCCCTCGTTACTGTTGCCATCGTGCCGTTCATCGTGGGAGCAGCTACAGGCGTACGGCGAGGCGGGGGCTTGATTGGCGCGAACGTAATTGCAGCCGTCATCTCGGTCTGGTGGGCCGTGTATTGGGCAGCCATTGCGAATCCACACCACGTCAAGCACACGGTGCTGTTCCTCGTACTCGCTGGGGTGGCGCTCATCGCGGCCTCTTTCAGTCGCCCAGTGCGCATCGTCTAGAGGCCATGGTGCGGTTGTGCTGCAAAGGGAGAGGTGCGCGAGGTGGTACCGCTCCCTATTGTGAACGCGATAGCTTGATCACAGGCGCTGCTCAATCGGGCTCATCGCCGGTGGTAGTGACGTGGTCAGTCTCTTGAAAGCTGCTGGGATCGACGTCGAGCTCCGTAGGAATCTCGGGCTTCGAGTGACTCCGCTGTAGTGCGATGGAGAAAGTCGTCCCCTTCCCGAGATTACTCTCGGCCCAAACCTCTCCCTGCATCGCTGTGACGAGGTGACGGACAATTGCGAGCCCGAGCCCCGTGCCACTGGGGCTCGGAGCCACTCCACGCACCTTGTAGAAACGCTCGAAGATGCGCGGTAGATCACCAGGTGCAATGCCGACGCCCGTGTCTGTGATACGGAGGAGCACATCGTTGTCTCGTTCAAGCGTCTCAAGGGTGATCTTACCGCCCCGTGGCGTGAACTTCAGTGCATTGTGGACGAGATTGACGAGTACCTGCTCTAGGCGATCGGGGTCAGCTAGCGCGACCGGCTGCGTCTGATCGAGCTTGTGCTTGAGGGCGATGTGGGCGGCACCGGCCTGGGCGGTCAGCCGTTCGATGACGGCTTTCACGACCTGGTTCACGTCCGTTGCCGAGAGCTCGAGGCGTAGCTCGTCTGCCTGTGCCTGGGCAAGCTCGAGTAGCTCCCGTGCTAACGCAGCGAGACGATCGGCCTCGGTGCGCAGCTGGCGTAAGAAACGCTTGGCGATGCGCGAGTCGTCGAGACCGCCACGGGCGAGGGCGTCTGCCAAAGCACGGACGGTACCGATCGGAGTGAGGAGCTCGTGTGAGGCATTTGCCACGAACTCCTGGCGTACGCGATCGAGCCGCTGGGCGTCCGAAAGATCACGTACGATGATTGCTGCACCTGCTGGCACGTGGGATTGTGCGAGTGGAATCGCTCGCACCTGGAAGCGTGTCTCGGCATTTGGTCCTGTCAGTGTCTCGGTGGTGCTCTTACCCCTGAGGGCGCTGTGGATGAGGGCTGGAAGTCCGTCGGTGCGGAGAAAACCTTCCGGCTCCCCTTCGCTGGCATTCGGCGCTGCTGAGAAGCTTGCCGCCATGCTCCAAAGTGTTGGGTTAGCATACGACAGCTCTCCATGCTCGGCGACGATAGCTACACCTTCTCCAACCGCGGAGAGCGCTGCAGCAAGATCGTCACGCTCTTGCTGCAGGACGAGCTGGCACTGATGGAGCGCTCGAATCGCGTCATTGAAGGTGCGCACCAGATCGGAGAGCTCTGGAACAGTGATCTGCGTAGACACCGTCTCGGGGAGGCTGACGCTCGTGTCTGAAACCGTTGCGCTCTTGACAAGTGACGTGAGCTGATGACGAATCGTATGGAGTAGCCAAAGCGAGACAGTGAACTGCATCGCTGCGGTGAGGAGACCGAGGAACACCGCTGCCAGCCAGGAGCCTTGCGTGAGGAGCCACGACCCTGCACCGACTATGACGAAGGTCAGCAGGGACAGAACGGCAGGTGAAAGGTGGGGAGCCCGGCTGCGCATCCGTCCCCCCATTTCTAGCCCGCGAGGCGATAGCCAACGTTTCTTACCGTTTGGAGGAGGCGAGGTTTACTCGGCTCCTCTTCAATTTTCTCACGCAGCCAGCGAATGTGAACATCCACTGTGCGGCTGTCCTCGACGTCTTCGGAACCCCAGACACGGCGCATAATCTGCTCGCGGGTGACCACCTGTCCGGCGTTTCGTGCCAGGAACGTCAATAGACTGAACTCCTTTGCCCGGAGCTGCACTTCGCGATCTCCGACCAGCACTGCGTGCCTCCCCAAGTCTATCCGTAAATTGCCGACACTGAGGACGGTGCTGGTCGGGTCGGTTGCAAGGTGTGCTCGCCGCAGCGCAGCCTTGATCCGGGCGAGGAGCTCGGGGAGCTGGATTGGCTTGGTGATGTAGTCATCGGCGCCAACTTCGAGCCCGGCCACCTTGTCGCCGACAGCAGTCCGAGCCGTCAGCATGATGATCGGCACACTCGATTGTTGCCGGATCTGCCGGCAAACTTCCATGCCACCCATTCCAGGGAGGATGAGGTCGAGCAACACAAGGTCCGGCCGCACTCGCGCGAAGGCCGCGAGCGCTGATGGCCCGTCAGGAGCGACGCGCACCTCATAGCCCTCCCGCTGGAGCTGAAAGCGCAGTGTTGCGACAAAGGCAGGCTCATCTTCCACGAGCAAGACACGTTCGCCTTTTGCCACGTTCCAACCCCCCTTGTTAACCGGCGGGAGTCTAACACTGCATCGCCCCAGCGTTCGATGGTATTGCAGCTCTAGGTCACTTTTGACTGCGTGGAATTCGGTCACATTTAAGGTGCGAGTTCCAATCTACCTCACTATGTGTCAGCGAGGAACGTTGTGGAAGTGCAGAAGCGGACAGGCTCTTTAGTGTGGATTTAAGTCACGACTCCTAAGTTTATGGTGTCACAGGTGCGTGTGCATACGTTTGGTGGTATGGGCGCCGCCGAAAGGTGAGGTAGACGTGGCTGTGGTTGACGCGAATCTTCTTGACGATGTGAACCGTCGCGATGGGGTGGGTCAACCGAGCGGGCAGCAAACGAAGCTCGCCACGCGGGACTTGAAGGTGTGGTTTGGAGCTCGCGAAGTGCTCCATAGTATCTCTGTGGAGATTCCCGAGCACCGGATCACAGCACTCATCGGCCCAACCGGCTGTGGGAAGAGCACCTGGATCCGCACCGTCAACCGCTTGAATGATGATGTCCCCGGATTTTGCCACGAAGGTGCCGTGTTGCTTGATGGGCAGGATGTATACCAGGCTAGGATCGATGTCCGGGAGCATCGCCGCCGTGTCGGCATGGTCTTTCAGCGACCCAACCCTTTTCCGCAGAGCATCTTCGAGAATATTGCCTTGCCGGTACGTATCCATCGCATCGTGCCCAGAGGGCAGGTGGGCAATGAGGTTGAGCGGCTTCTTCGAGAGGTGGGTCTGTGGGACGGAGTCAAAGACAAGCTCCACGGTTCACCATTTGGCCTCTCCGGTGGGCAACAGCAACTGCTGTGCGTCGCGCGTACCTTGTCGGTGCGTCCAGAGGTCGTATTGATGGACGAGCCGACATCGTCGCTCGATCCCATCTCGACGCAGCGTATTGAGGAGCTGCTCCTGCATCTCAAGTTGCAGACCACCGTCGTGATCGTCACGCACAACCTCCAACAGGCATCGCGCGTGGGGGACCGCGTGATGTTCCTCTATGCCGGATCGCTTGTTGAAGTTGGAGACAAAGATCAGGTCTTTGTACGTCCTCGAGATGCGCGCACAGAGGCGTACGTAACAGGGCGCATGGGCTGAACCTCTGCCGCGCGCGAGGCTGAGGTGAAGACCTGCGATGAGATGGGGAGTGATCTCCCGCAGTGTGACTTCTATGGAGAAAGGATTCCCGATGACCGTGATGACACGCCGCCGACTGCTGCTGGCGCTAGCGAGCAGCTCTGTCTTGCTCGCAGCCTGCGGAGGCAGTAGCACTGGGTCGACATCAGCATCCTCTTCAGCAGCTACTTCCTCCGTAACGAGCACGGCACCGTCCTCGAGCTCGTCTACCTCGGTGACCTCAAGCGAGACATCCCTGTCGTCGTCGACGCTGGGTAGTAGCACGGCTGCTCCTTCGATAGCGACGGGCAATCCGACCAAGTCCGTGACGCTGCTGGAATCCGGATCGTCGTTGCTCTATCCCTTGATGAACCTCTGGGCACCGGAGATTCACAAGAAGTACTCCAACATCTCCCTGCAGCCGCAGAGCACAGGTAGTGGTACGGGGATTTCCCAAGCCAGTGCTGGGGCCGTGCAGATCGGGGCGTCCGATGCCTACATGTCGGATGCCCAAGTCAAGCAGGTACAAGGTGGCATTCTCAACATTCCAGTGGCAATTTCTGCCCAGCAGATCAACTACAACCTTCCAGGTGTGAGTGGCCATCTGAACATCGATGGTCCAGCGCTGGCAGGGATCTACACTGGGAAGGTTCAGTACTGGGACGATGCGGCCATCGCAGGGCAGAATTCCGGTGTAAAGCTGCCGCACGAGAAGATCGTGCCGGTGCACCGTACCGATGGTAGCGGTGATACCTTTATCTTCACGCAGTATCTGAGCGACACTGATGGTGCGTGGAAGAGCGCGGTGGGCTTCGGCACCTCGGTGAGCTGGCCACCTGTCCAGGGAGCACTTGGCGCCAATGGGAATGCGGGGGTCGTTCAGACCCTGGCTCAGACGAAGTACAGCATTGGCTATGTGGGTATCAGCTTCCTCGACGAGGCGACGAAACAAGGTCTTGGAGAAGCAATGCTGAAGAACCAGGCAGGGAAGTATCTGCTGCCTGACGATGGCACCATCAGTGCAGCAGCTGCGCAGCTTGCGCCGAAGACCCCCGATGATATGCGAATCTCACTGATCTTCGCACCAGGTGACACCTCCTATCCGATCATCAACTATGAGTACTTGCTCATCAAGCCGCAGCAGCCGGATGCCAACACGGCGCTAGCGATCCGGACGCTGCTGACGTGGGGGCTGTCCCCTGCTGGCGGCAGTGGCAGCCAGTTCCTGAGCCAGGTGCACTTCATCGCGCTCCCGAGCGATATTCGGGCAAAGTCGCTGAAGCTGGTTGCAGAGATCCAGTAGCTCGGCGAGCAGTCTGGGGGACGGAGCTTTCCCAGACTGCGTTGCTGGGAAACGAGGAGGGGATGGGCACGATGCGGCGAGAATCAGCCGCGGAGTCCGGTTCACTCGTCAAGGCAGCCACAACTGCCCGCGAGTTAGGTGTCGTGTTGATGCTGGATCGAGCGCTGGTGGCAGCCGGCTGGATCGGTGCGGTACTGCCTACGGTCGTCTTGCTCCTCATCGTCGTGTTTCTCGTGCACTCGGCGTTTTCCTCGGTGCTCTACAATGGCCTCCACTTTCTGACGGGCACAGAGTGGAACCTTGGCAATCTCTACGTCTCGACGACCACGGTCCGCAATGGGGTGAAGGCTGCCCAAGGCGCGTCGTATGGGGCGCTTCCCCTCATCTTAGGTACGCTGCTCTCGTCCATTATTGCTCTGGTCATTGGTGTTCCCATTGCAGTGGCGAGTGCTCTGGTCATTGTTGAGCGCTTGCCGCGGGGCTGGAGCGTGCCGTTCTCCGTCGCCCTCGAGTTGCTGGCCGGCTTTCCGAGCGTGGTGTACGGGTTATGGGGGCTCATCGTTCTTGGGCCGTTTCTCGCCCACCACATATATCCCACAGTCGCGCGCGTGCTTGGTTTCATTCCCTTCTTGGGTGGTCAGACAGGCAGTGGGCTAGGGTTGCTCACGTCGGGAATCGTGCTCGCCGTGATGATTATTCCGATCGTTGCGGCAACGACACGGGACCTGCTGGCCCAAGTGCCACCGCCCACACGCGAGGGTGCTCTCGCGCTCGGCTTCACAGGTTGGGAGGCGGCCCGGCTGGTGAGCCTCCCTTGGATACGGGCTGGCGTCTTTGGAGCCTGCATTCTCGGATGGGCGCGAGCGCTCGGAGAGACCATGGCCGTGCTGATGGTGAGTGGGTCTGCGGCAAACACCATTCCCAGCAACATTTACGGTCCAGTCAGCACCATCGCGGCCACCATTGTGGCGCTGCTGGATAGCGCCTTGACCGATCCAACAGGTCTGGCACAGAGCGCGCTGGCGGAAGCGGGTTTGCTACTGTTCCTCATTACCTTTGGTTCTAATATTCTGGCGCGGGTGATCTTGCGGCGGGCCGGTGGCACGGCACTACCGGTCGGAAGGGGAATCTAGCCATGAGCCTGTCACGGCGGCTGAGCGATGCCTTGGTGTGGGCTCTGTGCGGCTTGGCCTTGCTCCTCGTCATCATTCCTACCGTTGATATCATCGTTGGAATCGTGGTGCAGAGCGCTCCGAGCTGGTCCTGGAAATTGCTGACTACGCCGACCCATGGAGTTGCCGGCGGCCTGCAGAACGCCATCCTGGGGACGATCGTGCTCATCGTGGGGACGGTTGTCGTGGCAGGTTTCGTAGGGGTTCTCGGTGGCATCTATCTCGCAGAGCTCTCTGGACAGCGGACAGGAGCGCTCTTACGCTTTTTCTCAGAGGTACTGGCGGGAATACCATCCATCGTCATTGGTTATGTGGGCTACGTCGCGCTGGTGATCACGCTGGGGTGGGGATTTTCTATGCTTGCTGGTGTGCTTGCGCTGAGCATCATGATCATGCCGTACATTATGAAGACGACTGAGGCGTCCTTTCGCCAGATTCCTAACACGTACCGTGAGGCGTACGTCGCCTTGGGGTTGCCGCGTGTGGTAGGACTGCAGAAAGTGTTGCTTCCTCCAGCCATCCCGGGGGTGTTGACAGGTCTAGTCGTCGCACTGGCGATTGCGATGGGAGAGACTGCCCCGCTGATTTACACTGCAGGTTGGACCAATGCTCTTCCTCCCCACCAACTCACCCATCAACCTATCGCTTATCTCACCTACGTGGTATGGGCCTATACCAACCAGCCCTTCGCGCAGTCGCATGCACTTGCGAACAGCGCTGCACTGTCTCTCATCATATTGCTCCTCGTGCTTATCCTCGCTTCACGGCTCATGTCCTGGCAGTCGCGTCGATTCACGACACGGATGCAGGCTTAGTGACCGCCTCCTAGCGTGCGTGGCTGGCGTCTCTCTGGGAAGAAGGGAGGGAGTCCCGTGCCTCGCGAGTCATTCGCTCGCCAGTTGGTAGTTCTGCACAACGAGGTCTTGCTCATGGGTGGCGAGGTGCGCCAGAACGTGGCGCGGGCGCTTCGTTCTCTTCAATACCGGGATCAGACACTGTTGGGCATGGTTGATGAGCACGAGGCGAATATCAATGAGCGGCGGATACGCGTCGAGCAAGACTCCCTACGGTTGCTGGCCACCCAAGCGCCGGTGGCCAGCGATCTTCGAGCAATCACAGCGGCTATGGCAATTGCGAGCGAGCTTGAGCGTATCGGGGATTATGCGGCGGGTATCGGCCGGATCAGCGCACGCGTTGCGCAACTCCCTCCCGCAGCAGCTCCGGCAGGACTCTTCCAGTTGGCATGGGATTGCGACGAGCAGCTTGGGCTGAGCCTCGCGGCGTATGGTGCGTCCGATGTCGAGCTGGCGAAGCAGGCGATAGCTTGGGACCGAACCGTCAACCAGCTCTACCAGGCAGTGCTGCAGGAGCTCTTGGCGGATCTCCAGGGGCAGCATAACGGAGCGACTTTCGACACCTATTTATCGTGGGTTGCTCACAATCTGGAGAGGATGGGCGATCGCGCTGCTAATATCGCTGAGCGGGTGGTGTATCAGGTGACGTCGTGCTTCATCGAGCCTTGTGACGTACCGGGTAGCCAACCGCGCACCTAAGCGTGTAGCCTCCGGTATCTACCTCCTCGTATGTTATGAGTCGGAGCGGCGCTTTACTGCTACAATCGCTGCGCTCGGCGGCGAGACGGCCCAATGGGAAGGTATAATGATCTCTATGCGACTCGGCATCATGACCAAGCATCTGCACCGCGCGAATATCGAGTCCGTTGCCGAAGCGGTCGCTGGCTATGGTCTGACCGCCGTGCAGCTCAACCTTGACTCCGCCGACCTGGAGGAGATTCCAGAGACCTTTGATGCCGCTACCTGCCGGCGCATCCGGACCGTGTTCGACCGCCGGGGCATCACTATCGCCGCCGTTTCCGGCACGTTCAATATGATCGATCCCGACCAGGGACGCCTGCGCGAGCACATCAACCGCTTTCCCACGCTGCTGGACTGGTGTACTGGTCTGGGTTGCGACGTCGTCACCGCCTGTACTGGAACACGCCACCCAAGCAACATGTGGCGCCATCACCCTGACAATACCAACCCCGACGCCTGGAAAGATCTGCGCAACGCTCTGTCCCAGCTCCTGCCGATCGCCGAATCGCGAGGTGTCACTATTGCCTTCGAGCCAGAAGTGGTGAACGTGATAGATACCGCGGAGAAAGCACAACGTCTGATCGAAGAGATAGGATCATCGCGACTGCGTGTGGTCTTGGATCCCGCCAACTACTTCCATCCCGATATGCTGCCGCGAATGGAGGAGGTGCTGGAGGATATCTTTCAGCGGGTGGGCAACTACATCGCCCTCGCCCACGCTAAAGACGTGCGTGGTCCCGACTGTGGAGACGACGAATGCGTGCGCCCTGCAGCGGGCACTGGCGTTCTGAACTACGCCCTCTACGTGAAGCTGCTCCGGCAGAGTGGCTACGATGGTGCCTTGGTGATGCATAGTCTGACGGAGGAGGAAGTTCCTGCCAGTGCTGCCTACGTGCGGGAATTTCTCGGTGGCGCAGCGCCCTACCATCTGTAATCAATACCTCCAGCCGGTACCGGCCTTAGGATCCACCTGCTGTAGTGGACGGGGTGGCTTGTCTGCCGGCTGCTTCGATTTTCGCTGCATCCCCCTTGGCGCTCTGTTCAGCCGTGCGGTGCTGCGGGGGCCACAGTAGCAGTATCGACGGGTTGGGATGGAACGGTACGGCGCTCCACGACGGATACGGCGACGCGCGTGTAACGCGCGGGAAGGTTGGGGCGCTCGATGCGGTCGAGGAGGTAGCGCACAGCTTCCGAGCCGAGCACTTCTTTCTCCACCCGAATGGTGGTGAGAGGCGGAACGCTGTGTGCTGCGTAGTCGATGTCGTCGAAGCCAACGAGAGCGCAGTCGGTGGGTACCCGGGCGCCACGCTCATAGAGGGCGTTGAGTGCTCCCAGCGCTGAGATGTCGTTACAACAGAAGACTCCGGCTGGGGGGGAGCTAGAGGAGAGCAGCTCTTTCATCGCCGCATAGCCGCTCTGCGGATCCAGGTTGCCACGAATCACACGCTCGCTCGCGAGGAGATTGAACTGACTCAACGCTCTTCGATAGCCGGCATAGCGGCGCTGGATGGAGACGTGAGCGGGTCCGGCGATCATGGCTGGTGCTGAACGGAGGTCGCAGCGCTCGATCAGCAAGCGGGTTGCCAGATAGCCGCCTTGCTCATCATCGGCCATCACACTATCGATACGTGGGTGCTCGACGAAGTGATCGATGAGCACAATGGGGAGATCCAACTGCTCGAGCGCGGCGAGCATCTCCGGATGGGTATAGCTCAAGACGATGAGCCCCAGGATGTCCTTACGCCGGACGCTTCGCGGAAGCACATCCTGGAGCGTCTCCCTGTCGAGGAATGTGGGCACGATCGTCGCGCCGGCGGCGGCACACGCTCGCTGGACGCCGTGCAGGACGGGTGAATAGAAGGGATTGATCCCGGCGCTGAGAGCGATGCGCTGGGAGACGACGGCAATGGCGCGTATCTGACGTGTATGGGTGACGTTGAGCCGCGGATGGGGAAGATAGCCGAGCTCGGACGCCGCCTGCTCGACAGCGCGGCGCGTGCGTTGTGAGACACTACCCTTGAGCGTGAAGACATACGAGGCAGTGCCGAGGGAAACCCCTGCGCGCTCCGCGACCTCTCTCAGCGTTGGGCGGCGACGCCGCTGTTCCTGCACGACTTCTCCTCACATCAGAGTATTCGCGCTGGCGGGCGCATCCACGGCTCCTGGGTCGGCACGCGAAGCGGGGAGGCTGCCCACGGCTCGAAGCAGTGTCTCTTGAACGAGGCTCTCGTGCTCGATTGATCGATCGAGAGCTTTTTCACCCAGAATGACCCGGATGAAGGCGTCGAGCTCACGATTGTAGAGCTCCTGCCGGCTCACAACGTCAAGTGGCAGGTGCGACACTCCGGCTTGTAGGCGGCCAGAAGGCTCCGTGCGGATCACCACGAGCTCGTGTGCTGGCTCGAGTGGGTCCAGGATAGCCGTACCGCGTGTGCCATATACTTCGAAGCGGCGCGCCGCCGGGAGCGGAGCCATAGCACTGATCTCAACCGATGCTAGTGCGCCTGAAAACTGCAAGGTAGCAAGAGTGTTGTCGGCAAATGCGGGCAGATCAGCGCTGGCATCGTTGCGGAGGATAGCCTGAACCGCGGTGGGACGCCCTAGCAGCCCCACGATCTGATCGATGAGGTGACCGCCAAGGTCGAAGAGGATGCCACCGCGATGTCTGGCGATGTGTGCTCTGCTCGTCGTCGTGATGGGACTGTGCAGCCTTGTGATGTTCGTCGACATATTACCCCGAACGGCAAAGATCACACCGAGGTCGCCGCTGCGGGCCAGATGCTGCACGAGTGTGAATCCAGGGTGGTAGCGAAACATGTAACCCATCTGAAAATAAAGTCGTTGGTTGCGGACGGTCTCGAGGAGAGTGCAAAATGCGGCCCAGTCGTCACCAGCGGGTTTGTCGAGCCAGATGTGCTTACCAGCGGCAGCAGCTTGCTGAGCCATCGCAACACCTTCTGCATTGCTACCCTCGATTGCTATCGCCTGGATAGTAGCGTCACCGAGAATGGCGTCCACCGAGTCTAGAAAGGGCATCCCGGCGTACGCAGGGCTGGATGCGGCGAGCTGACGGACTACGAGGTCTGGCTCGGCAATGCCGGCAAACTCGACACGTGGATCAGTTGCCAGTGCGCGCGCTTTGCCAGCAGCGTGGCCGTGCTTCACGCCGATCTGTGCCAGCCGTACCATTTGCGCGCCCCCTCGTTGAGGATGATAGCCATGATGCACCGGCTCAGGAGCGTACGAAAAGACGGGCTTGGGGCCGGTGGTGAAGCCCGGCCCGCGCGTTATGATTGCAGAACAGCGGTGCCCATCGGTTCTCGGACGTGAGAGTCTGCGGCATCCTCCCGATCGGGTGCCGTGTAGTGAAGCTGGTCAATGCTGTCCAGGCGATCGACAAACAGAATGCCGTCGAGGTGGTCGATCTCGTGCTGTAACACTCGCGCGAGCATGCCGTTGGCATTGAGGCGCATAGGCTTCCCGTTGCGGGACAGTGCACGAACCGTGATCTTTTCTGGCCGGCGAACGTCTGCCCAGTAGCCTGGGAGGCTAAGACACCCTTCCTCCATGGTCACTTCGCCCTCAGCGCGAACAACTTCCGGATTGATGAGTTGTAAGTGGTGCTCATCAAGCCAGATCACGATGACACGCACAAGGCGGCCTACTTGATTGGCCGCCAGGCCCAAACCAGGGGCTGACTGGACGGTCTCGGTCATGTCGTCGAGAAGCCGTAGGATAGCCTTATCGACCTTCCCGACTTTCTTGGCTTTTTGCCGCAGCACTGGGTGGTCACCAGTGAGAATGGGAAGAGTTGCCACGACGCCTCCGACTATACGTCCACAGTTCCGTACGATCTTACGCTCTTTGGGCAGTATACCGAAGCCAGACGCGGCCTATTTTTGATCCGAGCGAGCAGTTCAGGCCACCCACCCTCCGATCGCGAACACCCAGAGGAAGATGCCCTGTATCACTAGGGAGATGAAGATGATGCTACGGTCCACCCAGTGATTCCGGCCGTACCTAGCCAGGAGCAGAAAGGCTGGGAAGGTAATGACCAGGTAGCGCGAGGCGGACTCGAGAGGTGAGATGTAGGAAGTGTGGACGAGGATAGGGACGAGCTGAAGGGCGCCGAAGATGATGTAGCTGGGTCGCTGCTGGCCGATACCGAGGAGACACGTGAGAGCAACGAAGACGACGGCGACCAGGTTGAGCAGCTCTACGCCGTCTTGCTTCACCACGATCTGATAGAAGGCGAGATGGAGGACGTCCCAGGGAGCACGGACGACGGTGCCCCAATGTTGATCGATGACGACGAGTGATCGCGGCTCACCGACAATGAACCGGACATAAGCAGCAAAGAGGAAGAACGCTATTCCAGGGAGAGCTGTACTGATGATGCGCACGGAGAGACGTTCATTTCCTTCTCGCCATTGCTGAAGGTACTCCCAGAAGAGAGCGGGAGCGAGCAGGACGCCCTGAAAGTGAGCGGCAGTGGCCAGGAACCCGAAGATTCCGGACCACCACCACCGGTGCGTTCGCGCGAAGTAGAAGGAGAGGGTGGTGACGCAGAGGAACAGAGCCTCGGTATAGGGGATGAAGAGGTAGAAGCCAACAGGGAAGGCACAGATGTAGTAGATGGCACGCGGGCCGAGGTCTGGCGTGCCATCGAGTGTGGCCAGGCGGATGATAGTCGCAAAGGCGATGATCGCTGCAATTCCATTGACGATCAGCGCAGCTGGGCCGAAGTGTTCACTCGTGGCGTTCATCACGAGCCGGGACAGCAGAGGAAGAAGCGGAGCAAAATGCGGTGAGTTGTCTCCAGCGTGATAACCGTGGAGCGCTACGTACTTGTACCAGAGAGCATCCCAGTGCATCCAGGTACCTGTCCACGGATAGAGTGGAGAGGTCAGGCTGGTGGCGAGGTTGCTGTGCTCGCCATTGTCGAATCGTTGTGGCTCGATGAGGAGTTGCCACCATCCGTACAACGAAAACGCGACGCGGGCGATGAGCCAGGTGAGGAACCCGATGAGCAATGCCCGCCCCCAAGAGACTGGCTGAGAGGATGAAGGCGATCCAGGGACGGGCTTTTCAAGGTGTCGATCTGGCGATACTTCTGTGGGCCGTGCGGAGGGAGCGCTGGGGGCTGACGGTGTAAAGGCTGATTCTGATGCCAGTGCAGGCCTTCCAATCTGTTCTATTCGCGATGCCGCAACGGCGCCTTCGCTGTCGACTCTATTGCGGTGCAGTGCTATTCTGATTATCACCCACGAGATGATTGCGACCCAGCGCAGTGCTAGTCGATGCGGGGAGACCGGGGATACCCCGGTCCTATCCACACTGCTGGCCTCATTGGGCGAGAGCAGGAAGGTACGTCACGTGCTCGAACGTGAGACTAAGTTCGACGTTCCCCCGAGCTTTCAGCTCGAAGAGCTTGCTTCTGAGATCGCGCCCGCCCTGCAGCTGCTTCCGGGGACACTCCAGAATCATACGACCACCTATTGGGACACCTTTGACTTGCGCCTGGCTCGTTGGGGTATGACGGTGCGCTACCGCTCGACAGAGGGCTGGGTCGTCAAGCTCGCGTCTCTGGGGAGAGGGAACTACCTCAAGCGACAGGAAATCTCCTATCCAGGTTTCCCTACCGAAGTCCCCGCCGAAGTGAGCACGTTGTTGCGGGCGTACCTGCGCTTTGATTCGCTTATGCCTGTCCTGACCTTGGAAGCACAGCGTGTGAAACAGCGGCTGGCGGATGCCACCGGCACAGCCTTAGCCACGCTCGATATAGACGAGGTGACAGCGACGGATGGCTCGACGGCGCGGTTCCGTGAGCTGGAGATCGAGTTCTCCCCTGGCACTCCGGAAGAGCAGCTTGTTGAGTTCACGGAGCTGCTCCGGGCGAGAGGGGCCGTCCCGACCAGTGGCGCTCCGAAACACGTGCGAGCACTTGGTGTCCGGGCGGCAACTGCTCCGGAGATCGTCGTGCCGGCCGCCAGCCCAGACGCGACAATCGGTGTCATTATCGCGGCAGCACTGGCGCGCTCAGCAGTACAGTTTTTGCGACATGATCCGGGCGTGTTCCTGGGGGAAGACGCTGAGGATGTCCATCAAGCGCGCGTCGCGACGCGACGGCTCCGCTCCGATCTGCAAACATTTGCGCCGCTGCTCAAGAACTTGCCTGTCATGGCCTTGATCGTAGGCTTGCGTGCAATTGCGTGCGCGCTGGGAGCTGTGCGCGATCTTGACGTGCTTCAGGGGCGCTTGCAGGGTCATGCGCTGCAAGCGCCCTCCCACCTGAACCAGCACTTTGCGCATGCACACTCCCGGCTGGCGGTGCACCAGGCTACCGTACGAGCAGCGCTGCTCAAGATGAGAGACGACCCTACATTTGGCGTGCCGGTGGAGCGCCTCGTAACAGAACTCCACCTGCTTCCGCTCACTCCTGAGCTCGGTCGGCCAGCCCGTGAAGTCGCTGGTCGCTTTGTTGGCCGGGCTTGGCGTCCGCTGCTAAAGTTCGTGTCCGCATTCGGAGGGCATCCTTCCGATACTGCACTCCACGAAGTGCGCATTCTCACGAAGCGCTGTCGCTATGCTGTCGAGGCCATGGCGCCAGTGCTATCCCCGTCTGCAGGAGACTTTGCGCGAGAGCTCGCCGCGTTACAGTCGTTGCTTGGGGAGCTGCATGATTCCGTGGTTGCGCATGAACACTGGCAGCATCTCGCACAGGAAGAGGTGGCGGCAGAGCTCATCGATTATCTTGTGGCAGTGGAACGGCACGCGCACAAGCACAGTCGAGCCGTTTGGCGCGAGCAATGGCGGATTGTGCGTGGCCATCCTTTCGTCGTAGGAGAGATGGAGCAGTGAAGCAGACCGTCCTGTTGCTGAGGCATGCGAAGGCTGGTGATCGCCTCAAGTGGCGTGGTGATGATCGCTCGCGACCGCTGACGAAGGCCGGGAACAAGCAAGCTTCGGCCCTCATCCGTACACTGGCCGCGGTTCCCGTCAGCACCGTGTTCTCCAGTCCATACCGTCGCTGTGTAGAGACGGTTCTGCCTCTCGCTCGTGCCCGTAAGCTAGATGTGATCGAGATCGCTATCCTGGCCGAAGGCTCTTCTCCCTCTCAAGTCTTCTCCTGGCTGAGCCAGCTCGACGCTCCGGCAGTGCTGTGCAGTCACGGTGATGTGATCGAAGGAGTGCGTGAGCTTGTGGATGACGAAGCAGAGCGATCGGTAGGGACTGCGTTCACTGAGAAGGGTGCTGGCTGGTTGCTAGAGCTGGAAGACGGTGTTGTGGTATCGCTTCGCCGCTTGCCGCCACCGGCCGTAAAAGATTGACGGTCACCGCTCTCCGCAGGACAGTGGAACCTTCTGGTTATCGTGCCCGTTCATGGTGAGACGCAACGACCAGATAAGGGAGGCAATGTGCCATGGTGAGACTCGGGCGTTTGCTCTTAGCCTTCTGTACCGCCCTGTTCAGCTTCGGGGTATTCGCCTTGCCAGTGTCGGCGCAAGCTTCGACGGCTGACATAGCGTGCAGTGTGACACGGCCGTGTCCTCCTCCGCTGCCGCAGTACTTTTTCCAGACTGGCTTTCAGGTTGGCACGCCACAGTTCTGGAACTACTTTCTCCGCCGTGGTGGGGTGATGACATTTGGCTATCCCATTAGCCGGACCTTCCAGTTGCTGGGGTATCCGACGCAGATTTTCCAGCGTCAGGTGATGCAGCTATGGCCTGACGGCAGTGTGCACCTGCTCAACCTTCTCGATTCGAGCGTGATGCCGTACACCTCGTTCAACTTCTCGCAGATTCCTGCCGTGGATCCCCCTCTGGTCGCCCAAGCACCGTCGCCAAACGATCCCAACTATGCTCAAGAGGTCATCGCTTTCGTCGAGCAGCACGCACCCAATCAGTGGAATGGGCTACCAGTCGATTTCGCTCAAACCTTCGGCATGTCGGTGCCGGCCAGTGTTGCCTTTCCAGACTTGCCTGCTTCGAGTAGCCAGGTACAGGCACTGCTGCCTCTGGTCCAGCTGGAGGTGTGGGGCATTCCTGTGAGCGAGCCAGCCTACGACCCAGCTAATCACAACTTTGTCTACCTGCGCTGGCAGCGAGGCGTGATGATGTACGATGCTTCGTGCGGCTGTACCGAAGGAATGCTCTTCGGGCAGTACCTCAAAGAGATCATGATGGATCAGAACCTCCCGCCCGACTTGCAGCAAGAAGCTGCGGGAAGTCCCTACCTTGCCCAGTACGATCCATCGCAGCCGGACTGGATTGTCCATCCAGCAGCATTGCCTGGAACAAACCTGACCAGTGCGTTTGTGCCTGTGCTGCAGCCGCTGCTTTTCCCGAAAACGGGCCAGTGATACCGTGCGAGATCGATAGGTTGTTACGCTTGTTTGTTGCTAGGGTGTGTTAGGCTGATTTTGATGGAGGTCTTGATCCCCTCCATCTCCCTCCCTTCTTCGACCTACCCCTGAGGGCCGAGTCCTCGGGGGTAGGTCGTTCCAGGAAGAGATTGGCTCATCCCTCGTAGAACCCGCCGCCGGCGACGAGCGTGTAGTCGTGCGAGCCTTTGTAATCTGCTGGTCCCTGGTCCAGTCGAGTTTGACGGAAGTGGCGCATTGTCGAGTCGGCTTGCAGGAAGAAGCCGGCGCCGCTGGCCGAGAACAGGAGTGGGTGCGCCGTTATTGTCCACCCTGCTAGCGGTCCGGGCTGCTGCAGCCACTGCTTCTGTGCTTCGGTGGTGACCTCGAAGACGGCGAATGCGCCGGGGCGGTCTATGAAGTGGTCGTGTTGGACAACGACCCCCCGCCCTGTCTGCGCCACATAGTCGTTGAAGAGCCGGTCGGCGTCGCGACGGGACGTGCCGTCGGGGGCTACCGCATAGACCAGATAGCAGCAATAGAGCGTTTGCTCGTCTGACCGGCGAGGCTCTGGCATGAGGCCGAATCCTTTCTGTTCGCCATCGTTGCTGAGAT
>JAMCRV010000114.1:69524-71123 GCA_023381555.1 Chloroflexota bacterium | reverse complement strand
AGAGCTATCGGCGCCCGACTGCCCCAGCCCGGCGCAGTCGGGATAGTAGGGTTTGGGTTTGCCGTTGATCTGTCGATCCGGGTTCTGCGCCTGCATGGCCATGGCTGCGTAGGCCCGATGGACGCCGGCCAGGCTGGAGCCGGGAATCTTGGGAATACGCGTGACAGGGTCGCGCACGATGGTGAGGTCGACGCGGCCGAGGCGAGCGCCACCCGTACCGACGTGGATGGGGTCGAGCGCCAGCCCGACGTGCGGATAGGTCTGATAGCCGTTAGCCACGCGTTACCTCACCAATCTGTTCCTTGAGTACCGACAGGTGCCAATCGAGGCTCCAGTCGAGCGTGCCGTCGTCGGCTGCTTCGACGAGGGCGTCGAGGTCATGGCCAGCCACGGCCAGGCGATCGGCAAAGATTGCGCGTGCCAGCTCGCGCCAGGCCGATTGGCCGCCTGGGAGCCATTCGCCATCTGGGTCCCGCCAGGACTCCTTCCGCGCGAGAAGATCGGCCCACGCGCCACGCAGCGCGGTGAGGCTCGGAGCTACTCGCTCGACTACACGCCAGACCTCGCGCATTCTGCCCCAGTCCGACAACGGGCGCGGCGTGATCGGGTCGAACCGCCGTCCGGTGGAGTCGAGGAATAAGGTCGCCACCCGCGCCGGATAGACCCGGATGCCGTCGCCTTTTCGTAGATCCAGAGCGTGACGATAGACCTGGCCGTCCGGATGCTGGAAGTCGCGCGGGAAGCGAACCGCATCGTCTTCGACCGCCAGGTAGGGGTAGAAGACATCAGTGCGGCCGTCCGGTAGGTCGACCGGGACAGTGCGTAGTTCGACGACGCCATCGGGACGCTTCACGGTAAGGGCCACCAGGTCGGCACGCGCCTGACGGTCGGTGATGCGCCAGGTCTCGCACCCAGCGACGGTGAGCCTCTCCTCCACGTTGCGCACCGCGTCGATGGCCGCCTGGAAGGGGAGCTTCTGCGGAAAAGCGACCATTCCGGCGCGCAGGGGCAACCGATCCCAGACCCGCGCGAACTGCGTATTCCAGGCCTCGATCGCCCGGTCGAGACAGCCAGACGCCGCTTCGAGTGGCGCCAGAACCCGGAAGCGGAGCGGGCTCAGCTCGAGTAGGATCACCGGATGGTAGATCCCGAGTTGGCCGATGCTCTTCGAGTCGCTGTCTTTGATCTGCTGCACCCTCAAGGTTCGCTGGACCCGGTCGTCGTCACCTTGGAGACGGATCTCACGGCCCACCAGCGCCGCTGCGGCATCCTCCGGTCGGAGCAGCCGAGCGAGGTTGCAAACGGTGACGAAGGCTTGCTGATCCTGGCGGTACAGGAGGCTCATCGGCGCATCACGGAAGCGGCCGTCGTAGACCTCTCGGTCCTGCCAGCCGCTGCTGGACTGGGCGTGATCGGGTAGCAGCTCCACCCGGCGCACGCGCCAGCGGTTGGGGGCGCGAGCGGCGATGTTCCGGAACTCGATCAGGAGCTCGCTGCCGCTGGCCAAAGCGGTCACGTTTGCCCTGTGTGCCTCGTACGGCACAACGGCAGCGCAAGTGACAAGCAACGTCCCTGCGACGCCTGTCGGCAACGGCGGCA
>JAMCRV010000114.1:0-69514 GCA_023381555.1 Chloroflexota bacterium | reverse complement strand
GTCCTCCGCCTGCCGCCAGAAGCGGTAGACGCGCCCGGGCGACGGCAGTTTTCGAAAGAGTTGGTGGACGAGCCAGCGGGCGCGTTGCTCGTCGTCGAGCTCGTCCCACCGCGGCGCATTCGAGCGGTCCTCGACGATCTTGGCGAAAAAGGTCTGCCAATTGTCCTCGTATTGGTAGCCTTCCTGAAGACTCCGGAGGATGCGGTCCTGCTTGTCATACGTTCCCAACTTCCCTTTGACATACGCGATGAGGTCGGTGAACGGCTGGGTCGCGTCGATCGGGTTGGGTTGCGATTGGAGCGTCGGATTGAATCGTCGCCACTCATTCACGGCCTGGGTGCGCAATGAATCGATCCGAGAGCCGTCCAACCACGGCTCCAGATCGAGGCTCAGTGTGATCAGCGCCACCCGGTCATCGGCGTCAGCCAGCTCATTGAGCCAGATCGTGTCGGACCCGAGTTTGCCACCAAGCCAGGTATCAAGGCGACCTTGCCGCCGTTGCCGACAGGCGTCGCAGGGACGTTGCTTGTCACTTGCGCTGCCGTTGTGCCGTACGAGGCACACAGGGCAAACGTGACCGCTTTGGCCAGCGGCAGCGATGCTCCACGTCTTGTGGACTGGTACGGCGAGCACGTCAAAGGTGGAACGCATCTCTTTGACCATTGGGGCGAGGCTCCGTGTGGGCTCGCTGATCTGACATCGTGGCGGCGTTTCCAGCCTACGATTCTGCGCGAATGCTTCGACTTCGCCTTCTATCCAGTGCTGCCACTGCGCTGGCTGCAAGTCAGTGGCGGCACCATCCGCGCGCTCGCCGGGAAAGGAGAAGATGCAAACGCTCGTGTCGCGGTACAGGAGCGACCCGGCGGCCAGTTCGACCTCCACGAGCTGACGGACGTCAGCGAAGAAGTCTTCGATCGCCGCTGCTGCCCCGATCCAATCGCCGATGCGTACAGCCCGAGCCTCGTAGTGATCAATGCCAATGCCGACGGTCAGCAGCCGCCAGCGGGTCGTATTCTTGAGGTAACGTTGTCTCTCCCGCTGATCGCGGCCGATCCCCTCCCATGGAAAGCCACTGTCCTCAAGGACGGCGCCGGCTACCGCGCTCTTGAACAACGCCGCAGCGACGTAGGATTGGTCCCAGAGCGTCACGTCATTGTTGGGCAGACGGGTCTCGGCAAGCGTGCTCAAGAGCGACTTCCGGATCAGGCTGTTCACGCCGATCGCTCCGTTGCGCCAGTCGCGCCAATCCTCCACCGCGCTACCTTGTGCCGTGCCGAGCGCCTGTAGATCGCCGAGCACTTTGCTGGCTTCCGCCACGAGCGCGTGCCAGCCGGCCAGAGTAAGCACTTCCGGCGGCGGGTGGGCCACCAGGTTGCGCACTGGTGCGCCAAACGCCGAAGTCAGCCAAACGTCTGGCGTCCCCTGGCCCAGGTACTCACCAGCCGTCCGCGATACATTCTTCTCGACGCCCGAGGCCATTCCGTGCGCCGCTTGTAGCAGCCCAAGGATGCCAGCATCGTTTCTGTCGTGTTTGGTTAGGAATTCCGCGAGGTCAGTAGGCCAGCAAGGCGGTGACCCTTCCACCTTCCCGAACGACGTTGACACCCACTGGAGTAGGTCATGCCACGGAAACGGCGGGTCCTCGCGCTCGTCCCAGCGCCGGTAATCGTAGCCGGTCTGTTGGCCGCCATGGCCACGCAGGAACTCGGCGTGTGCCTTGCCGAGCATGTGCAACCAGCCGACGGCTTCCATAGCCAGGAGTAGCGGCCGGTGCTTACAGAGCTTCTCAGCAGGCCCAAAGTCAACCATTGCGCACCTCCGTCGCACTGAGCCGGGGCAGGAGGTCTGCCTTGAAGTCCGCGAGGGCAGTCTTTTGGATCGGCGGCTGACCGTTCCGCCGCGCCAGCCACCGGTCCACCCGCGCAGTGCCCCAGCCGGCCGTGCGTTTGGCCGAGATGCCGTAGGTCGCCAGCAGCGCCTCGCTGGCATCGAGCAGATGTCCAATGGTCGCGCCCGGGTTCACCTCGTCCCGGGCGACGGCGCCAAGAAGCGGCGCATAGAGCAGGCACAGAGTGCCCGGAGTGTTCGCCGGAACCACCTCGTAGTAGATGGGTTGTGTCCCCGCTCGGGTCACCCGGCTGTGTGGATTGATCACTTCGTAGCCGATCTTCGAGAACCAGGTTGGATAGAAGACGAGAGCGCCTCGCTGAAAGTCTTCCGTCTCCCCCTTCTCGTTGCCGAAGAGATGGACGATCCAGCCGGGGTCCTGCCAGCCATCGAGCTTGCCGTTGTGGTTTGCCAGGTGGTCGAGCAAACCCGACTGCATCCGGCATGCCCAGCGCAGCAGTCCCTTCCAGCTTGCGGCTGCCATGTACGGCACGCCGAACACCCGATCCTTGCGCACGGGGTTATCGAGCACGTGGAACGGTCGGTCGTCCTTGGAGTACCAGGGTGTCTGGAACGTGAACTTCACCTCGAAGCCGATCCACGAGTCGTCGAGAAGCCTGTCGAATCGCGGTTCGATCTGGAGAGCGCTTGGCAGATCCAAAGTTGCAGAAGATGCCTGTTGCAGATACAAGCGTCGTGCCTCGTTCCTTTGGTCGCTTCCGCGTATAGACCAAAAGGTGCATCCGTCCACGAATCCGGATGCCAGCCCCGCGGGCAGCGGGCCGTCGGTAGGGCAAGAGGTTTGGGTGGCCAGATCGGTGTACAGCTCGAATGTCACGGGATCTGTCCATCTTGTGTCGTGAGACGCGCGAGAATAACGTCACCGGTCACGAAGTCATCCGGACGGAAGTTCACCCATGCCCGCGTCAGGCGCTGCTTCGTCTGATCGAAGGTGATGACTCCGGGGTTGACAAATCCGAATGTGCGGGGCGGATTCTTGAAGCTGAAGACCTTCTTGCTCTCTTGCTGCCGTCCGGCGAGCCACCGGCTTGCCCTATCGTTGGTCGCCAGCTGCTGGCCCTGATTCTTCGGTTCCGTTCGACCCAGGACCCTATTGAAGGTGCTCTGGCTGGGATCTTGCCTGGCGAGGTAGCTGTCATTCACGCACCAGAAGGTGGTGAGCGATGCCCATTCGAAGTCTGTCTGGGGCGGTTTCCGCCAACGGGGGTCACGCACATAGCTTTCGAGTTCCAATCTTGACGCGTGTGGGACAGTTGGACGCCCGTCAACTGAGATGATGCCGTAGTCCAGATGATGCTGTAGGCGCATGCGATTCGCTTCGTCGGATGGCTTGAGCACCGTCTTGCCGCCGATGGCGCCGTAGTTGGCGATGAGCCGGAGCGTCAGATCGAGCAAAGCCCACTCCTCCGCCAGGATAGGGCGGAGCGGGGTGAAGCGGAGGGTGAAGACGGCGTCCCTCTTGATCTGGTCGCCCACGACCGCACCGCTCGGATCCCGCACCTCGAACCGGAACTTGCGCGCCCAGCCCGTACAACCAAACAGCTCGCAGACAACGCAGTGCTTACCACCCTGGTCTGGGCAACGATCATTGCCGCCTCCGCCAGATGGATCACATGCGGCGCCGCCAAGGCCGCGAACCAGCACCTCAAACCACCAGCGAATGGAGCCGAGTAGGCCAGTGGTAACAAGCTTGTCGGGGACAATTCGCTCGCTCGGCTGACTGTCCCTCTGCTCTATCTTCACCGATCCGGTCCACAAGTCGCTCTCGGCGTGCAGTCGCCACTCATAGGGAACAGGGCTCATCGCGCTGCCTCCATCTCCTGCTGTGATCGGGACTCGGTCTGCGTCCCACCCGCCACCACCTCCCGTAACAGCTTATCCTTCTCCGCCGGGCTCTTCGGTCCGATCAGCCGCGCCGCCCACAGCCGGTGATCTTGCCTGGGTATCGCCTGCGTGACCACGAAGAGTGCGATGTTGACCACCTCGCCGGAGATTTCTTCGAAGGCACGTGGGCCAAGGTGCGCGAGACAGTCGACCGTCTGCTGCTCCAGGATGCCCTTGCGCAGGTCGGCGAACGAGCGCAGGAACATCCAGGACTGCTGCGTCACCATCGCCACCTTGCCCTGAGCTGCAGCGAGTTGCAGGCAGCGCTGGATGAAGGTGGCATAGAGGTCGCGCTTGCCCGCTGGGTACTGTCGCTCCACGTAGCTGCGCAGCGGGCGGTCCATGTTTGCGCTGCCCATGTACGGCGGATTCGTCACCACTACCGCGTAGTGCCGGTCGAGCAACTGCACCAGCCGCACGCCCTGCTCCGCCTCACGTCCGAAGAGCTGATCCCCGACATCACCCGTGTTCGCAGCCTCGGCGTTGAAGATCGCCGCCACCCGCTCCAAGAGTAGACGCTTGGCGTCTGCCGGGTCATCCTGAATGAGGCGGGTGACGGTGGCGCGCAACTGCATTGCCGTGGGGTCGCTGTCCATGCGTTGCGTATGCGTGCGGCGCAGCTTGTTGATGCCGGCGTCAAGGTGTTCCTCCGGCTTCAGCAGACTGCCGAGGATGCCGGCTTGCTCCAGGGAGGCGAAGATCTCTTCCAGCAGGTCTTTGAAGACCAGATCTTCGGGATGGCGGCGCAGATGGCGGTCCAGCACGCCTGTGTCCAGGCGGCTGGGCGTCGTGGCCAGATTCATCACCGGCGGCCGGTAGGGCGCAAGACCGGCTACGCGCCGGCTCTTACGCTCGTCACGCACGAGCTCCCAAGCGCGCAGGTAAAGGGTGAGCGCGGCCAGTTGGGCAGCGCGCGGATCGATGTCGATGCCGTGCAGGTGCACACCCAGGATGCGGCCGGCAATCTCCGCGGCAGTCAATACTGGCTGCTGCTCGCGGTACATTGCCGCGAGCATGTCAAACGCTTCGCGCAGGAAGTGGCCGCTGCCCATGCACGGGTCCATGACGGTGAGACCGGCGAGGCTCGGGACGGCCGGCTGGTCGAGCCTTTCCGGCCGGATGTAGTAGGGCCAGGTCTCCGGCAGCTTGCTTGCTGGATACGCCTCGTGGTAGCTGCGGCCGAGACTGTTCTGGAGCAGCCACTGCACCATGTAGGGTTCGGTGAACAACTGGGTGGCGGCGGCAATCTCAGCCCGCGTGGTCACCTTGCCGCCCGCCTTGAGCGTGGCGTAGACCTGCGCCTTCGCTTCTTCTTGATAGAACTGGTAGGCCCAGCCGGTGGCGTCAGGGTCAGAGAAGGCGGCATCGCAGTCCTCCAGCGTGAAGCCCGGTAGCTGGCTGCCGCCAAGGGCGGCAACGATGTGCAAGAGGGCGGCGACACTGGGGCGCAGGGCGGTGTTGGGGTCACCGGCGCCGAAGAGGCCCGGCAGGCTGGCGGCCTGGCCGGCGCAGACGTCCTCGATCACCTTCCACCAGCCTCGATCGGCCGCGGCGGCGCGCGCCGGGTCGGTGGTGGCGAGGATGTAGAGCGCTTCCGGCTGGCCGTCGTAGTCCGGGTTGGGACGCAGCGTCTCCCCAATCAGTCCACGCGCCTCCATCGCCCGCAGCGCCAGCAGCCGGTTGATCCAGGAGTAGGCGGCGTGTTCCACCAGTTCTGTTCGCGCCACCGGGCGTTCAGCCCCCGGCAGGCCGGCCAGTTCTGCTTCCGCTACCTGGCGCGCTCGCCGCTCGTGGGTCGCCGGGTTGGCGACGATGTCGAAGGGTGTCAGCGTGCCGTCAGGCGCCACGCCCAGCCGCGCCAGCTCGCGATCCAGGTCGCCGCGCACCTGTTTACCGTTGGTCGTGTTGCCGGCGAGCGTGTGACGTAGATCCAGGACGACGGCACGGAGGAGATCCTTCTGGCGTTTCTGCATTATTGCCCTCTGCCCGCTATTCCACCTTGACCGTGACGATGACTGTCTTCCCTTGCTCCTGGAGATTCTGGAGACGCTGCCGCAAGCCGGACAGCGCTGTCTCCAGGTCTTCCTCCGGCGGGATGCGGAGCGCTCCGTTGTCCCCGCCGTCGTACCCATCGGTATTCGGCACCGGCTCCGGAGCGTAGCGAAGCTCGATTTCTCGCAACAGCCGCGGCAACTCCAACTGCGCGGCAGCGAGCGTGTGGCGGGCTTCCCGTAGGGCACCGATGTCGCTGCCGGCAGTCTCCAGGTGCTGCCGGGCCGGCGCCAGCGCCTCGCGTAAGCGAGCCAGCTCGCTCTCCATCTGGGCGGGCGGCGCTCCCTTGGCGGCGACTTGCTCTGGCAGTTGGGCTTCCAGCTGCGCCAGCTCGGTCGTTGTCTCCTCCCGCCAGGTTGTGGCCTGACGGGCCAGTGCCTCTTTGGCTGCCCGATATGCCGCCGCCAATTCGTTCCAGCGCGGCGGCTCCGTTACGCTGTGCTCGTTGCTTAACGTCCGCCAGTCTTCGATAAAGCGGCGCAGCTCGGGTACCGGCACGTCCAGGTAGAGCATGCGGTTGGCGTCGTCGCGGATCCCCCCAAACTCGGCCCCGTGCTCCCGCCGGAAAGTCTCCAACTCATCCACCAGCGCCGCCCAGTCCCGCAGCGCCTCCCTTTCTCCCAGGAAACGCTGGAGACGGACGGCCGGCGCGGTAACGCTGGCAAGGTCGCCGGCCCGACTCAGTCCAGACTCGAAGGCCAGCGGCAAGGGGCAGCGGGCCGCATTTGCCCAGGAGCTCAGGTCTTGTGCCCGTCGCACCAGCGCGTCCAATCCTGTGCCCAGCCTAGCATTGAGCGTCGCCGGCACCAGGGACGCTTTTTCATGGAAGATTTCCTCCAGCGCCGTCCGGATCTGGATCTGCTCCGGCATGGTGAGGGTGCCACGCACAGCCACGACGCGCAGGTTCTTGAAGCGCTGCTCGCGCGTGAGCAAGAGGGACGCTTCCGGGTTGGTTGGGTCGGTCACCGGCTGCCCGTTGTCGATCAGCTTGCAGCCGGAACAGCGCAGCAGCAGCGCCAGCCCCACCTTGACGCAGTTGCCGTCCCAGCCGAAGGGCGGTCCTTCCAGCTTGGTGCGGATCTGCTCCGCGAGCACCGGCAACGTGTCTTGTCCTTCTACCGGCAGCTCTCCGCGCAGGGTAGTGAGCAGGACGTGGGCTTCATTGATGCTCTTGTCGGCCTTGTAGACGCCGAGCGCCTGGAGGTCGCTGTTTGCGGCCCCGGCCAGCGCGGTGCGCACCGCTGACTCTTCATTGGCGATGCGCTGCGGCACGTCAGCGAAGCGTGGGTAGACCTGGGGCAGGAGCTGGGCCAGCGTCGCCCGTACCGCCCCGGCCGGGCTGTCACCCGCGGCGAGCTGGTAGCCGCTGCCCCGGAAAAAGAGGACAGCGTTGCGTACCGCCTGAGCGAGCAGCCGGCGCACATCCGTCCGGAAGCTGGGTAGGTCGTTCTGGCGCGCCTGCCGGGCGACCTCCGCCTCCGGACCGTTGGGGGTAGCACTGAGCGTCTCCTCGGCGACCTGGGCCGTCGCCAAAGTGAGCGCCAGTTTCTTGCGCAGGTCGGGCGCCTCGCCCAGGCGCACAATGATGCTGTTCGGCTCGCCGTTGGAACGCTGGTTGAGTGTGACGTCGTCGCCGATGGCCGGATCGAGCGCCCGCTGCAAAGGACTGTAGACGCGCAACGTCACGCTGGCGCCGATGTTGCGCACGGTGCGCTCGTCGATCTCCAATTTCAATGGGATTTCCCGCCCGCCGGCGATGGCCGGCCGGTCGAAGCGCAGAGCCTCATCGCTCTCGAACTCCTTGAGCGCCTGGACCAGCTCGTAGCTACGGCTCTCTAGTTCGCCCTGCCGCTCGCGCACGCGAGCCTGGAAGCCGCGCTGCTGCGTGCTGAGGAAGACGTATTCCTCCCCCACCTGCTTGGCGTAGCCCGCGTCGATGAGCCGGACCAGCTCGGTCTGCACCTGCCGGCGCAGCGCCCCCAGGTCAGTATCGAGGCCGCCGGCCAGAGCCCGCGTCACATTTTCCAGCGTCGGTGGGATGTACTCCGCCTTGCCCAGCAGGTACAGGCCCCGCGCGACGCGCACCGTGAACGCCGTTGCTTCCGGCACCGACTTCAACACGCTGTTCAGGTCGGTCTTGGTTTCGATGGGCACGTCGCTCGAGACCTGATCGTACACGTCAGCCAGGCTCAAGAGCGGTCCGACCGGGCCGTCGAGCAGACCAGGCGTCTCGATGATGCCGCCCTGTACCACGCCGATCATAGTGCGGGTGGCGCCGCTCAGCGCCTCACCGCGTCCCGCAGCCAGAGCGATGTTCTTGACGATGTCGGGCACCACCGCGACGGTCCAGGGCAAGTAGGGATAGAAGAGCGCTACGCTCCGCCGGTCCGGCGATGCATAGACCCGTTGGGGTCGCTCCAGGGTGCCGAGGTCGGTCAGCTCGCCGCTACGCGCGTCGAACCGCTGCTCCAGCTCCCGGCGCCCCGGCTGGGTCTTCTGGAGCACGCGCTGCTCGACGACCTGGCCCATCTCCTCGTTGCTGAGCTTGTAGCGCGTGCCGAAACGCTGGACGATCTTGGCATAGTACTCCTGCTGAATGTTCTGGCTGAGCTCCTGCACGTCACCATGAGCAGTGACGCCGATCCAGACCCGACCACCGCCGTGCACGGCCGCCTCCTCCGCCAGCGCGGCCACCTGCATGGTGCGGTTGTGTGGATCACCACCGATCCACTGGCCCAGCTCGTCCAGTTGCAGTAGCACTTTATGCCGCCGTCCATGGGCGTCGCGCGCTTCACACCAGGTCCGCAGCCGCTCCACTAGCATACGCGCGTCGATGCCGTTGCGGGTGGCGCCCGCCACCGCCCGTTCCACGGCAGCTGCTCCGCCAGCAAAGTGCTCTGGCAGCGTATCAGCGGCGGCCTGATAGAGCTGGCCGGCATAGAAGTCGGCGTCGGCGGCGAGGTCTTCCCAGTCGCACTCGCACAGGCTGGCAGCGTGTTGCTGGAAGGCGGCGGTGCTGCCGCGCCGGTCAAGCTGATACTCCACCGCCCAGGCCAGCGCCCAGTTCGTGGTGTAGCCTCGCGCCTGGGCAAACAGCTTGAAGGTGATCAGGGCCAGCGTGTCACTGGTGTCACCGATCAGCGCGTGCAGGTTGCCGCCTACGGCGGTGGCGGACACCCGATGAGCGCTGGCCGTGAGCAGGTGCTGCAACTCGGTGCGGTCCGGGCTATTCGCCGGTAGGCGCTCCAGGAACATCTCGTGGACGGAGCGCCCTCCCAGCTCGCCGCCTTCCAGGAGTGCACCCAGCACTTTGAGCAGTAAGGACTTTCCGGAGCCGAAGAAGCCGCTGATCCAGATGCCGATGGCCTGTTCGTCGTCACGATCGGCAGCGTCGACGTAGGCATCGAGGATGCGGCGCAGGTACTGCTCCCATTGGGGCGTCACCACCAGCGCCGAGAGCTCTCCCGCCAGCACGGCGGGGCGACGGTCGGCAATCTTCACGACCGGCTCGATGCGCTCCTGAATGCGCGTGGCGAAGAGATCGCGGATTGCCATTACCACTCCTCTCCTCGGTAGAACGTGAAGCGCAGCCGCTCCTGCCCCAGAAACAGATACTCGCGGCTGGTCTGGGGAGGACGGACGCCCGGCACCAGGGCGACAAGCGGCACCGTCCGCCCAGTCTCGGCATCGCGCGGTTCTTGCTCGGCTAGCGCTTCCATCATAGCCGTCGGATGACTGAGCGGATGGAGCGCCGCCAGGCCGCGCAGCACGACGACCGGCCGCCGGCCATCCTGCATAGCGATGAGCTGCTGGTCGATCTCTCGCCCCAACGTCCGTACCCAGTGTCCCAAGATCTGCCCCGCCACCGCCCCGCCGCGCGGACCGGCCAGCAGCTCCTGCCGGCGCTCCTCCTGGCCGGCGATGCTGGCGATGGTCAACGGCAGCAGATCGAGGTGGTGAAAGCGTAGCGTCTGGTCGCTGCGCAATGTCTCATCCGCCAGCTTGCGCAGCGCCCGTTCCTCCGCCGGCCGGTAGACGAAGTAGATGTAGGGCCGGCCATAGCTATGGCCGATGCCGTCATATGCCGTGCGTAGACGCACCAGCAGCGCCTCTAGTCGCGTGCCTAGCTCATCCATTCCCATTACTTCCGATCGCGACGGATCTGCCAGCTCTTGACGCGTTGCTCATCCCAAAGCCACAGCCGCCAGTCCGGGTGCGTGGGGACGGCCTCTGGCACGATCCCTTCTTCCAGCAGCAACCGTTCCAAATGCCCGGCCACGTTTGAACGCACCACCGGCTCGACGATGCGCCGCGTCACCTTGCCGGTCAGGAGGCCATAGTCGTGCAGGATAGCCAGGACGTTGCTGGCCAGCTTCTCTCGCGTCTGCCGGCTCCAACGGGCTATTTCAGGATGGTCGGACTCCGCTGCATCGAGGAAGTGCTGGACGTCAGCGCGGATGATTTGCTGTTCCCCCCGGCGCCAGCGCGGTACCACGAGGCATTGGATCACCTCGTACAGCAGCCTGTCTTGCCGGGCGGCGTGCACGAGCAGCAAGGCGCGCAGGTCGATGCCATCCTCCACGGTCGCAGCGGCAATGAGATCCTGGCAGACCCAGGCCGGCGGGTTCCAGCGCGCCAGCCGCGACACGATGCGTTCCACGATGCCCTCCCGCGAGGAGCGAGAGCGCTGGGGCAGGACGTCCTGGAGCAACTTCCGTTTCGTTGCGTCTAGATCGCCAAGACGCTGATAGAGCAGCAGGGCGAGGCGCGTCTCATCGACTAGCCCCGCCTTCGAGGCATTAACTGCCAAGTACGGGCCGCAGGCGCGCCACTGGGTGTCTGTCGCAATCACGTTGCCAGCACAAGCTTTCTTCTCGCCGCAGAATACTCCTGGCGATCAGGAATGGCAATGGCGGCGGCGAGCGGTTGGCAATGGCGAGCAGTTCCACGCGCGATTACGAGACAGCGCTGTGTAGGCCTCGGCGTCAGACACGCCGTCCGCACTGCTGCTACTGCGCGCGAACCACTACACCGCACGTCTCTCCTTGTCCAACCCACGCCAGCAAGATCCCATCCTCACGATGCTAGCAGAGTGTGATTCTGGTCTTGGATGCCAGCGATCGAGCCGTCACCATGCCTTGATTTCCACCATGAGGTCTATGATCTAGGAAACGCTGGAGCCTTCAGGTATACTCTTGCCGGTTGTTGAGTCCCGTCCGCGAGTGAACACCGGGCCAATCGGTACGTAGCCGCCCAGGGCTAAGCAGACGAGTCTCCAGACCTTAGGTGGTAGCTGTTTCCAGGGAGGTTCGTCTCTAATGGCCCTATCTGACAAGACGTTGACGTGTCGGGAGTGTGGTCGCTCGTTTGTGTTCACTATCGGGGAGCAGCAGTTCTACGCTTCGCATGGTCTTTCTCACGATCCTTCTCGCTGCCCGGAGTGCCGCTCAACGCGCAAGTCGTCAGCCGGTACGCGAGAGAACCGTTCTGCCGGGCCTGGGTATGACAACGCGGGCAGCCACAGCCAGCGCGAGTACTATACGGTTCCCTGTTCCTCGTGCGGGCGCGAGGCACGCGTGCCGTTTCAGCCGACATCGGGCAAGCCGGTGTACTGTAACGAGTGCTACGCCAAGATGCGCTCTAACCGGTACTAGACTCAGCAAGGCGCTCACACCGTCCGCGCCCTCTTTACTAGCGGCATAGGAGACGGCAATGGACGCCCGCCGAATTCATGCGTTGGAGCGTGGGCACAAGCGCCCCGGTAGAAAAGGCCCACTACCAAGAGGCGGGTGACTGTGGATCAGTGTGAGATCCAGGTCCGCCAGTGACCGAATTCCGCGCACTCCTCCCTCGTTGATGACGAGCCGGCGACAGGCGACAAAGGTGGCACACGTACGGTCAAAACCAAGGTGAAGACTCCACGCAACGGAAGTCAGTCGAGCGAGTTCAACGGCGCTCCGAGTAGCGATCCGGAGTGAAGCTGCTCCGTGTGCGCGTCCCACAGATCACCCAAGAGCGCTAGGAGACGCTGCTTGAAGACAGATTCGTCAAACTGCATGGCGTGCGCGCGGATCCGCTGTGGATCGAATGACAGCATTTCAAAGTTCCGCAACGCCTCTACCAAGCTCTCCACTGTCTGCTTCTCGAAGAACACACCGGTCTGCCCGGCTATGACAGTCTCACATACGCCACCGCGCTTGATCGCAATCACGGGACGTCCGGCCCCCATCGCCTCCACTGGTGCTATGCCATAGTCCTCTTCTCCAGGCCAGAGCAGTGCCCGGGCGCCAGCGAAGACCTGCCGTAGCTCGGAGTGTGTCAAGCGCCCTGTGAACTGAACCGTGGGTCCGGCGAGCGCCTTCAATCTGGCCGTTTCCGGACCCTCGTTCGTCACGATGAGGGGCAAGTGCAGGGTGTTACAAGCAGCGATAGCGAGGTCCATGCGCTTGTATGCTTGGTGCCGCCCCGCCAAGAGGTAGTACTCCCCAGAATTCCTCCCCAGTGGCATCGACTGGACGTCAACCGGTGAGTGGAGTACCGAAGATTCACGCCGGTAGAACTTCTTGATGCGCCGTGCGGCATTTCTTGAGCCTGCGAGAAAGTAGTCCACCCTTTGGGCAGCGGCAAAGTCCCACACACGTAGCGGCGTTGCAAGAGCCGAGAGCAGCGCCTCCACGGGGCGGCTGACGCGCTGATTCTCGACATATTCTTGATACATCCAGAGGTAGCGAAACGGGGTGTTGCAATAGCACACGTGACACGTGTGTGGCCTCGTCAAGACCCCTTTCGCAAAGGTAGTGGTGCTGCTCAAGACGAGATCGTACTCGCGAAGATCGAACCGCTCGAAAGCGAGCGGGAATAGCGGCAAGAGCTTATACGCAACACTCGTGCGAGGAGAAATGCGCTGCATGAAGCTCGTGCGAATGTCCATATCGCGAAACGCAGGGGGCATGACTTTGCGGTCAAACACGCTCACGAAAATCGGGGCGGAGGGGAAGAGCGTATGGAATACCTCCAGAACCTGCTCGGCCCCGCCCATCTGATTGAGATAATCGTGGACTAGTGCAACCCGGAGGGTATCCGGCAAGCCTGTCACGAGCGAGCACTCCCCTGAATACGTTGACGAACGGCCTCGAATAGGACAATAGCACTCGCGACAGCCGCATTGAGCGACTCCGCGGCTCCGGGCTGGGGAATTCGAACGAACCCTTCTGCTGCTTTCTTTGCTGCCAGAGAGTGGCCGTGCGCTTCGCTCCCAATGACCAGCCCGAACGGTGCGCGCCAGTCTACCTCCCACTGAGGTTTGCCTCTATGTGCATCAGCCAAGTACAGCGGGGGTAGGGAAGGCGTGTGCGACGTGAGCTCAGGCCAGCGAAATGCCGTGCTGATCTCAAGCACGAAGTGTGCCCCCGCGCCGGCTCGCACCACTTTCGGGTTGTAGGGATCGACACATCCAGATGTCAAGATCGCGCGCCGCACTCCGGCGGCGGCAGAGGAACGGAGCACCGTGCCCGCATTGCCTGGATCGGTCACTCCGTCAAGCACGATGACAGCATCTAGCAGCGCACCCTTCGTGCGCTTGGAAGGTGTGTGAAACGACCCGATACGAAATGCAGCGACTACGCCCTGATGATGCCGAACATCGCTGATACTGTCCAGTACCTTCGAGGATGCCTCTTCGCACTCTTCTGCGCGGTTGAACAGCTCCGCCGTCACAACCTGTGACGCTGAAGACTCCCTCACACACTGCGGATCAACGAGAGCGAGCACTGGATTGAGCCCGAACTGAAGGCCCGCTGCAACAAGGCGCGTGCCTTCAGCGAGAAACAGTCCAGACTCAGCGCGGCCACGAGGAGAAGCAAGACTGCGAAGTAGTCGCGCACGCGAATTCGTAACGCTCGTGATCACCGCATCTGCAAGACAAGCAAAGCTCAGTCCTGTGCAAGGGCTGCGCGCGCCTGCGTCACCAGTTGGGAAAATGCTGCCGGTTCGTTGACTGCGAGATCAGCCAGAATCTTGCGGTCGACACGAACGTTGGCGCGTTCCAGACCGTGGATGAATCGATGGTAATCGAAGTCCCGCAGCCGGCACGCTGCATTGATCCGCGTGATCCACAGCGAGCGGAAATCGCGCTTTCGCTTACGGCGATCCTCGGTCGCAAAGGCGAGTGAACGCAACAAGGACTCATGGGCAAGACGAAAAAGCCGGTGCCGGACTCCACGCTGACCCTCAGTCTGGACCAGAACCTTCTTATGCCGCTTATGCGCTGCAACACTCCGCCGGGCGCGTGGCACTGCTCTTCTCCTCTCAAATCCTCAAGACTCGGTGCTTTGACCGCTAGTCTACGCCCGCTGCTACTGAGCGCTCAACGCTTGGCGCAAATGGCTTCGCTCACTGGAAGGCGCAACTTGCATCCGCCCCAGGAGCCGGCGATTCTGGTCACTCTTGTGGCGGCGATGGTTCTGCCACGCCTTTCGAAATCGTATCTTGCCGGTCCCGGTGAGGGAAAACCGCTTGACAGCTCCCTTATGCGTCTTGAGCTTCGGCATCTGAGTTCCACCCGTAATCTCTCTGTACGTAGCGCACGTCTCTGGGCTGCTAAGAAGCACACCCCGCAACTGAACCACACGCCAGTGCGCAAGACCGCGACAATGCTTCAAATCGCAAGTGAGTAGTGTACCAGGAAGACAGCGGCACCAAGAGGGCAAGTGCCCGCACCGCGACCTCAGACGGTTATGATCGGGGGGCTGATGGGCACAGAGCACTTGTGAGCCTGGGAGAGTCATGACTCAACGGTCAGCACCACAGCAGATCGCGTGGGGTGAAGACTTGCCATCCCTTCTGTGGATAGCCGCCGGCCTGCTCGCTGCCGCCCTTCTTGCCTACCGGCGTTTCACGTTTGGGCCAGGCGTCCCGGGTGGCTACGACACGCAGACGTATTTCTTCCCCTACCACACGGCGGTAGTTCGCGATCTTCTCCACGGCCGGTTTCCCCTGTGGGAGAACGACCTGTTCCTTGGCGCACCGCTGTTTGCCAACATCCAGTCAGCTGTGCTCTACCTACCGAATGTCTTCTTCTTCTTCATTCCCATCCCGGAGGCGATCGCTACGTCTGTCGTTCTCCACGTTTGGTGGGGGGCGTTTGGCGCCGCTGTGCTGTGTCGGAGAACGTGGCGTGTTCACTGGCTTGCGGCCTTTATTGGTGGGATTGCCTTTGGGCTTGGTGGCTTCTTTTCGGCTCAGGCAGGGCACCTCAATCAGGTCGATGCCGCCGCGTGGCTTCCCTGGCTCATCCTCGGCCTAGATGCCGCCTGGCAACAACGGCGGGCCCGCTACGTCGCAACGGTAGCTGTCATCGTCGCCTTGCAGTTCTTGGCCGGTCACACGCAGGAGTCATACTACCTTCTTGTCATCGCTGCTCTATGGATCGTCTGGCGCTTATTCCAGCACCTCCATGCCCCCCGTATGGCTCTCTTCATCGCCCTTATGTCGCTCCTGGCGGTGATCTTAGGAATCGGGCTATCAGGAGTACAGCTTCTCCCGACCTACGAGCTCGCGCAGCAATCGATCCGCTCTGGAGGTCTGCCCCTCGGTGAGGCGAGCTCATTCTCGCTCCGCCCCGATCAGCTCTTACGGGAGTTCTTACCCGCCTACAGCGAGCAGCCGGCGAGCACGGAGTACGTGGGCTATGTCGGTGTCGGAGGCTTCCTGCTCGCCGTGCTTGGGATGGTCAGCATTTGGAAGAGGCAAGGTGGAGTGCTGCTCTTAGGACTCCTCGTGCTGGGCATCGCACTCGCCTTCGGCCTGTATTCCCCTGTGTGGCACGCTGCGTGGAAGTTTGTGCCGGGCTTTGCTTCGTTCCGTGTTCCTGCGCGAGCGCTCTACATGTCGACCTTTGCTCTGTCTCTGCTGGCGAGTGTGGGGGCGGATGTGACACTCACCGCTCGCCCGCGCTTCGCACCAGCTATGACGCCGCTTTGGGTTGGGCTTATCGTTGGTGCTGCCGCTCTCGGGGCCCGGGGGGTGCTTGGAGCCACGGGGATGAGCCCACTTGCAGTGAATGGCCTTACTGCGGTCGCAACTGCGGCGGCGATAGCCCTCGCTTTGACTCGGCGCGTCGCGTGGGGCGGACGGTTGACACTGGCTCTCCTGTGCGCGGGAGAGCTCGTCGTAGCCGCGAGCTGGCTCCCTCCAAATCAGCCGGTACCCCGTCAAGTATATTCCGATCTCCAACAGACAGTGACCCTCCTCCAGAATGGCAACGAGAACGGTCGGGCGCTGTCGATCGCTCGCAGTGGTTTCGTCCCAGGCGATGAGGCCACTCGGGAAGCTATTGGCCGTCTTACTGCTGGTAAAGCCGCAGCCGTGCCGACCAGCATCTACATGAAGTATCAGGATGTGCTCACCCCCAATCTTCCGCTCGCCTACGGTGTGCAGAGTGTCGATGGGTATGACGGTGGCATTCTGCCCTTGCGTGACTACGTTCTGCTCAAGAGCGCGTTTCTACCGCCGTGTCCGATCTGTAGCAACCCTGACGCGCTCCTCCGTGATGAGCTCAGCACTCCCCCATCTCCATCGTGGCTCGACTTGCTCGGCATCGGCACCATCGTCAACGACCGCCTCCAGGACTTCCATTGGAACGGTCTAGACTTCGACCTGACGTTCACCTCTGTTCTCCCTCGAGAGAGCTCTTTGGCGCTCCATCTCGATGCAGCCGAACCGGCGAGCACCCTTGGGTTTGTGGTTTCCGCCACAACTCAGTCTGACAGCGGGCCCGCTCCTACTATGACTGTGATACTGCACTTCGCTGATGGCTCGTCCGAGCAGGCGGTTGAGGGCATTCCCGGAAGCACTCAACTCCAGCTACAACCTATCCCAGTCGCCGTTCCCCTGCGGGCGCCGGCAGGCGCCAAGGCTCAACTCCTCGTTGTGCAGCTTCCCACCCGCCGCTGGATCTCCAGTATCTCGATACAGGCCCTCCAAGAGCCTCTTGATCTCCACGCAGTCACTATCTACGATGCGCTTACACGTGGTCAGTGGCAGCTTCCACCGACACCATCCTCCGGCTTCAAGCGTGTGCTTCGCGGTGACGTGTCGGTGTATGAAGCTTCATCACCCGCGCCGTTCGCCAGTCTCTACGGGTCTATGAGAACATCGGGAGATAACGGCACGATAGCGAAGGAGCTCTCAAATCCTTCGTTCCCGCTCAGCCATACGCTTCTCCTGAGTTATCCAGACTTTCTCCCACTACGAAGCCTCGCCAGCCGGGCAATCCATCGGATCATTGCCATCGCTAATGGCGACCCCCGCCTGCCTCCACCGCCTCCCTCTGCTCGCTGCACCAACGGCACGCTCACCGTGCAACAACAACGTCAAGTCATTACCGCCCAGACGTCATGCTCGGGGCCCAGCTACCTGCTTCTACGCCAGAGTTGGTACCCAGGTTGGAAGGCGACGGTGGATGGTCACCGCGTACCAATCTACCGGGCAGACCTTGCCCTACAAGCCGTGCCAGTGCCGGCAGGCCGGCACACTGTTCGAGTGTGGTATGCACCGGCATCGGTGTGGCTTGGAGCCATCGCCAGTGTTATTGCCACCATATTGCTAGCCGGGCTGCCCTGGCTCTTGCGGCCACTGTCTTGGCTCATCCGGCCGCCGGCCAATGCAAGCACTACTGCCGTATCGCCCTCGGAACCGCGCGAAAAGGAGCACGGCTAACGTGCAGCGTACGAATCGTCTGTTCGCGATAGCTTTCGCCGTGATCTGTCTCGTCTTGGCACTCGGAGCTGCCGCCTTTGTTCTCAGCCTACCTGGACCATACATCCTCACAGCCTACAATGGCTTGGAGTATCGCTTCGATCCGTTTACAACTCAGGATAAGCTGGTTGCGATTGCGACCAGCTTGACCGTCGTTGTTGCGGCACTCCTACTCCTTGCTCTCGAGACCTTGGGGCCACCTCGAGAGCACCGTCTTCGCATTCGTGCCGGCTCTCCGGCTGACACCTGGATAACCGTCACGAGCGCCGAGCACCATCTGGTGACAGTCCTCCGCGCCATCGATGGAGTCAGCAGCGCTGCGGTACGGCTTGTCCCGAAACGGGCACAGCCTGAGGTGGATGTGCTAGTCACGCTGGCCACCTTGCAGGGCTCAGCGGTACCCGCGGTGTGCGAACAAGGTGTGGCACGAGTTCACGAGGCATTAGAGCGGGACCTCGGGCTCACGGTGGGGAACGTTTCTGTCATGGTTCGCCACGGGTCGGAGACTGTGCAAGCCGTCAGTCTAGAGAAGGATTAGACCCAATGGAACGGAAGGGTGGCTCGGGGACGTCGTGGAAAGGATTGAACCGCAACCTCACCAACTACGGTGACCGCGACTTCAGCGCATTCCTACGCTCGTCTTTCGCAAAGGGGCTGGGCTACACCCGCTCGGCGACAAACCGGCCTATCATTGGCATCGCCCAGACCTGGAGCGAGTTGAACCCCTGCCACGGTCACTTCCGCGAGCTGGCCGCAGCAGTAAAGCGCGGCGTGCTCCTGGCTGGGGGGCTACCGGTAGAGTTCCCCACGATGTCGCTGGGAGAAATGTTCGTGAGCCCCAGCGCAATGTTCTTCCGAAACCTGCTGGCGATGGAGACCGAGGAGCTTCTCCGAGCACAGCCACTAGATGCCGCCGTACTCCTTGGAAGTTGTGACAAGACTATCCCAGCACAGCTGATGGCCGCAGTCAGCGCCAATGTCCCCGCGATTCTGCTCCCGGGCGGCCCCATGCTTGATGGCTACTTCGAGGGAGAGACGATCGGAGCCTGCACGGACTGTCGCCGGCTCTGGACAGAGTTTCGAGCTGGCCGGCTCACGACGGAGCAACTGGACCAGGTGAGCGATGCTCTCGCACCCTCCACGGGCCACTGCATGGTGATGGGAACCGCCAGCACTATGGCTTGCCTTGCTGAGGCCCTCGGGATGACGGTACTCGGCGCTGCAGCGGCACCTGCTCCCTTAGCCGAGCGATTCCGACTTGCTGAGATGACGGGCTACGAAGCAGTGCGCTTGGCGAACGATCCCCTACGTCCGAGCGACATCCTCACACCTGAGGCATTTGAGAACGCGATCAGGGTCCTCTGTGCGATTGGAGGATCAACCAACGCGGTCATTCATCTCACAGCCATCGCCGGTCGGGCTGGCATCGCCCTTCGTCCCTCTGATTTCGACAGGGTGAGTCGCCAGACTCCACTCCTCGTTGCCCTAAAGCCGAGCGGAATCTTCCAGATGTCCGATTTTCACCGCGCTGGTGGCGTCCCAGCGGTGTTGCACCAGCTCCGACCACTGCTCCACCTCAACACTCGCCGTATCAGCGGGCGCGCCCTTGCGGAGGAGCTCTCCGAGAGGCCCGTAACAGGCGACGGCACGGTGATTGCGCATCTGGACCATCCACTGGCCCCAGAAGGCGGGATCTCCGCTGTGTATGGGAATCTTGCCCCGCACGGAGCGATCCTCAAGCATTCAGCAGCTACTAGGTCGCTGCTGCAGCACCGTGCGCGGGCGCACGTATTTCACAGCTATGACGCGCTGCTTGAAGCGGCGGATGCCGATAAGGACCAGATCAATCCGGAAGACGCCCTCGTGCTGGGAGGAGCAGGCCCGCTTGGCGGCCCGGGAATGCCCGAGGTCGGAAACCTCCCGATTCCCCGGGCACTGCTGCGGCAAGGTATCCGCGACATGCTCCGCATCTCAGACGCTCGAATGAGCGGGACCGCATTCGGCACCGTCATTCTACACGTGTGTCCAGAAGCGGCCAGCGGCGGCCCCTTGGGTCTTGTGCACACGGGAGACGAGGTAGAGCTGGATTGGGAACACCGCGCACTCACCGTGCTCGTCGACGATCGGGAGTTGGAGAGGCGGGCAATCGAAGGCCACCGGCCCGCAGTTCCTGAGCGTGGCTACGCAAGGCTATTCGCTGAGCACGTCCTTCAGGCTGACGAGGGATGTGACTTCGACTTCCTGCGGCCTTCTCCACAGCCCGAGTAGCAACTCTCGCCCCCACAGGCCCCGGATAGCCACACTGTCCTTCGTGATTGACCATTCTATCGGTACTGCTACAATGCTCAAGCTGGCGAGTGCGCCTACCCTGTCCCGGTGGTGCTGCTTTGCCCCAACCGCCTCAGCTTCGACAAGGGAATGGATAGATAGATGGTGCAGGAGGATATAGAGGACTTTCTGCGCTATCTCCGCGAGCGAGACGCAGTTCAGCAGCGAATAACATCTGAGAACACGATCATGGCATACAGAAGCGACCTCGAGCAGTTTCGCTCATTTCTGGAGGCTCACGGCTGTGATTCATGGGACGTCACTGCTTCCGACATCGTCGAGTACAAGCGCGATCTGGACGCACGGTATGTCAAGGCGACGACACGTGCTCGCAAGATTGCATCAGTCAGAGCCCTTTATCGCTTCTTGGTTAGGGAGCACCGGGTCCACCGTGATCCCGCAAAGGCGCTGACGATGCCTCCACCGGTGAAGCGAGCGCCAGAGGTAGTGACTGAGACCACATTGCAGCAGCTCGTCGCCGCTGTGGGATGCAGTGAGACGGCTACTGCCGCCGATACCGCAAAGGCGCTGCGCGATCGCGCCATGTTGCGGCTGATGATTGCTTCTGGTTTGCTGCCCAGTGAGCTCGTCGCGCTTGACATCGACGACGTGATCGGGAGTGCCATACACGTCCGCAGTGGAAATCGCTCTCGTGTCGTGCACGCAGACGGGAAAGCTCGCGAAGCCCTTGACGCTTACCTGGCGAGTGGGCGCCTAGTTCTCAATGGGAGCGCCAGCGAGAGAGCGTTGTTCGTCAATGCACGTGGGGGACGGCTGACTCGCCAGGGCTTCTGGCTCATCGTCAAGCAATATGCGCAGCGCGCCGGCCTCGCTGGCGTTTCCCCCCGCGTTCTACGCCACTCGTGCGCTGCAGTCATGTTGCACAACGGCGCCGGGCTCTCAGATGTGCAGCACTTGCTCGGGCACGCTCACACGTCTTCCACTAAAGCATATGCCCACACTCGATTGCATCAAGAGCACGACGTGGCTGAGGAGTAGCACTTGACGTCTGAGCTCGCCCAAGCCGCTGCTATGCTGCACCAGCCGCAGCTTCAGCCAACGTGGGGGATCGTGCTCGGCTCTGGCTTCGCGGACTTTCTCAAGGCAGTCACAGTCATCCGTTCTGTTCCATTTTCTCAAGTCCCGGGTCTCCCGCAGACGACTGTGGAAGGTCACCGTGGAATGTTCCATCTCGGACGCATCGAGGGTACCGCTCTCGTCATCACCGAGGGCAGACTCCATACCTATGAGGGGTTGAGTGCGACCCAGTCTGCTCAGCCCATACGCTTACTTGCACAGCTCGGGATCAAGAATCTGCTCCTCACCAACGCTTCAGGAGGAGTGACAGAGGACTTCCCGGCAGGGTCACTCATGCTGATTCGGGACCATATCAACTTCCCAGCATTGACCGGTCTCAACCCTCTAAGGGGGCCCGTGAGTTCGGGACTGAATCGCTTTGTGGCGATGGGTCACGCGTACGACCTGGAACTGCGTCGCATCTTCCTCGCCGCTGCCCGTGAGCTCGGAATCGTACTCGAAGAGGGAGTCTATGCGATGGTGAGCGGGCCATCGTATGAGACTCCAGCAGAACTGCAATTCCTGCGGGTCATCGGCGCTCAGGCTGTCGGCATGTCTACAGCGAACGAGGTCATTGTGGCACGTCAGCTCGGGCTCCGTGTTGCTGCGATCAGTTGCATCTCCAATAGCGCTTTTGGTAGCGCAGCGGGCGAAGTTGACCACCAGAGCGTTCAAGAGGTAGTTGGACAGCGTGTACTGGACATCGTGCAACTCGTCAGGTCAGTGCTCGCTCGATGCGACTGAGACAGAGCGTCGTTGTCCTTGAAATGCTGACGCTCACGCTCGTGAGCTGCGCCTTGGCGCCTGCTCCAGCACGCTCGACGGCGATGGCGACCACGTCTAGCGCGGTTGAACAACGCTTCAGTGTTATCCAAACGCCTCTAGCTCTGCGGTCCCCGGTCGCGCCGGCGGCGACCGCGAATGCAACCGCAGAGTCGAACGTGAGCAGTGCGCGGCCTCCACCAACTGTTTCAGTCGCCCCCACACGTGACCTCACCGCTCCAGTTCCCTTTCGCAACCTCACTGCATTGGTCGAACGAGTCGTGCATCCTACTTGCACCACGCCAACCCCAGTGCTTGGCACGGCAACGACTATCGGTAGTCACGCATCATTTTCGGTCGACGATGAAGTGACTCGTACCCGCGAAGTCATCAACACCACGCTCGCATACTTGAGCCCTCACGCCTTGTGGTACGTCGAAGACGGCGTTCCGGTCACTCAGGAGCAGCTGCAGACAGCCACTCAAGAATTCGAACAGAAGATCTATCCTCTCGACGTAACGACCTTTGGGAAGCCCAGGTTTCCGGATCTTTCTGGGCTAAACAGGCTTACTATTGTCGTTGCCAAGCTACAAGGAGTGGCCGGGTACTTCACCGCCAGTGATCAGTATCTCCGCTGCATAGCACCTTCCAGCAACCAGCGCAATGCCATCTACATCAATGAGACCGTGGACAAGGTAGGAAGTCCGGCATTGGAAGACACACTCGTGCACGAACTGCAGCATTTGATCCACTGGGACCATCACCCAGCTGATTCCGCATGGGTGAATGAAGGCATGTCAGTCTACGCCGAGTACCTCGCCGGTTTCTCCGTTGATAGGCTCGTGGATGCCTTTCTGAAAGCGCCAGGGACACAGCTCACTGATTGGTCAGACTCACCCACCGCAGTACTAGCTCACTATGGAGCCGCGTTTCTCTTCATCGCCTATCTCGCTCAGCACTATGGATCACCATCGCTCTTTCACACGCTGCTGTCTTCACCTTTGAACGACTGGGCAATGATCAATGAGTATCTCCAGTCGCAGGGCGCTTCAGCCGACCAGGTCTTCGCGCAGTGGGTCATAGCGAATATCCTGAACAACCCCACCGTCGATGGTGGAGCATTCGCCTACAAGGCCTTGCACGGCACAGCCGGGCCGGCAGTCATCACACCGCTGGCAAGCGCAGTCGACGGGTCTGTAGCTCCGTTCGGAACCAGCTACTACCGCATTGACACTCCCGACCTCCGGAAGCGGCTCGTATTCGCGGGCGCCCAGACCGTCCGGCTCCTGCCCACGCTTCCGTACACATCCGATCAGTGGTGGAGCAATCACGGTGATCTCATCGACACGACGCTAACCCGCCAGGTCGATCTCGCTCACGTGCAGTCGGCGACGCTCTCTTTCGACCTCTGGCTCGACATAGAAAAGAACTACGACTATCTCTACGTGGAGGTGTCGACCAATGGCGGCAAGAGGTGGCAGCTCCTGCCAGCCACGCATACAACAACCGCTAACCCCACCGGTGCAAACCTCGGTGTGGGGTACACGGGAGAGAGTCTCACTCCAGGATCGCCGGTCCCGATCTGGTGGCACGAACACGTTGATCTCACTCCATATGCTGGCCGCAACGTTCTCGTCCGCTTCGAGTACGTGACCGATGAGGAATACAGTGGTCCTGGTGCTGCAATCCGCAACGTACGCATTCCACAGATCGGCCTCGATGAATCCGGGCGAGCTGGCCAGAACTGGGTAGCTCACGGCTGGTACTATGTCCCCAATAATGTCAAGGTGAAGTTCTTGGTGCAGCTCATCACTGAAGGAGCGCACACGACGGTTACCCCCTTCCATCTGGACGCGTCGAACCGGGGGGATCTCAACCTTGCTTCCCTCCCACCGGGGACTCAGCAGGTGATCGTTGCGGTGGCGGCATTAGCAGACAAAACTACCCAGCCAGCCGCATTTCGCATTGCCCTCAAGCCGGGTCCGGGCAGTTGAGCCTGTAAGATGTACCAGCGATGGTGAGACCGTGAAAGAGGGTATGAATGTCCGAAGCCGGTTTCACTCTGAAGACCCTCCTCACGTCTTCCTGGTGGTGGATCGTGCTTATCGTTGGGTTTGCGCTCTCTGTGGCATTTTGCCGCGGTGTTGATGCTGTGGCCCGCCACTTCGAGTGGTTGGATATGCCGAGCCCGCGCCGCATCCACCGAACCCCGAAGCCGCGCCTGGGCGGTATAGGCATGCTGCTCGCCTACGTTCCTCTCTCTATCGTCGTGGCCGTACATACTCTCCCACCGAGCTTCATCCCTCAGTTCGCCGGCGGACTCGCCTGCGCTGTGCTCATCGCAGCAATCATGATTGCCGATGACATCCACGGCCTATCACCAGCGACAAAGCTGGGCGCCCAGCTTGTCGTTGCGGCTCTGGCCTTCTTGTTCGGGTTGCGCATCGATCACGTCTCCACGCCACTCAACAACCCACTGGACCCTAATCCTCTGGCAGCTCCCCTCACCCTGCCGCTATTTCTCGCTGTCCCCGTTACCCTGCTCTGGTTCACCGGGATGATAAATGCGGTGAACGCACTTGATGGCGTGGACGGGCTTGCCGGCGGCGTTGTCGCGATCGCCGCAGCTGCCTTAGGCATCCATACGTTGAGGTACATGACAGGTGAATTTGGTGTTGCGCAACTGCTGCTACTCCTCACAGCCGTCTGCTGCGGGTTTCTTGTGTGGAACTGGCCCCCATCCCGTCTCATCATGGGAGACACGGGATCTCACTTTCTCGGTTATCTTCTCAGCATGCTGTCGATTCTCGGCGGCGCCCGGCTTGCTACGGCACTGCTGGTTCTCGGGATCCCGATACTTGATTACGCGTACACCATCTACACACGTGCTCGCACTGGACGCGCACCAATGCACTTCGATCTCGGGCACCTGCACCATCGCCTGCTCTCGGCCGGATACACACCTCCAATGATACTCGGCCTGCTCTACGCGATCACCGCCATCGCCGGAATCGCAGCCCTGTTCTTAGAGAAGACACAGAAGCTTTTTGGCTTCCTCTTGCTGCTCGTCATCGCCTTTGCAGTGATCGTGCTCTTACCCCAGCGTCCCAGGAGACCGCGGCCGCCGGAAGTACCACAACAGCATCCTCACTCCACTCGACCGTAGAGCTTGCCTCCCACGTTGGCCCTTCCTACTGCAACCGGCTCCACGCCTGATCAAGTCAGAAGGGGTCCTACGGGCCGTCCTCGAGGGGCGACCTGAGACGCAGAGAGGCGGAGGAGCAGCCCAACGATCACCGCGTTGATGATCATCGAGCTTCCCCCATAGCTTACGAAGGGTAGGGTGATGCCTGTGAGAGGAATTACCTCTAGATTGCCCGCTACGATGACGAGCGTTTGCAGCGCTAGGAGCGCGCCGAGTCCAGTCGCGAGCAGTCGCTCAAATGTTCCGCTGCAGCGTATCGCGATACGAAAGGCTCGCATGACCAGAATGGCAAAGACTGTGAGGAGGGCAAAGCTCCCCAGCAGACCAAGCTCCTCGCCGATGGCTGCAAAGATGAAGTCGGTATAGACCTCTGGGATGTAACCGGGGTATCCCCGTCCAATGCCCGACCCGAAGAGTCCGCCACTGCTCACCGCATAGAGTGCCTGTACGATCTGATAACCCTGACTACGGGCGTGGGCCCACGGATCCAGCCAGACATTGACTCGGGATCGAACGTAGCCAAAGAAGTGATAGGTAATCACGACGTTGAGGAGGAAAAGCAGGAGACCTCCGAACACGTAGGAGAGACGCTCGGTTCCCACATACAGCATCGCCAGGGCGACACCGAGCAACAGTAAGGTGCCTCCGAGGTCTCTCTGCCAGAGTAGTGACAGTAGCGATGCCAGCCAGAGCACTGCGAGCGGACCGATGTATTCTAGGGGAGGTAGACGTACACCGCGCCAACGGTGCTCTCCAAGCGTCAGTAGCTCGCGTTTCTCTTCGAGATATCCCGCCATGAACACCGCGAGCACAATCTTCATGAGCTCAGTCGTCTGAAATTCGATGGGACCTACTGCTAGCCACAATCGGGCGCCATTGATCTCGCGACCGAACAGGGCCGTAGCCGCCAGAAGCAAGAATCCAAAGGAAGCAAATGAGTACTTGAAGCGCGAAAGCCACCAGACGTCAAACCCGCTCGCACCGAATCCCACGGCGACGATCACCGCTAAGATAATCCAAGCAAACTGTTGGTGATACGTGCTGGGGTGCAAGCGGAGATTGAACGCCAGTCCCACCGACGTGAGCAAGGCCACACTGGGTAGCAATAGTTCATCCCCATTGGAGCGTCGCACAGAGAGTGCAATGTTCCCGGCCAGGAATGTGCACCCGAAAAGACCTACTGCCGCAAAGGTCGCCCCGAAAGACTGTTTTCCTTCCAACGAGAGCGACATTTCGAGAACGGCCAGGAGAGCTATAGGTGGCAGTAGCAGTAGCCGCTCTCGTCCCCGATGGCGCAACATCAGCGGTCTTCAGTCCGTCCGAACTGGCGCAGGTCAGCGCTCGAGTCTTCGAGAATTGCGGTGCGAACAGGAACTTGCGCCTCAACGAGCGTGCGAGCGTGGCGAAAGTCACGAGGACTGTTCACGCTGAGCACAGCTCTCACCCGGCCATCGACGCAATAGAACACGGAAAAGCTTGTCTCGTCCGTACTACCCCGTACCACAATCTGGTTCCACTGTTCACAATGTCCAGCATACTGCAAGGTGACATCGAACACGTCCGACCAGAAATATGGCAGGATCGAGTAGGGTTGCTGCGATCCCAGGAGCGCGCGAGCGACGTGCGCAGCGTGAGCGCGTGCCACATCCCAATGCTCAACGCGAATCAGCGAATGGGTCACAGGGTCCGGAAACCGTGCAACGTCACCGATTGCGAAGACGTGCGGATCTCGGCTGCGCAAGGACACGTCGACTGTGATGCCGCCTCCATCGGCCAGTCCGCTCTCAAGCAGCCAATCAAGGGCTGGTCGCACTCCCACAGCAACGACAACCAGGTCAGTAGGGATCACTGCACCCGTCGACGTGACCACGTCTTCAACGCGGCGATGACCTCGAATCTCGGTGACACCGGTCCCGGTGAGCATCGTGACACCGTGGCGTCGATGCAGCCGGATGAGAAACTGGCCGGCTTCTGTGCCTACCACTCGGAGAAGCGGTACCTCAGCAACTTCAACGACGGCGACCTCGAGACCGAGCTGCCGCAAAGACGCGGCCACTTCGCAACCGATAAACCCTGCACCGATGACGACAGCACGGTGCCCACTACGAGCAGCTTCGCGGAGAGCGGTAGCATCGCGAAGAGATCGCAGCGAGAAGACGCCTTCCAACGTGGCGCCACGGATAGATAAAGGCCTATTGTAAGAGCCAGTAGCCACAACCAACCGATCATAGCGCACCGGCTCATACCCAGAGACAATGACCGCTCGCGAAGCCGGATCGATTCCGATGGCTCGGTGCCCCGTCCTGACCTCGATCTGTAAAGAACGCCATTGCTCAGGTGATACCAGAGTCAGATCACTGGTCTGCTTCTTACCCTGGAGAAACGCTTTCGAGAGGGGCGGGCGGTCGTAGGGCTCATCCAGCTCATCGCCGACGAGTATGACATCGCCGTCGTATCCCTGAGCGCGCAGCGCCTGGCACGTATGAACACCGCCAATGCCTGCGCCAACGACGACAATGCGCTCTGGAGACACTCTCGTTACGATTTTCGCGGGATCGGGCTAACCGCAATCTTGCCATCGTATTCACGAGCCTCATACACCTCCAGCGGCTCCTCCGCTGGAGGGCTTGTCACCGCTCCTGTAAAGATGTTGAACCCTGAAGCGTGTAGAGGACACCACACCGTCTCATCTTCGAGCTCGCCCTTCGAGAGATCGGCATCTTCATGTGTGCAGATGGCAGAGAGCACACAGAGACGGCCATACACACGCGTGATGAGAATCGGACGCCCATTGACGTCAACTCGAGAAAGCGCCCCCTCTTTGATGTCCTCGCTACGTGCTACAGACACGAAACCGGTCATCGCATACTCCTCAAGCCAGAGGGTGGAGTCCCTCGTCAACCCTCTGACGATACTGTTTTAGCCGACCTCTGGGGCAGGATCAGAGGCTTTGAATCCGATCTTCTGATGTGTCCCATCACAGAACGGCTTGCTCTCCGAATGTCCACAGCGGCACAGGTAGATCTCGTCGCTCTCACTGTCGACTTCATTTCCACGCGGATCGATCAGCTTTACCTTGCCCTTGACCATGTACGGACCATTGCGAGTCGCTGTGATTGTTACGTCTGCCAAGTCTTTATTCTCCTTACAGAAATCACCTCTGGAACATCACCACGCGGGCTCTAACCGAAATCTCGCGCCCCGCATCGATTGCTGCACTGCGCCGAGTAGGCAAATTTCGTGCCAGATCTTCTCAAGCGGTGGTGGGAGCAGTCTCCCGTGAAAAAGAAGCCGACCATACGGGAGCGACAGGTGTGGTGTATCGCAATGCTTCTCGCCACTGCGTCACGCCTCGATGAGGAGCAGCTCCGGATCCTGCACGAACTCGCGGACCCTCGTCAGGAACTGAACCGCTTCTCTACCATCAACAATGCGGTGGTCGTAAGTCAGCGCAAGGTACATCATCGGGCGCACCACGATCTGGCCATCGATCACAACCGGCCGTTCCTGAATACGATGCATTCCCAGAATGGCCGCCTGCGGCATATTGAGCAGCGGTGTAGAGAACAGTGAGCCGAAAACTCCTCCATTGGTGATAGTGAACGTGCCGCCCTGGAGGTCTACAATAGAAAGCTTGCCCGATCGTGCACGCTGCGCCAGGTCGGCAATGGTTTGCTCAATCTGAGCAAACGAGAGGCGATCAGCATCCCGCACAACTGGGACGACCAACCCCTCCTCACTATCAACGGCGATCCCGACGTCGTAGTGCTTCTTCACGATCAGATTGTCGCCACGAATCTCACTATTGAGGCGCGGATACGCTTTGAGTGCTCCGATCGCTGCACGAGTAAAAAATGACATGAACCCCAGGCTCACGCCGTGCTGATCCTTGAATGCATCGCGCCGGCGTTTACGGAGCTCCATCACGGCGCTCATGTCCACTTCGTTGAACGTCGTGAGCATGGCCGTGACGGACTTCGCCTCGACCAGTCGCTGCGCAATCGTGCGGCGCCGGCGACTGAGCGGAACAATCTCTTCCCGCTCCCCTACCTGCGAGTAAGCCTCGATCTTCGGTGGCCCAGGCATCAAGCCAGAGAGGGTCGAAGATGGGCTGGTCCTGGCCACCGTTGCGGTGCCCGCATGAGCGGCGACATCTGTGCGAGTGACCCGACCTCCAGGTCCGGATGCTTCAACTTGGGAGGGATCTACTCCCAGCTGCTCAGCAAGCTTTCGCGCGAGAGGAGTGACACGGAGATGATCACCATCGCTACCAGCCGGAGCGCGCGGTGTCTCCGCTGGAGCAGAGCTATCGGTACGAGCGGTGGGGGTGACAGGGACCGATTGAGGCACAGCTGCCACTGCTGCTTCGTTGATCACAGCGATAGTCTCACCTATCGTAACCGTAGCTCCCTCTCCCTTGACGATCGTTTGGAGCACACCAGCAGTCTCGGCATTGACGTCGACAGTGACCTTGTCCGTCTCCAGCTCCGCAAGCGCGTCACCGGCAGCCACCTGATCACCCTCCTGCTTGTGCCAGCGCAGAATCGTAGCCTCAACGACCGATTCGCCAACAGATGGAACTCGCACATCAACTGGCATGGATAACCTCTCTCTTGGCCTTATCCAGCACTGGAGCATCGAGCAATGCCTCGCGGACGATGCGGTTCTGCTCGGTTCGATGCGCCTCCGGCGAGCCTTCCGCTGGGCTTACTCGCGCTGAGCGCGCGACGACGCGTAAAGGCAGCTGGCCGGCAAGGCGCCACACGATAGGCAGATAGTAAGGCAGCGCACCCATGTTGGATGGCTCCTCTTGCACCCAGACGAGTTCCTTGACATTGACATAGCGTTGTAGCAGCCTTCGGATCTCGTCTTCCGGTACGGGGTAGAGCTGTTCGATACGTGCAATCGCTATGGAAGGAGTCAGTGGCCGCGATGGAGCGCTGTCAAGATCGACGTAGATCTTGCCCGAGCACAAAATGAGTCGGGTCACTTCGGCAGGGTCTCGACCAGGAAGCGGATCATCCAGCAGACTGTAGAATCTTCCGCGCGCCAGATCGCTGAGATGAGCCGCGGCCTTAGGATGACGCAGCAACGACTTCGGCGTGAATACGACGAGCGGAATTGGCACCGCTCGTGCAATCGCCGCGTGACGCCGCAGCAGATGGTAGTACTGAGCCGCAGTGGTGCAGTTAGCGACTACGAGATTGTTGTTGGTACACAGTCGCAGAAATCGCTCGATACGAGCGCTGGAATGATCGGGACCCTGCCCTTCATACCCGTGTGGCAACAGGAGCACGAGTGACGACGTCTGGGCCCACTTGGCATAACCAGAAACTACGAACTCGTCGACGATGACTTGCGCGCCATTGATGAAGTCGCCGTACTGCGCCTCCCAGAGCACGAGAACCTCCGGCCGCTGGATCGAATAGCCATACTCGAATCCCAGCACTGCTGCCTCTGAGAGCGGGCTGTTGTAGATCGCGGCATTGACGTGGACCTGCGGCAGCTGGTGAAAAAGGCTGATTCTCTGGCCGGTCCGCGCTTCGTGCACCGCAGCCAGACGCTGACCAAATGTGCCACGCTGACTGTCCTGTCCCGCCAAGCGGATTGGTGTTCCATCGGCCAGAATGCTGGCGAGGGCAAGCAGCTCAGCATGGCCCCAGTCGATAGGGCCATCAACGTCGAGAGCTTCTCGGCGGCGCTCGATAATCCTGCTGGCTCGGGGCTCGAATCCCTCCGGCAGGGTGAAGAGTGCCGCATTGAGCTCACGGAGGCGCGTCTCCCGCACTTCTGTCGGAACCATATCTTTGACGTCTTGAGCTGCATACTCTTGGTCCGAGACAGAGTGTGCGTCGTTGATAGCGTGGACGGCCCGCTCGAGCTCATCACGGACCTTAGTGGCCATCGCCGCTGCTTCCTCATCGGTCACCATACCGTCAGCGATCAACCGCTGGGCAACTTGGGTACGCAGCGTTGGATGTTGCGCGACCATAGCATACATCTGCGGCTGAGTGAAGGAAGGCTCATCACCCTCGTTATGTCCAAGTCGGCGGTAGCCGACCAGGTCTATGAGCACGTCCTTATGAAAGCGATACCGATACGCCACAGCGAGTCGCGAAACCATCAGGCAGGCGACGAGATCATCTGCATTGACGTGAAAGACAGGAATCTCGAACCCTTTGGCAAGATCACTCGCATAGAGAGTTGATCGACCATCAGAGGGATCGGTTGTGAAGCCTATCTGGTTGTTCGCGATGATGTGGATGGTTCCCCCGGTTGTGTATCCCGGAAGCTGTGAAAGGTTCAGGGTCTCAGCGACGATGCCCTGTCCGGTGAAGGAGGCATCACCATGTACGAGGAGGGCGAGGGCACTATCTACGTCCTGGCGTGGCAGTCCTCGTTCGAGGCATTGCTCCTGCGCTGCCCGTGTCCGACCTTCAACAACAGGGTTCACGTGCTCCAAATGACTGGGGTTGGGAGCAAGATGAACCGTGAGCCGGTACTCGCCAGTATCACCGTTGACGACGCGCTGTCCACCCTCGTGATACTGCACGTCGCCTGTCCAGCCCTGATAGTCGCGGACCGACATCGACGTTTCGAGGCCTCGCTTGCTCGCCTCAAACTCCGCAACAATCTCAGCGTATGGACGCCCAAGAACGTGCGTGAGAACATTGAGGCGGCCGCGGTGCGCCATCCCCACCAGTACATCACCAGTTCCCTGGGCGCCAGCCGCAGTCAAGATCTCATCGAGCATTGGGATGAGGGCATCGAGCCCTTCAATTGAAAATCTGGTCTTCCCGCGGTAGGTCTGCTGGAGAAACTGCTCGAAGCCTTCGACACGGGTCAGACGTTCCAACAAGGCGCGGCTCTGGTCCCTACTGAGATGAGGCCGGCATTCTTCGGACTCGATCGTATCAATGAGCCACGTGCGTTCTTCTGCCATCTGGACGTGGGTGAAGTCGTAACCGATGGAGCCGCAATAGATCTCCCGGAGCCGCTCGATAACGTCGAGTGCAGTGCGCGCCTCCGGAGCAGCCTGGCTAGGAACTACTGAGGGCGCCAGGGTCGTAAGCTCCTCAGCAAGGATTTGATGCGCCGCCGGCTCCAAACCTGGATCGCCGGGCGGGGCGCTGCCCAGCGGGTCGAGCCGCGCCGCCAGATGCCCGTACTCTCGAATCGTTCGCGCCAAGCTTGTGGCGCCCATCGCAAGTCGCACTGCCTCGCTGGCCGGAATGCTCGCAAAGGGACGAGACACCTCGCCCGTTACAGCGGGAAATTGCGCTGGCTGAACCAACTGCTGATCTGCGCGCTCGAGGCGCGTGAAGTAATCGCGAGTTACCTCGTCAACAGATAAAGGGTCGCTGCGGTAGCGCTCGTAAAGATCGAGAACGTACGCTGAGTTCGGTCCGGGAAACGAGGAGAGGTCGATCACCGTTACATGCCTTTATTCCGATAGCATCAAACTGACTATAACATTGTAAGCAGCACGGCTTTCTTCACCGAGCGCTCCCCCTCCAGCAAGTACCGACTCGGGGTGGGGTGATCCGCAGCTCACTCGCTCCGGCGCTGCCGCTGAGCTTCGAAGAGTGCGACCGCCCCAGCAACGGAGGCATTGAGAGTCTCCACCGCTCCATTCAGAGGGATATGTGCAAGCACATCACATTCGTCTCTCACGAGGCGTGAGAGCCCAGCCCCTTCGCTGCCAATAGCAATGCAAGTCGGCTCGGTAAGATCCAACCCGTATAGGTCGCTCTCTCCTTGCAGATGTAGGCCTACCACCCACAAACCCGCGCGCTTGAGAAGGCGCACAGTGCGTGCCAAGTTGACCACGACCGTGTACGGCAGAAGGAGTGCAGCCCCTGAGGAGGCGCGCACCACAGCAGGCGTCATTGTCACTGCTCGGTCCTCTGGAACGATGATCCCGTGTGCCCCCGCAGCCAGCGCAGAGCGCATCAAAGCCCCCAGGTTGTGCGGATCCTGCAAGTGGTCTGCGAGCACCACTAGAGCCTTATCTCCACGTGCACTGGCCTGGCCCAGAAGCTCTTCCAGATCGCACGATGCTGGCAGCCCACAAATGGCTGCCACACCCTGGTGATGTTGACCGTCTGTAATCCGGTCCAGTGTCACTGGATCGACCAATGTCACGGGCACACCGCGCTCGTTCGCCTTGTCGATGAGGCTCTTCACAGGTCCTCTCGCGTGGTCATTTCCGACGATGAGCAGCTCACGTACGATTCCGAACCGGCGAAGTGCTTCCTCCACCGGGCGGCGCCCCCCTATCACTGCGGGGCCTCCACCCCATCTGCCAGCCCGGTGGTGCTGCACCTCACGCACGTCGCCACGTAGTTCCGTGCGAGCCGTCCTCAAGAACGATCCCCTGCGTGAGCAATTGCTCGCGGATCGCGTCTGCCTCTGACCACTTGCGCTGCCGTCGCAACTCGGCACGCCTGGCGATAGCTGCTTCGATTGTCGCAGCGTCCAGGGCAAGTGCCCGCTCGCCTCTCACGAGTTCCACAGACGATCGCGGAAGATCGAAACCCAGGATCGACACAAGGTGATCGAACGTGGTGAGGGCCAACCGCAGTGCCTCGTGCTGTGCTTGAGGGTCGTGACCAATCGGTCTCATCTGAGAGACGCGTACAGCTTCCCGGCTGAACACGTAGAGGCGGCTCAGCGCGAGTGCTGTGTTGAAGTCATCATCCATCGCTTCGAAGAAGCGCAAGGAAAGATCGGATGCCATCGAAGCCAGCTCCCTGACCGGAGCTGGAGAAGAGCCTTTGACGGCATCTTGGGCCGGCTGCGCGATCAGAGACGCGAGCGCGGACCTTCCTTCGATGAGGTGCTCTGCCTGTTTGCGCGCGAGTACAAGGCTCTCGTCCGTGTAGGTCACTGGTGTACGGTAGTGTTGGGACAGGTAGTAGAGCCGAAGCACAACCGGATGGTGTCGCTCCAAGGTCTCGAGCACGGTAGTGAAGTTGTTGAGTGAGTGAGCCATCTTTTCACTACCCACGTTGAGTTGACCAATGTGGACCCAGTAACGGGCAAAGGGCTCTTTATGAGTGAAAGACTCTGACTGGGCGATTTCATTCTCGTGGTGAGGAAAAATAAGATCGGGACCACCAGCGTGGATATCTATCTGATCACCGAGCTCCTGTCTCGACATCGCCGAGCACTCGATATGCCACCCTGGACGCCCAGCACCCCACGGACTCGGCCACGATGGCTCATCCTCTTTCGCCGCCTTCCAGAGAGCGAAGTCACGAGGGTCCTCCTTCTCTTCACCCACCGTGACCCGCGCACCGGCGAGCACGTCGTCCGCCGTCCGATGGGACAACTTGCCATAACTCGGGAATGAAGCAACACGAAAATAGACATCGCCATTCCCCGGCGCGTAGGCATTGCCACCCGCGATGAGACCCTGGATCATCTCGATGATGCCAGAGATCGTCTGCGAGACTCGGGGGTAGACATCTGCGGGTTGAACATTGAGCGCTTCCATGCTGTGGAAATAACCGTCGGTGTACCGTCGCGCTACCGCTGCCGCTGAGACCCCTTCGGACAAGCCTCGAGCAATGATCTTATCGTCCACATCCGTGAAGTTCTGGACGTAACGAACGCGGTATCCCTTTTCTCCGAGGTACCGTCGAATGACGTCCATGGTGACGAACAGCTTCGCGTGGCCCAAGTGGGGATGAAACTTCGGCGTCATTCCACAACAGTAGAAGCGCACCGGATCGCCAAGGGGTTGAAACTCTTCTTTGCGGCGGCTTAGTGTGTTGTAGATCCGAAGCGTCACTCAACGTGCTCCTCAAACGTCACGAATGCTTCTGAAGCGCAAGGGAAGCGATAGCAATCGCGGAGATCCCCTCTTCTCTTCCTTCCGGTCCTAAGCGCTCATTCGTTGTGGCCTTGACGCTCACGGCCTGTACATCGCAGTGCAAATCTCCGGCGATATTGTGACGCATGCGGTCGATTGACGGCTGCAACCGTGGCTGCTCAGCCACCACTACCACATCCACCCCCTGAACGGAGAATCCAGCGACGGACACGATGTCGCGTACTTGGCGCAGAAGCATCCTACTGTCAGCATTGCGGTAACGCTCATCCTGTGGCGGAAAGTGGGCGCCAATGTCGCCAAGGGCTGCTGCTCCCAGCACCGCATCCATGATGGCGTGCAGCACGACATCGGCGTCTGAGTGCCCCTCCAAGCCGGACGGGTGTTGGAAGCGAACACCACCAAGTACGAGAGGCCGCCCCGGGATCAGTCGGTGAATGTCGTAGCCGATTCCGACACGCGGATCGTGGGCGGGGGCTGGTCGCGACGCTCGCTCCGATGAACTTGTCCAAGGGTGGTGAATGGTATCAGATTGTGTGAGCGCCCTTGCAAGCTCAAGATCATTAGGAGCCGTCACCTTGAAATTGTGCGGTTCTCCATCAACGATCTGCACGGCAAGCCCCAGATACTCGAACACAGAAGCCTCGTCAGTCACGAGCCGGCCTTCCTGGCGAAGGGCGGTCAATCCTGCGAGAAGCGTCTCGCGGTGGGCTACTTGAGGAGTCTGCGCCATCCATAGTGACTCACGAGGGATCGTACGCTCCACACGCTGATCGCTGACCATCTTGAGCGTGTCGTGCACGGGAAAGGCCGCGATGGCGCACGTCTCCACGGCAAGAGCAGCCGTGATGCAACGATCCCACAGTGCTGCCGTCGCAAATGGCCGTGCTCCATCGTGGACAGCTACATACTCGCATCCTGCCAGTGCCGCGCAACCTAGAGAGACCGAGTCCTGTCGTAGTGGGCCACCGAGGACGACATCCACTGGCTTGTGTACAGGAATCTGCCTCACCAGCTCCCCACCCCACTGCAAGCGATCTGCATGCACGACCAAAACGATCCGCTCGACCTTGGAGCAAGCATCGGCGGCTTGTACGCTCCATTGGAGGAGCGGCGACCCAGACAGGTCGGCGCGAAGCTTGTCAGTACCTCGCATTCGAGCGCTAGACCCAGCAGCGACAATCACTGCTCCGATGTGTGGAAGAGCCGCCACTTCGCCGGAGTCTCCCCCTTTCACAATCTCCGAAGCCTACGCCTTGCTCTCGTGGCTGCGAGAACCACGACTCGCCGGGGGTGCTTCACAGAGGCAGTTCCTTGGCAGCCTTCACCGTACCCACTGACGTCACCGTCGCACCAGGGTCATGCTGACGGACGAGTCCGGCGAGCACTGATCCTGGCCCTACTTCGAGCAGCGGACCATGCGTGAGTTCTAGGAGCGTCGTGATCGAGCGCGTCCACAACACCGGTGCTACCACCTGCACCTCTAGAAGCTCCCGAAAGTCCTCTCCGTGCCTATGCACCTGCCCATCAACCGTACTGATCACCGGTATCTCTGCATCGTAGAAGGATGCCGATGAAAGTGTCTGACGCAATCCTTCTGCAGCAGTTCGCATGAGCGGCGAATGGAAAGCTCCACTCACTCGCAAGGGGACTACTCTACCGCCGCCCCGCTCCTTTACCAAATCCGCCACTTTCTGAATGGCCTGTAGTGTTCCGGAAATGACGACTTGTCTTGGAGCGTTGAAGTTAGCGGGCCAGACACCCCCGCCGGCATCATCACACAGATCACAGACGGTGTCCTCTGGCAGCCCCAGGACTGCAGCCATTGCACCATCTGCGGCTTTCGCCATGAGTGTCCCGCGGCGCTGGACGATGCGAATGGCATCCGAGAAGTTCAGGACGCCAGACGCGACCAGCGCGCTGTACTCACCGAGACTGTGACCCAGGACCCAATCGGCGCGTGCGCCTCGATGTTGCAAATAGCGCACGAAAGCAACTGACACCGTTAGGAGGGCTGGTTGCGCAAACTGTGTTTGCTGTAAGGTAGCAGCGGGCCCCTCGAAGCACAGCGTCGTGAGATCAAGGCCAGTAGTAGCGGACGCGAGAGCAAACAGCTCCCGGGTCGCGAAGTCCTGGGCGTACAGGTCTCGACCCATTGCGACGAACTGACTCCCTTGTCCTGGAAAGAGCCACGCTGCGCTTTGCATTCGTACGTTCACTCCGTCTTCAGCGCGAGTGCGGTGCACCGCGTATCGATACGTCCCCAGGGAATCTCCCGCCTCTCAGGCCGACCAAGCCACAACCGTGGCAACCGCCACGTTAGCGTCGCGGTCGTGCGACAAGCTTACGCTCCAACCGGCGAGGTCGAGCTCAGATACAAGCTCGCACGCGTGCCCGTGGAAGATGAGCTCAGGCTGTCCAGATGCGAGCACACGTACTTCGAGGTCACGCCAACCGACGCGACCTATGCCGCAGCCCAGCGCTTTGCTCGCCGCTTCTTTGGCTGCAAGGCGGGCAGCAAGCTTATCGGCTCGGTTGAGCGACGAGCGCACTTCTTCCTCTGTGAAGACACGCTCAAGGAACCGCGCTCCAAAGCGCGAGATGATTCGCTCTACACGGTCAATGGCGATCACGTCGACTCCCACAAGGCAGCGCATTAGCTGGCCTGACGTTTCAGAGAGAGGCTGAGCTGCAGAGGAGAAGGTGCTGGCTCGGGGGGTGCAAATTCTGCCAGAGGATCGACGCTGTCAGAAGGATACGGCACCGCCTCACACTCGAATACCGCACAGAACTGCTGGATGAAGACTTCTCGAACCTGTTCCAACCGAGGAACTGGATTGGCGAGCTCCCGCAGGGACGTCACACCGCGATCATGCAAACCGCAGGGCACGATGGTCCGAAAGAGCTTGAGATCGGGATCTACATTCAGAGCGATCCCGTGTGTTGTCACTCCCCGTGACACCCGAACCCCGATGGCAGCGAGCTTGTTCTCCCCAACCCACACGCCCGTGAACCCGGCATCGCGGTGGCTCGTGACACCAAACTCACGCGCGACACGGATGCCCACCTCTTCGAGGTGTCGTAGATACGCGATAACGTCATTGCCCCAGCGATCAAGGTGCAGAATCGGGTACGCCACGAGCTGTCCAGGGCAATGGAGTGTGACATCCCCACCTCGGTCGATAGCTACAACATCGAGGTTCAGTGCCTCGAGCTCCTCATTCGAGGCCAGGAGATGATCTGGAATGGCTCGCCGTCCGAGAGTGATGGTTGGCTCGTGCTCCACGAGCAACAAGGTATCCTCCTGCCAGCCCTTGCGGCGCGCATCGGCGAGAGCACGTTGCAAGGCCCACGTCGAGCGGTAAGATCGCCGCCCGAGCCAGATAGTTTGTAATGGCGCCAAGTCTACCGTCACGGTCGTTCCGCGTCAGCTGGCAGTTGCAACTTGGCTCGCCTGCTCGTGAGCATGGTACGAGCTGCGAACAAGTGGCCCCGACTCCACGTGCCGGAATCCTAGATCGAGTCCAATTTTCTTCAGAGTCTCGAACTCCTGCGGTGTGTAGTAGCGTGCAACGGGTACGTGCTTCATCGATGGGCGTAGGTACTGGCCCAATGTGAGAATGTGGGTACCCACCGCTCGAATGTCCGCCATGGTCTGGACGAGCTCGTCCCATTCTTCGCCGAGACCTACCATCAGACCTGACTTGACCTTGCTCTCCGAACGTAAGAGTCCGGCCCGCTCGAGAAGCTCGAGCGACTGCTCGTATTTCGCTTTCGGTCGCACTTTTCGGTAGAGTCGCGGCACTGTCTCCGTGTTGTGGTTGAGAATCTCGGGGCCCGCGTCCATCACCATTTCCAGGGCTTGCCAGTTACCTTGGAAATCAGGGATGAGCACTTCGACGGTGGTACCCGGTGAGACGCGGCGTATCTGGCGAATTGTCTCTGCAAAGCTATGCGCTCCCCCATCATGCTGATCGTCGCGATCGACCGAGGTGATCACGGCGTGCTGCAACCCCAGTAGGTGGACCGCTTCAGCGACCCTGCGGGGCTCGTCCTCATCCACGGGAAGCGGGCGGCCAGTGGTGACGGCACAATACCGGCACGCGCGCGTACAGATCTCTCCGAGAATCATGAATGTGGCTGTTCGATGATCGAAGCATTCGCCGATGTTTGGGCAATTCGCCTCTTCACATACAGTGTGCAGCTGGTAAGTGCGCAGCAGTTGTTTCACATCCTGGTAGTTGGAACCTCCTGGAAGGGGAACTTTGAGCCAGGGTGGCTTGCGTGCATGGAAGTCGATTGGCTGGCTTCCATCAGCCGGAGCGGTAGGAACAGGGCTGATTCGAATCGTCATCGGATTCTCCACTCCAATGTGGTAGGCAATGCCTAGAGAAGTATCTCGTAAGGATTCTCAAGTATGCGTTGGAGCTCTTGAAGGAACTGCGCCGCTGGGGCGCCGTAGAGAATCCGGTGGTCGCAGGACAGCGTCAGCTTTACTCGCTGGCGAATCGCAATTACACCATCGACAACAGCCGGCACAGTCTGCGTTGCGCCAACCGCGAGGATGGCAGCGTTCGGTGGATTTACTACCGCGTTGAACTCTTCTACCCCGTACATGCCTAGGTTCGAGATGCTGAAGGTGCACTCTTCGAGGTCCGCTGTGGTGCTCTTCAGCGCTCGCGCACGCTCAATGAGCGGGCGCATCTCTTGATCGATCTGGCGCACCCCCTTTCGATCACACTGGCGCACCACAGGAACGACCAGGCCTTCAGGCAGCGATACGGCGAAACCGACGTTGATGTCTTCGTGATACTCGAAGTGACCATCGATGTAGCTGGCGTTCACTTCCGGAAACCTGGCGATGACCAGCGCGCAAGCTCGAATGAGCATCGCGTCGATACGAACTTGTTGGTCTTTGTCGACACCCTTGTTCAAGGCAGCACGCAGGTCAAGAAAAGACCCCAAGTCCACTTCCGTGCGCACATAGAAATGCGGCACTTGAGTCTTCGACTCGACCATTCTCCGCGCAATGATCTGTTGCATGCGCGAGGGCTGCTTGATGCGAGGCAGAGTGGTACTGGTAGGTTCCACAGATGCGGCTGCGGCAGCACTGGGGAGTGTAAACGCATCGACATCGTCACGAGTGATCCGCCCTCCAGGTCCACTTCCCTTCACCTGGCGGAGGTCGATATGGCGCTCCTGGGCGAGACGGCGTGCCAAAGGAGTCACGAACAAGCGTGTCCCCGAACTGGCAGATGAACTCTCGTCGTGCGGTTGCACCGATGGACCTGTCTGGCTCCGTTCTGGCTCCTCTGGTGCCGTTCTAGTGGAGGGTTGCGGTGTAGAAGCTGCCTGAGTCTGTGGCGCGCGAGAAGCAGTGGCTGCCTCCTCACCCTCGCCGGCAATGACCGCAATAACATCGCCGATCTTCACGGTCTGCCCTTCTTGGGCAACAATACGAGACAGCACGCCGGAGAAGAATGACATGCACTCCATATTGGCCTTGTCCGTCTCGACTTCGGCCAGTACCTCACCCTTCTCAACACGATCCCCCACCTGCTTGACCCAACGGGCAATAGTGCCTTCTTCCATCGTGTCACTGAGTCGCGGCATCAACACTTCGTGCGCCATATGAGCACTACGTTCTCTCTTCGGCTCGGCGCGCGGCGCCAACGGCTCACACGCGAGCGGCTACTCTGCCCACATCACCCAGCAATCATCCTACCCCGTGGCGTCCCAGCGTAGCAAAGAATTGCGTCCTAGGACATCCTCCCTAGATTCCCGCTTCTCTGCTGCCATTTCGTCACTACGAGTGTCCGTCTAGTCAGATCGGTCGAGGAGGGAGTCAATGGCCTATTTGTACAGGAACAGTAAGGGCGACACCTACTACCTCAACGGGCAGGTGGTCCGCCTGAAGAATGGCAGGGATCAGCAAATCTATTTCTTCACGCGTGAGCCCAGGGAGGGCAAGGCACTGGAAGCTTTGCCGAGCGGCTATGAGGTCAACGAGGGCGTTGGATCAGGGCTGCCGGTGCTAAGGCGTATCAAGACCTCGTAATTCTCGGGCGACTGGCAGAGGAGAAGTCTGCCAGCCGCCCCACGAGCTCATTACATAACTCACGATACGCTGACGTCGCGCCAGACGTTGGTGCGTGCTCGATGACGCTGAGATTGAAGCTTGGCGCCTCCGCGACCTTGACGGATCGTGGGATCAGCGTAGTGAACGTCTCACGCGGGTAGATCCTCCGAACTTCTCGCTCAACATCCCGCGACAGCTTTGTTCTTGCATCGAACATCGTGAGCACGATGCCAAAGAGCCGTAGCTGCGGACGGAAGGACCGGTGTACCCTCTGTACAGTGTCTACGAGCAGAGACAAGCCCTCTAGAGCCAGATATTCGCACTGGATGGGTACGAGCACCCCGGATGACGCCACGAGAATGTTGATCATGAGAAGCCCAAGTGAGGGCGGACTATCGACCAGCACGAGATCGTAGTCAGACACAACCGGCTCGAGCAGGACCGCGAGCACCCGCTCCCGGCTGCTCCAGGTTGCGAGCTCAGACTCCGCGGCTGCAAGGTCGACGGCACTTGGAAGCAGATCGATTCCATCCCGAACCCGGGAGCGTATGAGGGCGCTGGCTGGAAGTCCTCGAATCATCCCGTCGTATAGCGAGAGAGCGCCGCGCTTGGCAGATCCAAACATGCTGGAGGTATTCGACTGAGGATCGGCATCGACGAGTAAGATCCGCTGCCCACACTCCGCCAATGCAACAGCCAGGTTGACTGCTGTGGTTGTCTTACCGACGCCTCCCTTTTGATTCGCGACAGCAATCACGACAGTCATCACTGCCCATCTCTCACCCTTGCCTGCCTCATTGTACGAAGCGAGCAGACATACCCGTTCGTGCCGGACAGCAATTTATACGGGCCTGCAAGAGCTGCCCCATAGGGTGACACAAGGTACCAACGGGGCTGTGATTTTGTGACTATCGACAACTGCACTAGGCCATTTTTCCCATTGTGTCCACCACCCGTGCCAGCCAGTTCTCTACACTCGGGCTATAGCAAGCGCCGGAACCGGGGTGCAAGCGGCAGACGCTCAATATGGAGATCCGGTTCGCAGAAGGGAGGAGGTGCGTGAAGCGTGCAACGTTCCATCCGCTGGCGTCTCGCTATTCTCGTGCCGATTCTCCTATTGCTTGCTTGGATCGCACCCTCGACTCGCGCAGATCAACTGACTAACGCGCGCTCTCAGCTGGCACAGAGCGCAGAACGGAAGGCTCAAGCGCTACAGCAGTTAGCACGAGCTCGCGACGCGGTTGCTGCTCTGCGCTTACAGGTGCAGACGAACTCCGCAGACCTCGCGATCTTACAACAACGCACGAATAATTTGGAAGCCGCTGCTGGCGCCCAGGAGAGCGCACTCACCACCAATCTGAACGATCTTCTCCAGCAGCTTCAAGCCGCAAAGAGCGATCTCGCCCAGCAGCAGCAGCGGTTCAGTGCACAGAAAGCTCAAGCTGAGCAGCAACGGAACGATGCAATTGCGGCGCTACGGAGCAATGCCACGCAGATTCGCACTCTGGATACTCAAATTGCCTCGACCCAGCGGGATGCTTCCGCCCTGAAGGATCAAGTCCACCAGCTCGACCAGGAGGTCGAAACTCGCTCTCAAGCGATCGACGCAACATTGGTGCAGATGTACAAGCTTTCGCAGGTCTCGGCGCTCGATCTCATTCTCAGTGCCAAGAGCCTAAGCGACGGACTCAGCTCTCTGACGATGCTCGGAACACTGACTCAGCACGATCAGATAGCGTTGCAGAACCTGGGCAATACACGATCACTTGCCAGTCACCAGCATCAGTTGCTCTCGGAACAGGAAGCTTCGCTGCAAAACTTTCAAGATACTCTCCAAGCCGATCGTCAAGCCTCAGAGATCGAGGCATCGGATCAACAGCAGTTGATCCAGCAGCTCGAGCAGCAGCTCACCACCGCTCAACAAACCTTCAGCCAGCAGCAGAAGACCTTGCAAGCCAGCATCGACGCGACGCACCAGAAGATAGCAGCGACCAGGACCCAGCTCTCAACCGCCATGGCTCCAATTGTCGGACAGCAAGACACAGTGCTCCAGATAAGGCAGGCCATCCAGCAGAAACTCAACCAGGCGCAGAGTCAAGAAGCTCAGGCTCAGCGAGAGGCGCAACAGGCAGCTGCTGACGAGGCTGCCGCTCAATCGCTGATCCAACGACTGCAGGCGGATGCTTCGGCCCGGCTGGCCCAGAGCTCTCAAGTTCATTCATACCAGGCAAGTGGTGCTCCCCACTTCATCTGGCCAGTGCAAGGTTTTGTCATCACTCAGGGTTTCGGTCCTACGAGCAACTGGTTCGAGCCACCCGGCTTCGGCTACCGTCACTTCCACTACGGCATCGACCTCGCGGTCCCCTACGGTACGCCAATCCATGCAGCGGCGACTGGAGTCGTCCTGCACGCCGGATGGCTCTACGGAGGCTATGGAATCTGCGTCATCATCGCCCATAATGGAACGTATTCGACGCTCTATGCTCATATGTCTTCAGTGAATGTGCGCCCGAATCAGATCGTACAGCAGGGCCAGACCATTGGCTGGGTAGGCATGACAGGTAACACGACCGGCCCTCACGTGCACTTCGAGATCCGTGTCAACGGTACCGTGGTGAATCCCCTTGACTACGTTTGATCCCATCATCCGGCTCGACAACGTTAGTAAGTGCTATCTGAACGGTGTGCTCGCTCTGCAGAGCGTAAGCCTCACCATCAACCCGGGGGAGTTTGTCTTTCTCGTAGGTCCCAGTGGGTCTGGAAAGTCAACACTCCTCCGGCTCTTGCTCCGTGACGAACGTGTGACAACCGGCCGGATCTTCGTGGCCGGCCACAACCTGCTCCGTATCCAGCCGGGAGCGATTCCCCAGTTCCGTCGCAGAATTGGCGTAGTGTTTCAGGACTACAAGTTGCTCCCGCGACTGACCGCCTTCGAGAACGTCGCCTTCGCCCTTCGGGTACACGGCTTTCACGACGCGCGCGCCATTCGCGAGCGGACGATTGCTGTACTCGAACTCGTCGGCCTGCGCGCTCAGGCCGATCGTTATCCTGCCACTCTCTCGGGTGGGGAGCAGCAACGAGTATCAGTGGCCCGCGCGCTCGTCACCGGCCCAGATATGCTACTCGCCGATGAGCCCACGGGAAATCTTGATCCCGACAATGCGCTGGCTATTGCCGAGCTCCTAGATCAAATCAATACCTTCGGGACCACGGTTGTCGTCGCCACACACAATCGCGATCTCGTCGACAAGTTTCGTCGCCGTGTGCTTCAGTTAGACCAAGGCAAGCTCGTGCGTGATGAAGAGAGCGGAGGCTATACGCTCGCGTTGGCCGCGACTGGAGACTCGCTCGGAGAGTCAACGCTGCCACTGGACGGCCGGAGACCATTGACACTTCCAGAAGGGAGCAGGTGATCATGCTGCGCTTTGCTAGCACGTACGCCCTGCAAACGATGCGTAGGAATGCGCTGATGACAAGTGTAGCAATCGGCACGACAGCCGTGCTCTTACTTGTGCTGAGCACTATCGCTGTGATCGTCGTGAGCATCGACGCCGGTGTACAAGCGCTGCAGTCACGGGTCAACGTTATCGCATACCTCAAGGACGGCACTTCACCCGCCGCACTGAGTGCTCTCGAGAGTGAGATGCGCTCACGTCCAGACGTGGCTGTGGTCACGTACATCAGCAAAGACGAGGCATTGAAGCGCCTCCAGAAACAGTTCGCATCGCACCCTGGGCTGCTCGGTGCCATCAAAGACAATCCGTTGCCGGCCAGCCTCGACGTACGCCTTGTCCACCCATCCGCGGCAACCGATGTGGGGAAGGCCTTACAGGCTCAGCCCAGCATCAGCGATGTCATAATCAACGAGGACGTAGTGAATCGTCTCGTGACAGCTGGACGATTTGTCCGGCTTGTCGGGGCCGTGATGGTCATCGGCTTGTCAGTCGCGGTCATCTTCATCATGACGAACGTGTCGCGTCTGGCAATCTTCACACGTCGCGCAGAGATCGAGGTCATGCGTCTCGTAGGCGCCTCGGAGTGGTTTGTTCGGTGGCCATTCGTGCTCGAGGGCGCCTTGTGCGGGGCAGCCGCTTCTCTCTCGTCGTTCCTCATTGTGGCCGCTGGTTACCACAGCCTCATTCCAGTACTGCGTGGATCGTTTGCGTTCTTGTCTCTTCCGGTAGATCCCCTGCTGTTGCCGAAGCTCTTGCTCCTGGGTCTACTCATTGGTGTCGGCGTCGGTGTGCTCGGATCGCTCATCGCCGTTCGCCGGTTCTGGGAGCCTGCAACGAGCTAAAGTGAAGCCACGGTGGTGTTGCGAAAGGCGAAGCCCTCACCCCGGCTTGCCAAGGCTCGCCACCCCTCCCCCAAGCTTGATGCTGTGGGGGAGGGGGAGAGGACCTCCTTCGCAACGCCATTCTGGTTTGATTTAGGCCTGCTGACAGCGACATCGAGCGCCTTCCTGATTTTCAGAGAGCTGTGAGCCGGTAGACTGTCTGGTTGCCAAGGTAAGCATAATGACAGACTCGAAGCGAGAAAATACAGCGAGACATGAGTCAGTTACAGGTTGGACTGGTTGGATTGCCCAACGTGGGTAAGACGACGCTCTTCAACGCCATGACGCGCGAGCAAGCGCAGGTTGCGACCTATGCATTTTCTACGCGGGAGCGTAACATTGGTGTAGTTCAGGTGCCAGACGAGCGACTCGACCGTCTGGCTGAGATGTTTCACCCTAAGAAGGTGACACCGACCGACGTCGAGTTCGTTGATGTCCCGGGTCTGGTGCGCGGCGCCAGCACCGGGGAGGGGCTCGGTAATCAATTCCTCGGTTACCTGCGGGATGCCGATGCTCTGGCAATGGTCATCCGCTGCTTCCAAGCCGATCACGTCGAGCACGTTGACGGTAGTGTGCATGCTCAGCGGGATATCGAAACGTTGAATCTCGAGCTGGCCGTAGCCGACCTGCAGGCAGTTGATCGCCGGATCGAGCGAACGCGGAAGGCAGCCAAGTCGCGAGACCCGAAGATTGAGCAGGAGCTCGAGGATCTCGAACGCCTGCGGGAAACGCTCAATGAGGGACTACCGGCACGCTCAATCCAGTGGTCCGAGTCGCCAGCTGTTCTGCGTGAGCTCAATCTTCTTACAGCCAAGCCGCTGGTATACGTAGCGAATGTTAACGAAGGCTACCTGGCGAAATACGGTCCGGCGTTCGCCAAGGACGACGAGATGGTCTGGTCCGTCAAGGTTGCGGCCGAGGCGGAAGGCGCCTCGGCTGTCGTCGTCAGCGCAGACCTTGACTTCCAGCTCAATCAGCTCGATGACGCGGATGCTTCGGACTATCTCAAGAGCCTGGGACTCGCGCAACCAACCGTGGGATCCGTCATCCGAGCGGGTTACCAACTGCTGAACCTCCTCACGTTCTTGACGGCCGGTGAACCGGAGGTGCGCGCCTGGACAGTCCGGAAGGGTGCGACCGCTCCTGAAGCAGCTGGAAAGATACACTCGGACATCCAGCGAGGCTTCATTCGAGCCGAAGTCGTCGCGTTTGATGACCTTATGGCTGCGGGATCAATGACCGAAGCTCAGGCACGTGGGCTCGTACGTCTTGAAGGCCGTGATTACATCATGCAGGACGGCGATGTCGTCCATTTTCGCTTCAGCGGATAGGCATCTCTTGGTAGTGGGCACGTGGCCCGGGCTGGTCAATACCGCCATGGCACGGGCGCCGCGCCAAGAGCTTGCGTCCCTTCCGGTCCGTGTTGGATCCGGCGCCGTCATCATTTGGAACTCCAGAGAGCTTGAGCTCCGTGACGTGGATACTTATGCCAGCAGCATAGCCGCGGCTGTAAAGAGTCGATGCAGTTCCTGACCAGCAGAGCGATACGTGGGCAACGTGACCATCACGACGTGCCGCCGCGCATCCCACATCGCTTGCCAAGTTCCGCGGGCCTGAGCCAGCAAGAAGCGATCGGGGTACACCCCTGCTATCGGTTTTTCGTGCTCCAGAGCCACGATGCGCACGCTGAGAAGCTCCGCGGGTCCGTCGATTTCACTCTGCTCAGTGGAATGATAGTCGCTCGGGCCACAACGGAGCTTGACGGGTAGTCGCAATGCCTGGAACCCGATAGTGCGACGAGCTTCTTCGAGCGCACCTCGAACATCTTCGGTGATCTCGCCATTGAAGGTGAGATCGAGATAACGGATCCCACAACGCAGAGCGCCTCTAAGCGCTGCCGCTAGAGTGGCAGGCGCATCACCGGCTGCAGAGCGGTACCGCTGACGCAGCTGCTCCTCCAGCGAAGTCCACGCTCCACTGTCTTCCAACGCTCGAACATCGACGGTGGTCTTGCCACCGTCATCAGGCCCGACGTCGAAAGGGATTGGAGTTCTGGCGTCACGGAGCTCTCGAGCATAGGCCTTGTAGGCCTCCACTCCAGGCTGTCCAGCAACCACAATATCGTGGAGGTAACCGAAAGCCCACACGGCAAGCTTCCAGTTGGCGAACAATCCCGCGACGGCGGCGAATTTCGGGTCACCGGACCCACGAGAATTCACGGAAAATCCGAGTTGCAAGAGCGGACGTTCCGTCTCGTCGAGCGCCTCTCGCTCTGCCACCGATAGTGCCGGCTCTCCCCCGGCCGCAAGGTCTAGGAAGATGCAGTCGTCACGACTGGCGAGTGCTTTGATGGACTGGTCGTAGAAGACGAGCCAGCCCTTGCCGTTCTTACCCAAGCTCTCCTCGACGAGCTGCTCGATCCAGGGAGCTACCCCACGCCACGCCGGTGGACAGATGAGCACAGTCTTGTTTCTGCGGCGCGCCTTCGCCTCGCTGGCAACGAATGCTCCTAGGCGAAGATAGGGATGCGCCAGGGTAAGAGCATACCGCTCTGTCGCAGTGGTGGCATACGACACACCGTAGGAACTTTGACACTCCCGCAGCAGCGTGCGCAGATACTCTGTGACCTCGGTGCGGTTCAGTCCCTGAGCAGCAAACATCAATGCTGCTGGTCGCAGGAAGACGCGCGTTGCTGGCGCGCTCATACGTCCAGCGGTGTGATTTGCTCCATCGAGCTGAATCGGTACGCGCCGGGCGCCTCTCCGTTCTGCGAAGGCATCGAGAAATGATCCTGGAAGTGTCATCACCTCGATGTGCTCCTGTGGATTCGGGATGCGGTGCTCCACCAAGAGTTCATCAAACCACGTGAGATGTGTGATGGGCTCTTCACTCGTCATCCCCATGCTCACGCCGATCATGGCGGTGTCACTCAGGAGCTCGCGTACCGCCGCTGCAGGCAACTCTCGATCCTCACGGTGCAGGTGCTCTCGCTGAGCCAGCTCGCAGAGGAGGCGGTTAAGTGCGGCTGGGTCTGTGCTGTCGAGCGGACGAATACTCAAGCCAGGTGAGTCAAGCAGACCTAAACGCTGGAGTGTGTAGACCGTCTGGACGGAGCCGCCCATGCCCGACCAGATGACGCGACGGATACCGCGCTCCAGGAGACTCACGGCCTCGTCAGCAAGCGCTTCGAGCCATTCCGAATGATTGAGAGCGTGCTCAACTCCATCGACCCAATCGAGCTTGACGTCGCCTCCTTCCAGTGCAAGCTCACGTGCACGCCCCCTGCGCTCCAGGAGCTGGCCGAGGAAGTCTTGGTCTGCAAGCGCTGTCAACAACCGCTCCACATCAGGCGTGCTCGCCCCGCGTAGTTCTGTGTCCATCATCAAACCTCTCGTCACTGTCAAGACTTGGTGCCAGGCGTCATCTCTCGAGCCATCACGATCGCTTACGAGCGCCAAAACTGCAGGCGCTTCCGCAGGTCAATGCGCACGGCGGTGGGAAGAGTCCTGTATCCCAGAATCACCAGTGCAACGGCGAAAAGCTTACGGAGAACTACGGCTGAGAGCTGGTTTGAGAGCGACGCGCCAATGAGGCTACCCATCAATGCGCCAATGACGAGGAATCCTGCCAGTCGCCAATCCACGTTGCCCTTTCGGGCACTCGTGAGGGCCCCGGAAATGGTTGTAGGAACGATGACAGAGAGCGAGATCTCCTGCGCGATGTGCTGCTCCAAGCCAAGTCCCAAGGCCATGAGCGGGACCATGACGATGCCACCACCTATACCGAGCAGACCGCTCAGGGTTCCCGCAAGCACGCCGATGAGAAACGCCCAGACATCTACCGATGACACGCCGACTGCCTCCTCTGTCGCACTCAGTACGAACGCTAGGTCAAGAACAAACGCACAGCGCTGAACACAATCAGGATGAAGAACAGCACTTTAAGGAACGTCGCGGGAACGCGCGCCGCTACGGTGGCGCCGAGAAAGGCAAACAAAACCGCCCCAACCATCATCGGTAGCGCAATGCCCCAGCGAAGCGGATGGTGGAGGCTGTAGGTGACGAGTCCTAGGAGTGCCGTCGGAATGATGATGGCGAGCGACGTGCCCTGAGCACGTTGTTGCTTGATCGCAAAAACCGCCACCATCGACGGAACGAACACCACACCACCACCGATGCCGAAAAACCCGGAGAGCAAGCCACCCACCAAGCCGAGCAGGACGAATCCCCAAATCGGTGGAGCTTCCGTACGATCTATGGCGCTTGCGGCCATTATTGTTTCCTTTCGAACAAAATATAGCCGGTAGCTTTAGCGCACCAACCGGCCACCGGTGTAGATAGGGTAGGTGCGGGCCAAGCTGACCGCGCAGGCCATCGCAATGTGATCAGCGGGGAGTCGGAGAAATGGCTACGGTCTTCACCGACGTGAAGAACTCCAGGGCGGCCCGGCCCTGCTCTCGTGAATGCGAGCTCGATGCCTTCATACCACCAAACGGAGCCTGGGGCTCGACACCGGCGGTCTCGCCATTTACGCGGACCATTCCGGCCTCGATCCCTGTAGCGAAAGCTAGTGCGCGATTGATGTCCCGTGTAAACACTGAGGCACTGAGACCGTACTGAATGGCGTTCGCGAATTCCACCGCTTCTTCAAAGGACCTTGCCTTGATGAGACCGAGCACGGGGCCGAAGATCTCCTCCTGAGCAATACGCATGCCCGGAAAAACCTCGTCGAAGACCGTGGGCTCAACGAAGTAGCCGTATTCCAGACCGGGACTCCGAGGCTGGCCTCCGCCGCACAAAACGCGTGCACCTTCTTGCTTCCCGAGACTGATATACCTGAGGTCCGTCTCCATCTGGTCCTTCGAGACGGCGGGACCCAGATAGACACTCTCATCCAAGCCCGACCCAATCTTGAGCGAGCGACAGCGCGCCACCACACGCTCGGAAAACTCCTTGTAGAGCGGCTCCATGATAATGGCCCGGCTCGTGGCCGTACACTTTTGACCAGTAGTACGCATTGCCCCGGAGACGGTCAGCTCCACGGCCTGATCGAGATCGGCATCATCACAAACGATGACGGGATTCTTTCCGCCCATCTCGAGCTGGTACTTCACTCCCCGCTCCAATGCCTGGACTGCCAGGCCCCGCCCCACTTCGTTTGAGCCTGTGAAGCTCAAGGCGTGGATCTTAGGATGGGCCATGAGCGCCTTGCCAACACGACTGCCCGCTCCGCCCACGAGGTTGACTACGCCCGCCGGAATTCCAGATTCAACAAGGCACTCGACGATTTTGGTCGCAGTGGCAGTTGCCAAGCTTGCGGGCTTGAGCACGACGGTGTTGCCATAAATGAGTGCCGGAGCCATCTTCCACAGTGGAATCGCGATAGGGAAGTTCCACGGGGTGATGAGCGCAACAGATCCGAGCGGCACGCGAGTGGTGTACATGAGGGTGCGAGCATCGGAAGACGGAATAGTCAATCCAAGCTCACGCAGACCTTCTTGGGCATAGTACCGCAGAATGGTCACACCACGGCGCGTCTCACCGCGCGCCTCGCCGATCGTCTTGCCCATCTCTCTGGTCATCGTCACCGCGACATCCTCGAGCCGTGACTCGAGCACATCTGCGGCCTTGCGAAGATATTCCCCACGTGCGGGACCCGCCAGTGCAGCCCACGATTCAGACGCCTTTGCTGCCGCTTCACAAGCAGCCGCCACATCATCGGCCGTTGAATCCTGATACCGACACACGATCTCACGGGTATCAGCTGGGTTCTCCCGGGAGAGCGTCTTTCCACTCGAGCTCGTGCGCCATTCACCGTTGATGAGATTGCGACACTCCACGACGCTGGTATTCACTGCTGATGTCACGATCGCATTCCTCCTCCGTACTTTCTCTGTACCTCGACGTGGCGAGTACGCTTGATCACCTTAATCATAAGCGAGCGGAGGGATGCCCTATGGCAGTGCACCCCTCCGCTCGCGCTTCCGTATTCGAAACGCTACATCATGCCGGCACGGCTACGCGCCTCTCGGCCCGGAACTGAAACGCTCCATCAGCAGCGTCGATGACCACGCTGTCGCCATCATGGACTGAACCCTCCAGCAGTCGCAGTGCGAGCGGCTGAACGATTTGTCGCTGCAACACGCGCTTCAGTGGTCGGGCGCCATACACCGGATCGAATCCTGCGCTTACCAAGAGCTGCTGGGCCTCCTGCGTCAGCTCGATCTCAATGTGACGATCGGCCAGCCGCTGGCGCACTGCGTCCAGCTGAATGTCTATGATGCGGGCAATCTCCTCTTTGCCAAGCTGGTGGAAGATGATGATGTCATCGATGCGGTTGAGCAGCTCGGGCCGGAAATAGGACCGCACAGCTTCGAAGACACGCGCCTGGATATCGTCCCAGTTAAGCTGAGGATCCGTGATCCACTGGCTACCCAGGTTACTCGTCATAATGACGATAGTGTTCCGGAAATCAACGGTCCTTCCCTGTCCGTCCGTGAGACGCCCATCATCCAGAAGCTGCAGGAGAACGTTGAGCACCTCCGGGTGTGCCTTTTCGGCCTCGTCGAAGAGGCACACAGAGTACGGACGGCGCCGGATGGCCTCGGTCAACTGGCCCGCCTCTTCATAGCCGACGTAGCCCGGCGGCGCACCGATGAGCCGCGATACAGTGTGTTTTTCCTGGTACTCCGACATGTCGATGCGGACCATTGCTGCCTCGCTATCGAAGAGGAACTCCGCCAGGGCACGGGCCGTCTCCGTCTTTCCTACTCCCGTAGGCCCCAGGAAGAGGAACGAGCCGAGTGGCTTGTTAGGATCCTGAAGTCCGGCCCGAGCCGCCCGCACAGCGTTGGCTACAGCCGCTAGGGCGTCTTCTTGTCCGACGACGCGCTTACGCAGGCCCGCTTCCATGTGAACGAGCTTCTCGAGCTCCCCTTGCATGAGCCGCGACACGGGGACGCCAGTCCATCTGCTCACCACTACGGCGATGTCCTCTTCGGTAACCTCCTCGCGAACGAGGCGTGAACCGAGTTGCTGCTGCTCAGACTCAGCCGTTTGCAGCTGTTGCTCCAGCTCACGTAGATCACCATAGCGAAGACGCGCTGCGCGCTCCGGGTCCCCGCGGCTCATCGCCTGTTCGATCTCGTTCCGTATCGACTCCAACCGTTGCTTCAACTGACCAACCCTGTTGAGCAGCTGGAGCTCATGCTGCCAGCGCGTCTCGAGCGCGTGTGCCTCCTCTCGGAGCGTTGCCAGCTCTCCTTCAAGCTTCTGCAGACGCTGTTGACTCGCTCCGTCCGTCTCACGACGCAAGCCCTCGCGCTCAATCTCAAGCTGCATAAGCCGTCGCAGCACTTCGTCAAGCTCTGCTGGCCTGCTGGTTGCTTCCATACGCAAGCGCGATGCTGCCTCATCCACTAGGTCAATCGCTTTATCCGGCAGGAAGCGGTCAGAGATGTAGCGATTGCTCAAGACTGCTGCCGCCACAAGCGCTGCGTCGCGGATTCGCACCTTGTGGTGCTGCTCATAGCGCTCGCGCAGACCGCGCAGAATCGAGATCGTGTCTTCGACAGAGGGCTCGCCGACAAGTACTGGCTGGAAACGGCGCTCGAGCGCAGCATCCTTTTCGATGTGCTTTCGATACTCATCGAGCGTCGTTGCTCCGATCGCGTGAAGCTCACCACGGGCCAGCATCGGCTTCAGCATGTTGCTGGCATCCATCGCGCCCTCAGCCGCTCCCGCACCAACGACGGTGTGCAGCTCGTCGATGAAGAGGATGACCTCGCCCCGACTCTCTGTCACTTCTTTGAGAACGGCCTTGAGCCGCTCTTCGAACTCTCCGCGGAACTTCGCTCCGGCAACGAGCGCACCGAGATCCAGAGCGACAACGCGGTGGTCTTTGAGCCCTTCGGGCACATCTCCGCGTGCGATCCGCTGAGCCAGTCCCTCCACAATGGCGGTCTTGCCTACTCCGGGCTCACCAATGAGGACAGGGTTGTTTTTAGTCCGGCGCGAGAGCACCTGGATGACTCGTCGCACCTCTTCGTCTCGACCAATAACCGGATCGAGCTTGCCCTCTCGCGCTAAGACCGTGAGGTCCCGACCGTAGCGCTGCAGAGCCTGGTAGGTCGTCTCAGGGTTCTGAGTCTGCACGCGCTGCCCACCACGAACCTGTCGCAACGCGGACAGGACCTTCTCACGCGTGACCCCCAGAGTGCGAAGCAGTAGGCCCGCCCGAGATCGCTCATCATCGCGGACAAGGGCAAGGAGAAGATGCTCTGTAGAGATGAAGTCATCTTTCAGCTGCTGTGCTTCGCGCTCTGCATTGTCGAGCACCCGGGCAAGCTCGGGAGCCACGTACGCTTGCGCCGTCGATGAAGTGCGAGGCAACGAGTGGAGATTAGTCTCGAGGCGTTGCGCGAGATCGCTCGTACCGACGCCAAGGGAGCTAAGGACAGCGGGCACCACCCCGTCGTCCTGGGTAACAAGCGCTGCGAGTAAGTGATCTGGTTCAATTTGTGTGTGCCGGTGCTCCTCGGCAAGTCTGCGTGCAGCATCCAATGCTGCTGCTGACTTTTCTGTGAGTCTGTTCAGGTTCATCAATCCGTTGCTCCTTTCAGAGATGGGGCGGCCTCCAGCGTTGACCCCCCTATGTCACGGGAAGGACGCTGGGGCGCTGTCTCTGTCTGGTTGGCAGTGTAGGCATTCGGAATTATAGGCGCGTTAGAGCTAATGAAAATCCAATAAACTCCCTATGAAGCCTCAGCACAGCATCGCCTAGTCCTTCCACGGTGGTGTTGCGAAAGGCGAAGCCCTCACCCCGGCTCGCCACCCCTCCCCCACAGCATCAAGCTTGGGGGAGGGAGAGAGGACCTCCTTCGCAACGCCATTCTGGTTTGATTTAGTCCCTATCCAGCCCTACGTATGTTCAAGGGCGTGCGTTTGCCAGCGTGCAATGATTGCCACGAGCGCCTCACGAACCTCACGCGCGTTGCTGCCACCCTGAAGCTTCAGGATGTAGCTGTAGCCACCGCCGGCCAATGCGGCTCTCAGTACCGACACAGGTCCTTGAGGCTCATCGATCAGGCTGTAGGCCTGCCCAGACGGCGTATGATGGATCGTCGACTCAAGTTTCGAGAGCTCTGCCTGATCTCTTACACGGCTGCTCTCCGAGGGCACTGCTGCCACCGTCAGCGTGAGTCGCGCTCCACGCCAGGTCAATACATACTGATCCATGAGGACAGGATCGCCACAGGTTGCGTGGGGAATGAGCCTCATATCCCAAGAAGGGTCTGCACGTACTGCATACGGCATGCAGCGAGACACCTCGAGTTGGGGGGCGTACAAGCGACTGTAGACCGTCAGACCACTTACTAGTAGGCACGCAACAGCGAGAGGTCCCCACACTTTCGGATGGGCGCGGAGCCACACACGTGAGCGCCACAGATAGAGCTGCGCAGCGACGCACTCGGTAGCCATCAGTTCTCCGGAGCGATGATCTCGGTTCCCATGTACGGTTGTAGCACCTTCGGAAGAACGATCGATCCGTCCGGCTGCTGCCCATTTTCCAAGATCGCTGCGATTGTGCGGTCGATCGGCAACCCAGAGCCATTAAGTGTGTGGACGAACTCCAACCGCTCACCTGGCGCACGGCGAAACCGGATGCTCGCACGGCGAGCTTGAAAATCCTCACAGTTGCTCACTGAAGAGATCTCACGAAACTCCATGGCTGCCGGGAGCCACACCTCGAGATCGTAGGTATCTGTTGCGGCGAAGCCAAGATCACCCGTACATAGGCGAAGCACGCGGTAGTGAAGGCCAAGGGCCTGCAAGAGCTCTTCCGCGTGTCCGACCATCCGTTGGAACTCGTCATACGAGTCCTCAGGGCGCGTGAAGGCGTACATCTCCACCTTGTGAAACTGGTGCACACGAATCAGGCCACGGGTGTCACGTCCAGCTGCACCCGCCTCACGACGCCATGATGGGCAGTAGGCGGTGTAACGCAACGGCAGCAGGGCGCCATCGAGTATTTCATCGCGATGCAAGTCCGTCAGCGGCACTTCAGCAGTCGGGTTGAGCCAGAGATCATCTTGTTCGAGGTAGTAGGAGTCATCCGCAAACTTCGGCAGTTTCCCTGATCCCTGCATTGCAGCACTCCGGATCAGATACGGAAGACCCATCTCTGTGTATCCCTGCTGCTCCACGTGACGATCGAGGAAGAACGCGATGAGAGCGCGCTGCAATCTGGCCCCCAGCCCCTTGAGCACGTAGAACCGCGACCCCGCGAGCTTGGCGCCTCGATCAAAATCCACGATGCCGAGACTTACTCCCAACTCCCAGTGTGGCCGTGGGGCGCACGATATGGCCGGGGCTTGCCCCCAGCGGCGGACTTCGACGTTCTCTGCGGCGTCGCGCCCCTCGGGGACCGTCTCATGGGGTATGTTTGGAACTCGCAGAAGCAGGTCGTTGAACAACCCCTCTGTCTCGCTGAGCTTGGTCTCAACCTCCCTCAAACGCTCGGCAAGCGCCCGCATACGCTGGCGCTGATCACCGGTAGGTCTGCCCGCCGTCTTGACGGCTTCATTGATCGTGTTGCGTTCCTGCCTGAGTGTCTGGCTCTCTTGGAGCAGTTCCCTACGGCTTACATCGAGTGTAAGCAGATCGTCAAGTGGCCCCGGATCGTGGCGCCGAGAAAGGGCCCGCCGAATGCGCTCGGGATGGTCACGGATTAATGATGGCGCCAGCATTGCTAACCTTCCTGCTCCAGGCGACGCAGATGTGGAAACAAGATAACCTCTCGTATGGAGTGCCGGTCGGTGATGAGCATCGTGAGCCGGTCAATGCCAATACCAAGCCCACCAGTCGGCGGCATCCCGTGCTCCAGAGCTTCAATGTAGTCTTCGTCGAGCTGGTGCGCTTCCTCGTCTCCGGCCTTCGCTGCGCGTTCTTGCTCAAGGAAGCGCAACCTCTGATCATCTGGATCGTTGAGCTCCGAGAAGGCATTCGCGAACTCAAATCCAGCTGCGAACGCCTCAAACCGTTCCACAAGGAGCGGATCATCCCGATGGCGCTTCGCTAGGGGAGATAACTCCCAGGGGTAGTCCACGAGGAATGCCGGCTGAACCAGCGCTGGCTCAACGTACGTCTTTACCAGCTCATCGATCATTTTGCCCCAGGTTTTCGCGCCTTGAGTAGAGAGGCCACGCTCACGGCAGGCCATCGCCAGCGAAGCTTCATCTCGCAACTGACCAAAATCGAGTCCTGTGGCGTGCAACAGTGCCTCACGCATGGACAGCCGGCGCCAAGGTGGAGCAAAGTCGAGCTTGGATCCCTGATACGTTACAGAAGTCGATCCTGTCACGCCCTGGACAATGGCACAGACCACTTCTTCCGTGAGATCCATGATGTCGATGTAATCGGCATAGGCCCAGTACAGCTCCATCATCGTGAACTCGGGGTTATGACGGTGAGACACACCCTCGTTGCGAAAGTCATGACCAATCTCATAGACCTTCGGAAACCCGCCGATGATGAGCCGCTTCAGGTACAGTTCATCGGAGATCCGCAGGTACAAGGTCTGCTCAAGCTCATTGTGATGGGTAACAAATGGTCTCGCCGCGGCGCCGCCGTAGAGTGGCTGGAGCACAGGCGTTTCCACTTCGAGGAAGCCCCGCCGATCGAGCTCACTGCGCATCAGCGTTACGAGAAGCGTGCGCTGGCGAAAGAGCTCACGAACGGCAGGATTCGCCATGAGATCGAGGTAACGCTTACGCAACCGGAGCTCGACATCCTGAAGACCGTGGAACTTCTCAGGAGGCGGCTGGAGCGCCTTCGCCAGCAACGTGAGCTGGCGTACCAACACCGACGGCTCTCCAGCGCGCGACCGCAAAGTACCACCCGCCACCCCAACAATGTCCCCGGCGTGGAGATCCCGTAGCATGCCCCAGTGTGCCTCGCCGAAGACATCCTTTCGAAACATAAGCTGTACGGAACCGCTGTCATCGATGAGGTGGCTAAAGGCAATGCGACCGTGCTCCCGTAGGGCGCCGAGTCTCCCGGCGATCACGACACTCGTTTCACTGTCTGCCTGCGCACCAGCTTCCACGGCTGTATGGGAGGGATGAAATGTGGGTGGATAGGGGTTGACACCGCGCGCTCGCCAGCGCCCCAGCGCGGCCCGTCTCTGGGCCGCTTCCTTCCCCGAGGCTATCGTGTCGTCAATCACCGCCGGGCCTACTCCTCCTCCGCCTCGTCGTAGCCGCCGTGCTCTGAGAGATGTGCCGGATGATCGCGGCTCCGCCAGGCTGTACACGAATGGTACCGCCGCCGTCGGGTCGAACGATGAGCGCACCCTTGCTATCAACCGCAGTCGCTAGTCCAGTCAGCTCCTGTCCATCAAGCGTGACGGTAACTCGACGGCCAGTCGTGTCGAGCAGAAGATGCCACGCCTCCCGGATCACGTCGACCCTGCCTCGCTTGAGATACGTCAGGAGATGGTAGAGCTCGAGGAGCCAGGACTCGAGGATCTGCTCCCGTCGTATCGTCTGGGTCGACCAAGGGGCGGCGGCGGTCGCTGGCAGCGCCGGATCAGTTTCCGGGGCACTGTGGAGATTGAGCCCCAACCCAATGATCATGAGCCTTGGCTCTTGCACGAGCTCTGCCAGAACGCCGCCGACCTTGCGCTGCGCAATCACAATGTCGTTCGGCCACTTGAGTCGCGGAGGAGGCAGCACAACGCCACGAAGGGCCTGGGCACACGCAACAGCCGCTGCCACAGTCACCCACGGCTCGTGATCGACGCGGGGAGGGCAGGGAACGATCACCGACACAGCGAGCCCATTGCCCCCTTGATGGAGCCATCGCCGTCCGTGAGTCCCATATCCCGCCGTCTGTTCATTGGTGAGCACGACCGTGTAAGGACTCGCTCCAGCAGCAATCAACTCCCCAGCAACCGCCTGGGTGGACTCACAGGCGTCCAGATGCAGGAGCCGGCACAAAGCAGTGCTATCCGCAACACGGGCGAAAGCGGCTGGAATATGGTCTGCGCTCATTGGCGTGTAACAACGAAGAGGAGCGGAGTGAACGCTCCGCTCCTCTTCATTCGGTTGCTGCCGGGCAGCCCCCTAAGATGGGCTCACCTCCATCGGCTGCGACTTCGTAGGGGAGCTGCCCAAGCAACAAGAACTACCCACTACACATCACCTCCTTTCCGACAAAACTATCGTAGCACACTCAGAGTGACACGCCTAGGGCAATCAGCCATCGTCAACCGTCAGCTATTTCGGAATGTAGGATCGTTGATTGAACGCGCGGCCAGTAAGAGAGAAACTCCCCGGCGACAGTCTGCGGCGTGGTCAGCGGAGCCGTCGTAGGCGCTGGCTGTGCCGATGCGGTGGTAGTCGCTGTTGCCGCCACTTTGGAAGTAGTCTGCATCTTTGTGGCGCTTGTTGACGAAGTAGACTCGCCCGGCAACTGAGCCCAATCGCACGCGGCAAGTGACAGCGAAGTCGCTGTCAACCCGGCAACGGTGCGCAACAGTCTCCGGCGGGTAAGGCAAGTCACGGTGGGGTCCTCCCTGAGCCTTCAGTGTTCTTCCCAGAGTTCCGCTGGCAAGGTTTCTAGGGCCCAGTGTAACGACGGCGTTTGCCACGCTCTCACCCTGACTAGCGCGGCAGCCCCGGGAAGTGCTATCTCCCGAAAAGACGGGCGGAAAACGCTTGCATCATCGAGTTATCCGGCTAGCCCGATGCAGTAGGGTCACCGCCCCTGGCGCCTGAGCGAGGACGCCAGGGGCAGTCTCGTTCGAGTTGCAGTCAGCCGAGAATCACTCACCACGAAGCCGCAAGGTCTACTAGCCGTTCCCCGGCGCCGAGCGCTAGGGAATGAGTGCGGTGATGGCACCCATGGTCAGCTCCTCCTGGCGAGCGCGCCCGTCGAAGTAGAGGAGCGTGATGACGATGCTGCCGAGTGGAGTAATGGCGGTCTGAACCAGGAACGTGAACAACAGAGAGAGGAAGGCCGACCGGAGTAGGACGAGACCGATGAAACTGAGGATGCCCCCTAGCAACGCACCAATCACTCCGATGATGATGAATGTCAACAGGAGCACCCCGAAAAGAGACCACCAGCGACCGCGCGTGATGGATCCACTACGCCCGAGCGCCGTCATCCCGCTCATGTTCTCGAGCATGACCACCTGGGGTAAGAAAACCCAGCGTACCCCAAAGTAGATTGCCAGAGGAATCAAGATGATAGTGATACCCATGACCAAGTAGAGGAGGGCTGCCAGCAGCGCAGTCCCCAGCAGCGCTCCGATCCGGTCAGCAGCAGTGGTGTAGGCACGGGAGACTGAAATTGGCCGGTCCATCGCGTCGTCGGCAATCGCCACGGTGAGGGCTCCGGTCTGCAGCAAGGTCGCCAGGATGGTAAAGATGAGCGTGAGGAGCCCAGATAGTGCAGTGAAGACAGTGATTCCCGTTCCTTGCATTTGCCGGCTGATCACTGCGTTCAGTATGACCAGCGCGAGCTGAACCGGGGCAACAATCGCGACCAGGTTGCCGAAGTACGTCCGGTAGATCTCAACGGTGCGAGCAAACAAGTCTCCCAAGCCCATAGGCTGCAGTGTTCCGGAGCCGTCCCGTGCAATCACTTCCGCCTCCCTCCTCTGAAAACCCTAATTATCGCTTCGCTGGAAGTATGCCAACCTTTTCGGCAACCGAGCCTATAGTTGCTACCAAATTGACTATGCGCACCATTGTGTCTGGAGGTCAAGAGAACATCTAGCCCAAGCCCAAATCTAGAAAGAACACGACACAGAGCTAACACTTCGGTTTCGCTTGCGAGACGCAGACCTCCAAGTGAACGAGGGCTTGGGGCCACCACGGCACGAGGTGGCCCCATCTCGCAAGGATCTACGACGTTTTCATGACGTCATTCGCCTTCTTGTTTGCTGCAGCGAGCGCACTCTTCGGTGAGGCCGTCCCGGCGATTACCTGCTGGAGCATAGACTGCAGAATGTCGCGCACCTGCTGCCAGGCGGCTACCTTGGGCTCGCCGGTGTTGCCCGGATACTTCAGACCATCGATCGCGACGCTGTTCCGGGGATTCTCTGCCAGGAACTGTTTGTACTCCGGAGTCTCAGTCGCAGACTTGCGCAACGGCATGTAGCCCGTGCCCAACGCCCATGTCGCTGTCTGCTTCGTATCACTGAAGTACTTCATGAAGGCCCAGGAGCCCTGTTGTGCCTCTGGATTTGTCTTGAAGAGGCACACGTTGCCGCCGTAGAGGTCTGACCGCGGGTCTTGCCCAACCTTGCCCACTGGCGGCATCTCAGCCGTCCAGTTGAAGTTCTTCCCGGCCTTCTTCAAGTCTGCCAGTATGTAGGAGCGAGCAGAGCTGGAATCTTGATAGAATGCCGTCTTCTGCTGTTCGAAGTCGGTCTCTGCCTGGTATCCCTGGGGAGCAAGCACAGCTTTCGCCTTGACCGCGGCGGCCAGCAAGGCCATGGCATCCTCCGCTTCGGGCGTGTCAATCGTGAGCGTCTTGCCATCGGCAGAAATGAGGTCCCCGTGCCGGCTGAATACCCAAGTGGCAAAGCGGGACGCATCGGCGGAGAACTCCCACGCGGGCGACACTGTCCTATTGATTTTCAAGATCTGCGTCTGGAAATCATTCCACGTCGCTGGTGGCTTATCGAAGCCGGCTTTCTGCAGAAGATCAGCGTCGTACCACATGAGCTCAAGGCTCTTTGCGAAGGGGAAGGTGAGGAATTTATTGCCAAACTGCGGGAACTTCCCGAGCTCGAGAAAAGCCGGGAAGAAGTCGCTCTTGTCGCTCGCACTGAGGCCCCCTTGAGCACTGTTCATGTACTCGTCCCAGGCAACGATGAGGTTGCTGGAATAATATTCGGCGACCTGGTTCTCATAGGCTACGGACAACGGGACAGGCTGACCCGCGTTGATAGCCGCTAAGTTTGCTTTGTACAGGTCGTTATAGTTGCCCTTGTACTCCGGCACGATAGTGTACGTCGACTGGCTCGCATTGAAGCCCAGCACTATCTTGTTGAGGAGCTGGGCATTTGGTCCGCTCTGGGTGTGCCAGAACGTCACCTTGGTGCCGTGTACCGTGATGGGAACAGCCGTTGGTGTGGGTTTCGCAGCTGACGAGGTCTTCGCAGCGGCCGCGCTCGAGGAAGTCGTGCTCGTGCTCGCCTTCGACGTAGACGCTGTCGCAGCGCTCGTCGCAGTGGAAGACGAGCTTCCCTGGGATGAAGATGCGCTGGTCGCGCTTGTCTTGGACGCTGGCGCAGCGCTAGCGGTAGTGGAAGACGCGCTCGTCGTGGTCGGTGATGCACCACAAGCGACAAGCGAGATGGATGCTGTCGCGCTGCCGAGCAGCACAAGCATCTTTCGCCGGCTCAGCGAATCCATCGTGAACATGACCTTTCTACTGAGACTCCACCTGTTACGCACAACACTCTGTCCGCGAGGGGAATACGTAACTTCCCCCTGGCGCTCCGATTCAACCCTTCAGCCCTGAATGCGCTATCCCTTCAATGAACTGTCGCTGTGTAAACAAGAAGAGAACCAAGACAGGAAGGATGGTGAAAGTGGCAGCGGCCATCAGCTGGTTGACCTGCGTGCCTTCCTCAGTAATGAAGTAGGAGAGACCTACTTGAATCGGGCGCATCTGGTCACTGCTCGTGACGATAAGTGGCCAGATCAGCGCGTTCCAGCTATCGAGAAATGTGAAGAGGCCCAAAGTGAGCAGACCGGGCAGAGACAACGGTGCCACGACCCACCGCAGATAGCCGGCGTGCCCGAGACCATCAATTTGGGCTGCCTCCCAGAGCTCATTCGGCAAAGAGCTGATGAACTGCCTGAGCAAGAAAATCCCGAAAACTGTGCCAAGCCAGGGAACGATCTGCGCGTAGTAGGTGTTGTACCAGTGCAGTGACTTGATGATGATGAAGTCTGGGACGAGCGTTGCCTCGAAAGGAACCATCAGTGTCGCCAGAAAGCAGAGGAAGATGACATTCTTGCCGAAGAACTCCATCTTGGCAAATGCATAGCCCGCGGGCAGCGATGTCACCAGGGCGCCCGTCGTCGTCACCGTCGCAATGAAGACGGTGTTGACGAAGTAGCGCGGGAAGCCCTTGGGCCAGCTCCCGGGAAGGCGCCAGGCGTCAACGTAGTTGTGCCACTGCCATTGGCGTGGTAGGAACGTCGGAGGGTACGCGAGGGCTTCGAACTGCGTCTTCACCGACGTGAGGAGCATCCACAGAAACGGTAAGGCAACCAAGAGCCCCCCCACGATGAGGATCGCGTGAATAGCCAGTACCGTCACGGGCCGTCGCGAGTGGATGGTGTGCGCAGCAGCCGCACCGGGCAGTGCACGTGACTCAGCAGAGCTAGCCATTGACCGCCCTCGCACTCCGCCCGACTACTTGGAACTGCACGAGCGTCAGAGTCAGAATAATAGCAAAGAGAATGAAGGCGAGAGCCGAGGCATATCCCAAGTGGCCATAGCGAAACGCTTGATTGTAGACCAACAGAGCAACTGTCGTCGTCGTATCTGCTGGACCTCCGCCCGTCATGATGTAGATCTGATTGAAGGCTTTGAAGCTCCCGATGACCGAGATGACCAAGATGAAGAATGTGGTCGGCAACAGCAAGGGCCACGTGATGAAACGCACGATCTGCCACTCCGATGCTCCATCGAGCCTTGCTGCCTCATACAGCTCCTTCGGGATGGAGGTCATGCCCGCTAGGAAGACGACAACGTCGAACCCCTGGCTGTACCAAATCGTCATGACGGCGATACACACCAACGCGAGACTCGGACCGACCGCCCAATGAGGAAGCGTCACACCAAAGGGTTGGACGAGAAGCGCGAAGATTCCACGAGGCTCATTCAGCCACTGCGGGCTCGAAGCTCCCATCCACTCCCAGAGTGCACTGAAGATCCCGTCCGTCCGGAAGAGGACACGCCACACAGCGGCGGCAGCTACCGTCGATGTGACGTAGGGGACGAAAAACAACGTCCGGTAGAAGCTCATGCCCTTGAGCGATCTGCTCAGGAGCAGCGCAACGAAGAAGGAGACAGTGATGCTCGGGATGACGGTGAAGAGTGAATACCAAACCGTGGTCGCTAGGGTGGTGCGAAAGTCGCTACTGCCGAGAATGACCGCGTAGTTCTCCAATCCGAGGAAGGCGCCTCGGATCACCTTCCAGTTGAACAGACTGATGTAGAAGGCAAAAGCCACAGAGAAAAAGTGAAAGATAGCAATGACAATGGCAGCAGGAAGAATGAACAGATAGGCCAGTAACGTCGTTCGCCAGTATCGCCGGCGGCGATTGGAAGGTCTCGAACGATCTAGGGAGGGTGTGAAGGGCGTGCTTAGAGCCATTCCACCACCGTCTTAGCGGTCGCTTATCTCTTGCGGCTGCCTACCAACGTTTGGCAGTATACCCGCCCGTAGCTTTGCGCTGAGCTGATCGTTAAGATCGGTTTAAGTGCCCGCTAGCCGGCAGTCTTGCACGTCCAGTCGCCGAAACCTCGAAGCACCCGGGGAATTCGGTGCCGCCTGCCCTGTGAAAAAGCGCCTCCTTTCGCTTCAGCGGGTAGGATGAGGAAGGGCATCCAACGGTAGAAGAGGCTCGCATGAGAGTGCACTTCATTACCCCGCAGGGGTATTGCCACGGCGTAGTCCGTGCTATGCGTATCGCAAAGCAAATCGGAGATTCTACTGACGGACCCGTATATGGTCTTGGTCAGATGGTGCACAACAGACATATGATCGATGACCTCGCGGAACACCACGTAGACACAGTGGATGGTCCTGACCGCCTCAAGATTCTCGAACAGATTCAATCTGGGACCGTGATCTTCACTGCTCACGGAGTATCACCCCAAGTGCGTACACGCGCGCTTGAAAAGGGGCTTCGCGTGATTGACGCCACGTGTCCGGATGTCACACGGACGCATGATCTCGTCAAAATGCTGGTCGCAGAGGGATATTACATCGTCTATATCGGCAGACACGGTCATCCCGAGCCTGAAGGCGTCATGGGAAACGCTCCTGGTCGCATCTTCTTGGTCGAAACGGTGGGAGAGGTTGACCAGCTCGATCTTCCGGAAGGTAAGCGTGCCGTTACGACACAGACGACGATGAGTCTCTGGGATACCCAGGACATCATCGACCGGCTCAAAGAGCGCTATCCAGACATTGAAGTCTACAACGAGATCTGCACGGCCACACAGGAGCGGCAGACGGCGGCTGTAGAACAGGCCAAACTGTGTGATGTCGTCATTGTCGTCGGTGATGAGCGCTCATCCAATACGAACCGGCTCGTCGACGCCGTTCGGGAGCGCGCGGGGAAGCCCGCGTATCGTGTTGACAGCGCCTCCGAGATTCGCACAGAATGGCTTCAGGGTGCCTCCGTAGTCGGCGTCACCTCAGGAGCCTCAACCAAGACCCAAATCACGCGAGAGGTCGTGCGTTTCCTCGAAGCGCTTCCTGATCCCGTCGAGACCCGCTAGCCGAGTTCCTCATTCATCAGGACTCCAGAGCACCAATCCACATCAGCGCGGCGACAGTTTCTCTCAATCGACTTTGAGCAATCGTGTGAGGACGTACGGTTCAACCGCCTACCCCTGAGCACCATTAAGGTATGGTACGCTGATGCATTCGATACTTGATGTTATGGATCGTCGGCCCACCGTCGTGGTCAGGTTAAGTGCGGAATTCCATCAGGAAGTCCCTCTTCCCTCCTCACCCGCAAATCGCGTTGACCGGTCGGTTCCGAAGAATCGCCAAGGAGTCAACGCAAGATGCGCCATAGTCAACTGACCTTTCGTGCTGGCTACCACCGTTGGTAGTTTCAGTAGTGTCCTTCGACGAACTGCAGCTTCATCCAGCTGTGCGCGCGGCCGTGGCTGCCATGGGCATAACGGTGCCCACACCGATCCAGGCCCAGACCATTCCGGCGCTACTTGCCGGGCGCGACGTCATCGGCCAGGCCCAGACCGGCTCCGGCAAGACGCTAGCCTTCGGACTGCCGCTAGTCGAGCGCATCGACCCCGGCATTCGTGCTGTGCAGGCACTGGTGCTCGTGCCCACGCGTGAACTGGCAATCCAGGTCGGCGGTGTGCTCGATGCACTCTGTCGGGTGCGACATCTGAGTCTCACCCTGCTCTACGGCGGCCGGTCGCTGTTGCCGGAACGCCAGGCGCTGTACAACGGCGCGCAGGTCATCGTCGGCACTCCCGGCCGCACGCTTGATCACCTCCGGCAGGGGAACCTATCGTTGCTGCGCCTTCGCTGCTTCGTGCTGGATGAGGGCGACGAAATGCTGGACCGCGGTTTTGCGCCCGATGTCGAGCGCATTCTGGCCCTGGCTCCAGCTAAACGCCAGACCGCGCTCTTCTCCGCCACCGTGCCAGATTGGGTCAACACAACCGCGGCGCGCCACCTGCGCAACCCCTTGCTGATCTGTGTTGATCCCGAGACGGTCGTGCCGACCACCATCGAGCACGTCGTCTACGAGATGGACCCGACCGTCCGGCTTGCCGCATTGCGCCACTTGCTGGATCAACGGGGAGACGGTCCCATTCTCGTCTTCGGGCGAACCAAGCACGGGGTCAAGAAGCTGGCTCAGCAACTCAGTGCGCAGGGGTACCCCGTTGATGCACTCCAGGGTAACCTCAGCCAGCATGCACGTGAGCGCGTCATGGCGGCCTTCCGCTCCGGCGAGTTGCCCATTCTGCTGGCAACCAATGTTGCCGCCCGCGGCCTCGATGTGGACGGCATCGACCAGGTGATCAACTACGAGTTGCCCGATTCGCCCGCGCTGTTCACCCATCGTGCTGGACGAACGGGTCGTATGGGGCGGCCAGGCGAAGTCATCACCTTCCTTACCCCGCCGGACGCACCGAAGTGGCGGGAGATTGAGCGCGCGTTGGGCCGGCGGGTGGCACGCACAGCATGGCCCCACGGCACCGGCCAGGGCTCGCACCCTGCCCCGGCGGGTACCCGGCGGGCGCCTTTCCTGACGGAGACGCTTTTGCGGCCGCGTGCCCGAGCTGGACCTCAACCGGTTCACCGGGCACTGGCGGGAGGCCGCCAGTACACAGCGTGGTTACGGCGCGTCGACGGCCACCAGCCACATGCGGACGAGCAGGAAGAGCTGGACTCCGGCAGCAGTCGCGGCTCTAACTAGACTGCCTTGCCCGTCAGTGGTAGATGCACCATTTAGCTCGCTCCGGCCGCCAGGGCGCGCTGGCGACGATCACTTGCGAGCCTCACCCTTCCAGCGCTGCGCCGTGGCTTCGCCCAGAGCTTCTTGAGCACACTGATCGATCGCGACAGCCATGCCGGCGGTTTGCGCTTTCAGGCTCTGCTCGACCCCGCCGGACACGGGGAGATCGACCAGGAAGCTGAGGGAATAGGCGTGCCGAACCGCCTAGGAACACAGGGCTGGGTAAGCGGGCCGGCACTCGTGGTTACCCTCGACTCTGGTCTTCGCCGTCCACTGGGGCGCGCTCCCCGGGGTGGCCGGCGGACTGCAGCGTGCCGCGCTGAAGACACCGGTCTCGGAGCGCGCCGCCGGATCACCGTGATGACGCGCTCCGCGATCGCAACGGGAGTATAGGTCTGCTGCTAGCTCGCTGACTGGGTCAAGGTGTAGCTGATCGTATTCGTGGGATCGTAGTTGTACACCTGGACCGTATACGTTCCTGTCGGATTTCCATTGAGAGTGAGTGCCAGTGTACCATCAGACTGGAGCGTGGCCCCACCAACCAGGTTGCCGCTCGCATCATAGACGTTGAATCCGGCTGCACCCTGGGTCACGTCGACCGAAGGTGTCGTGCTCATCGTCAATGTCAGCATTTGAGCGCTGTTCGCGTAGTTGACAGAGTAGAGAGCGTAGCTCCCACCGCTGTTGCCGGCGAGTGAGCCAGACGCCGATCCGCCGAGAGGCATGATCGCCCCAGTCGTGGCTGCCGAGCCTACCGTTGTCGGTGAGGTCGTAGCTGCCGTGCTACTGGTGCTTCCAGTGCTCAACGTGAAGTTGATGCCGTTTACTGGATCATAGTTGTACACCTGTACAAGGGCTGTGCCGCTTGCCGGCGCGTTGATGGTGTAAGTCGCCGTTGTAGCGTTCTCGACCGAGTTACCGATCAAGGTGCCGTTGAGATACACGTTGAATCCGGAGGCTCCGTTTTCCAGGGTCACGGCATTGGGGAGCGACAGTGTCAAGTTGACAGAGCTATTAGCAGTGTAAGGAAGCTGGAAGTAGTCGTAAGATCCACCAGAGTTCGCTGCCAGTGTGCCAGAATATGATCCGGATAACGCAATCGGGTTACTGGCCGTTCCGGCCTCTACCGGCGCCGCCGGGGCAGCCGCAAATGCTGCTCCAGGGAGCGCCACTGCCGCAATGGTGCTTGATCCTACGAGCAAACCAAGAATTGTGCGCTTGTTCACCGTCTTCACGCTTTCTATCTACGCACTTCCTCAACAGTCTGAGCGTAGACGAGAAAGATGGTGATTGCTCCCCACAATGGTCACGGACTTGCAATGAAAATGTCAATTACCTATCGTTAACCTGAGGTATTACAGTCCCATAATGCTGTATCCTGCGTCGACGTGCATCACCTGACCGGTCACGTTGCGACCAAGGTCGCTCAACAGGTAGAGAGCGGCATTGCCGAGGTCGCCGCCGTCGATATTTCGTCGCAGTGGCGAGTGCTCGGTGACGATGCGCTCGATGTCCTGAAATCCGGAGATCGCCCGGGCGCTGAGCGTACGCTGCGGTCCAGCTGAGATAGCATTCACGCGAACGTTCTTCGGGCCGAGATCGTAAGCCAGGTAGCGGACGCTGCATTCGAGGGCCGCCTTCGCCACACCCATCACATTGTAGTTCGGAATGACCCGTTCGCTTCCCAGGTAGCTGAGTGTGATGATAGCTCCCCCGCCCCGTGCCTCCAGCAGCGGCTCAGCTTCGCGCGCAATGTAGGTGAGCGAATAGGCGCTGACATCGAGGGCGAGCTGGAAGCCTGCCCGAGGCGTCTCGACGAAGCGCCTACTACTGATATCTTCTCTATTGGCGAAAGCGAGACTATGTACCACCGCATCGATTCCGCCGTGGCGCTCGCGCAGTACGCGGAATACCGCAGGCACATCGTCTTCGTTTTGCACGTCGCACTCGTAGACTTCATCTGAAGACAGCAACGCAGCAAGCTTACGCACTTCTGGAACTACACGCTCTTGGGCGCAAAACGCAGCGGTGGCGCCCTCCCGCACCAGCGCCTGAGCAATACTCCAACCGATGCTACGATAGTTTGCGACCCCAAAGATCACCACTACTTTGCCGTCCATCAGCCCCATGATCGAACTTTCCTCCCCCGTTGCATCCCATCAGTGCCACCGCTCACCGTCAGCGCACAGGCACCATTGTAAAGCGCGAGCGATCTCTCACGGTGGGCGCTAATTTTTACGGCCGTCCAGTGCTGCGCAGCGGAGGCACGCTGCCGGGACTTCGGGCTGTCTCCTCTAAAAAGACCCATCTACACATTTCAGCCGGCGGGCGCTGTACACGTCAGTACTACGAGAGCCTAATCCAGCCCCGTTGCAAGGCATAGATCGCAGCCGCTGTGCGATCGTTCGCACCAAGCTTGCGCAAGATAGCCGTGATGTGGTTCTTCACAGTTTGATCGCTAATGCCAAGCTCTTGCGCAATGTCTTTATTACCATAACCTTGGGCGATCAGGCGAACCACTTCGAGTTCTCGTGGCGAGAGCGGCGTGATCATCGTGTGCCCAGCTGGCGCGTTGTCCCGTCCTCTGTCTTCGACAGAAGGAAGCGTCAGTCCAGGGGACAGCGAAGGGACCGGATCCTCTGTGCTCACCGTCACACAGCCCTGCAGAATGTCATCTACTGCCCCGAGCAGACGATCCTCTGACACGAGTTTCGAGAGATAACCAGCCGCCCCAACCTTCATCGCGCGGTACATCTCATCCTCTGCTTCTGCCTCACTCAGCACAAGACAGCGGACGTGCGGTGCGACACTGCGCGCTCTCGAAACGAGCGCGAAGCCATCCTGGTCCGTGAGCTCGACGCAGGCGATGAGCAGGTCCACTGGCTCCCGGCGGAGAACCTGCATGGCCGCAGAACACGACTCAACCTCCGCAACGACAACGTAGGTATCGTTGCGTTGCAGTGCCACTCGAAGGCCAAGACGAACGAGTGGGATGGATTCCGCGATGAGGATGCGAAGCTGTGCCGTGGCCA